>JAYSYZ010000058.1:0-5020 GCA_043727195.1 Paracoccaceae bacterium
GGCGCCTGCGCCGGATCGGGGAAGATGTGACCGAGGAGCTGGAATACGTGCCGGGCGTTCGGCATCTCTCTCGGACCGATGGCGTTCGATGCCTCACCATCGTGAACCGGATTGTCCGGCCCCGGCTGACTTGCGCCTGCTGTGAGCGCTTCGTTCAGTCTCCGCTGCCGTCGCGCCCGATCGAACGCGGCCGCCCCGGGCCGGGTCTGCTGGCCCATGTGCTGGTCAGCAAATATGCCGACCACCTTCCGCTTTACCGCCAGAGCCAGATCTTCGACCGGGAAGGGCTCGATCTTGACCGTTCCACGCTGGCTGACTGGGTCGGCAAGACGACCGCCCTGCTGGAGCCGCTGGCCGAGGCTATCGGGCGACATGTCCTGTCGGCCGAGGCGATCTTTGCCGATGACACGCCCGTCAGTATGCTCGCCCCCGGCACCGGCAAGACCCAGACCGCACGGCTCTGGACCTATGCCCGCGACGAACGCCCCTGGGGCGGGGACGCTCCGCCCGCCGCTTGGTATCGGTTCTCCGGTGATCGCAAGGGCCAGCACCCGAAGGACCACCTCGCCCGCTACCGCGGCTGGATGCATGCCGACGGTTATGCCGGGCTCATAGACCTCTACCGCTCTGGCGCCATCCGAGAGGTTGCCTGCATGGCCCATGTCAGGCGCAAGTTTGTCGACATCCACCGGTCGCAGGGCTCCCCCATTGCCGAAGAGGCCATAGGCCGGATCGCGCAGCTCTATGCCGTCGAGAAAGAGGCCAGAGGCTCCCCGCCGGATCGCCGCGCCGAACTGCGACGTGCCCATGCCGCCCCGGTCTTCGACGATCTGAAGCGATGGCTGGCCATGCAACTCACCACGATCTCTGGCAAATCCCCGCTGGCCGGAGCAATCCGATACGCGCTCACCCGCATGGAACGCCTGCGCCCCTACCTCGACAACGGCATTCTTGAGTTGGACAACAACGCGGCCGAACGCGGCATGCGCGCCATCGCCCTCGGCCGGAAGAACTACCTCTTCGTCGGCTCCGAGGCAGGCGGCAAGGCCGCCGCCATCGCCTACACTCTGATCGAAACGGCCAAACTCAACGCCGTGGATCCCCACGCCTGGCTCGCCGATACCCTCGCCCGCATCCGGACTACAAGATTACAAAGGTCGACGATCTGCTGCCCTGGCGATGGAACCGATAGCGGTCAGTCCGGACGCATACCAGCGGTCAGAGCGGCCGAAGTTTAAGCCGGGTGATGCGGTTTTCGCGTCTGGCAACCACGTCGAACCGGAAACCGTGAAAGCTGAACACCTGACCCTCGCTGGGGATCATCTGGGCTTCGTGGATCACCAGACCTGCGATGGTATTGGCCTCGTCATCCGGCAGCCGCCAGTCGGTGGCGCGGTTCAGGTCGCGGATCGTCATCGCGCCGTCGATCAGATAGGCGCCATCCTCGGACCGGCTGAGAAGCGAATCCTTCAAGATGACGTCGAATTCATCGGTGATGTCGCCGACGATCTCTTCCAGAATGTCTTCCAGCGTGATCAGGCCCTGCAAGCCGCCGTATTCGTCGACCACCAGTGCGAAATGGGTGCGCCGTTTCAGAAACTCGCGCATCTGTTCGTCAAGCGTGGTGGTGTCGGGGATGAAATAGGGTTTCATCGCCACCTTGACGATGTCGAGATGACGGATCCCGTCGGCCGTGCCGGCATCGCCGCGCACCAGCCGGTCAACCTCGCGCAACAGATCCTTGGCATGCACGACGCCGAGGATGTCTTCATCCGTGCCACGATAAACCGGCAGGCGGGTGTGCGGCGAGGCGAGGACCTGGGTGATGATCTCGTCGGGGCTGTGGTCGGCGTCAATCATCTCGATCTGGCGGCGGTGGCGCATGATCGCATCGACGGTGCGGTGGCTGAGGTCAAGCGCACCAAGCAGGCGGTCGCGGTCTTCCTTTTCCACCGCGCCTCCGGAATGGCCCAGCGCGATGGCCCCGGCGATCTCTTGCCGCAGGGCCAGCATCTGGCCGCCGGGATCGGCCTTCAGGCCGACAAGGCGCAGGATTCCACGCACCAGCGCCCGGGTCAGCCGGACGAGGGGGGAAAACAACAGGATGATCGGCCGCACGATAGGGGCCACGCGGGTGGCGACGGCTTCGGGAAAGGTGATCGCAACGGTCTTTGGCATCACCTGGCCAAAGATCAGCACCAGGGCTGTCATCATCAGCGTGGCGATGGCCACGCCGCTGCCGCCGAACATCCGGGTCAGCAGGGCGGTCGCCAGTGACGCCGACAGGATGGTGACGATGTTGTTGCCAAGCAGCAGGGCGCCGATCATCCGCTCGCGGTCTTTGGTGACGATCATCGCCGAATGTGCGCCGCGCGACCCCTTGTCTGCCAGCGCTTTCAGCTTGGCGCGGGACGAGGCGGTCAGCGCCGTCTCTGATCCCGCAAACAACGCCGACAGGGCAACAAGGCCCACAATGGCGGCGGAGGTGAGCCAGAAGGTCGTGTCGAGCATGGCGGATTGCATCGGTTTCCTTGGGTGCGGTGCGCGGGTCAGCCCTTGCGGGCAAGCGGGTGGCGGGTCAGGACCAGATCCTTCAGGTGGTCGTCCAGCACATGGGTGTAGATTTCCGTGGTGGCAATGTCGGCATGGCCCAGCAGCGTCTGGATCACCCGCAGGTCGGCCCCGCCCGCCAGAAGATGGGTGGCAAAGGCGTGGCGCAGGGTGTGGGGGGTGACGCGAGCGGGGTCGATCCCGGCAAGGGCGGCGCTTTCCTTGACCATCAGGTGAAAATGCTGACGCGTCATATGGCCCGCAGCCCCCGGCCCGGGAAACAGAAATTTCGACGGGGGCTGCCCCGCCTTGCGCGCGGCCTCTGCGTCGGCGTCGCAGTGTGCCAGCCAGCCGGCCAGCGCGGCACGGGCGGGCGTCGACAGCGGCACAAGGCGTTCCTTGTCGCCCTTGCCGCGCACCAGGATCATGCGCGGATCACCCCGCGCCGCCGCCACGGGCAGGGTGACAAGTTCGGTTACCCGCATGCCGGTGGCATACAAAACCTCGAACAGTGCTGCATTGCGCAGCCGGTCGCCCGGGGTGCGGCCCGTGTTGCGGGCGGCGTCGATCAGACGGGCAACCTCATCCAGCGCCAGCGTTTTGGGCAGGCGCGGCACCTTGCCGGGGCCGGTGATCCTGAGTGCAGGATTGTCGCTGCGCCAACCTTCGTCAAAGGCAAAGCGGTACAGCTGGCGAATTGCCGACAGGCGGCGCGCGCGGGTGGCCTTTGACAGGCCCTGCGCATCGCAAAAGATCAGATATGCCTCGACGGTCGGCCGGTCGGCGGTGGCCACGCCGCCGCCGCGCCGGGCCAGCCAACCGGCATAATCCACGAGGTCGCGGCCATAGGCGAGCAGGGTGTTGCGCGCGGCGCCCAGATCGGCGGCCTGGGCATCAAGAAATGAGGAAATCCATCGGTTGGCGTCGGCTGGAGGGGGGGCGGGCATCGGTCAGCCCCGGCGTTCAAGGATCATCAGTTCCAACGCGCAGCGCCGGGCGACCCTTTCAAGATTGACGAGCCGCAGCAGCGACAACCCTTCGGTCACCCCGCGCAAATCGCCCTGCACACCCCTGCCAATATTGCTGATGGCGACAAGGATTGCTTCGCCCGTGCGGTTGGCCTCGACAAGCAAGCGCGCCTCGGCCGAAGGGACGGGGGCGCGAAACGCTTCGGCAATGGCGCGGCCAAGGCTGTCGGGTGCGGCGGCTGCGGTCAGATTGCCGGTGGCGAGGGCGGCAAGGAAAGCCTCGGTCGCATCGGCAGGCGGGTGACGGCCGGCGATGGTTTCGGCGTAGGGCGACAGGAGGCCGACGCGGAACGCGATGGCGGCCGCCTGACCGGTGAGGGGTATGTCTATCAGCGCCTTGCCGAACAGGACGGCGAAGGGCACTTCCAGTTCAGCCTCCTGCATCCGTGCCCAGACCGGTGGCAGGGTCGCCGCCACGCGGGCCGCGTCGCGGGCGGTCAGCGCGGCATCGAAAGCCTGAAAGGCATCGACGCGGTCCCACACCCCGCCGGAAGCCGCCGCCTCGCTGTCAGTGTAAAGTCCGAGGATCACGTTTGGCGCGATCGTGCCGCCGCGGGTCAAACGTTCTGCCGCCTCGATCCGCGATTTCCACCCGGCTTGCGTGCCCAGATCGGCGTAGGAAAAGGCCACGGGAAGGCCGTCGGTTGGCAAAGGCTCGCCGATCGCCTGGAACATCTTCCAGTCAAGCGGGGTCACCGGTTTCGGCGCGGGTGGCGGCGGTTCGCCTTCGAACAGGTCTGGGTCCAGAAAACGCGCCAGCAGATGCGCCTGATCGGCGGTGATCTGACCCAGCGCTTCGGCGGTGTGCAGGGTCAGCGCGGCGGTATCCCAGTCGCCCGAGCGGGCAAGGCAGAAGATGCGCGCCTGCAGGGTGGGGGCGAGGTCCGGGGCCGATTGGATGGCGTCGCAGGCGCGGTCTTCGGCGCCGGTCAGCAGGGCCACGTCAAAGGCACGGCGGAACATGTCGGGGGTGGTCGCCCCGGCTGCCTCGATCAGGGCGGCGGCCTGTTCAAGGGCACCCAGCGCCAGAAGCTTGTCGATGCGGGCGCGCAGCAGGTCGCCCAAGCCGCCGGCATCCACCGGGGCGTCCAGTTCCGCCAGGAGAAGCGTCAGGAACAACTGGCGCAGCGCCGGCAGCGTGTCGTCCTGATCAGCGGTCAGGCGGGCGGCAATCTCGCGCGTCAGGCCCGCACCCCAAAGCTTGCGCGGCAAGCCGGACACGGCGGTCGGAATCAGGCCGACGCTGTCGGGCGAGGGGCCGTCGAGCGCGGTTGTGGCGACCGGGTCTGGCAGCGCGCCTCCCTGTTCGGTCACCGGCGGTTCGGTCACCGCACTGCCGCCTGCCGAATTTGCCGAGGCGGGCGTGGTGATCGACTGCGACAGCCAGTCGATGGCCGAAAGCGGGCCGTCGTCCTGCGCCCGCAGGGGGGCCGCCGCTGCGC
>JAYSYZ010000059.1:0-5019 GCA_043727195.1 Paracoccaceae bacterium
GACTCGAACCTCCACGTCTTGCAACACTGGTACCTGAAACCAGCGCGTCTACCAATTCCGCCATCTGGGCGATGTCGTGAGCCGCGATGTAACGACCGGCTCTAGCACTGTCAACGGGCCGGTCACAATTTTCGCCTCGGTTGTTTGGCCTTGCCCGGCGATAGGACGAGGGATAATCATCCGCGGAGTTTTGCAGGCCTCAGTCGGCACGGGCGGGAGCAACCCATGACCAAGCTTGTCACTATTTACGGCGGTTCCGGGTTTGTGGGCCGCTATATCGCGCGGCGAATGGCGAAAGAGGGGTGGCGGGTCCGCGTGGCCGTCCGGAACCCGAATGATGCGCTTTTTGTAAAACCCTATGGCTCGGTCGGGCAAGTGGAGCCGATGGCCTGTAATATCCGCGATGATGCAAGCGTCCGGTCCTTGTTGCGGGGGGCCGATGCGGTGGTGAACTGCGTTGGCATCCTGAACCGATCTGGCCGCAATACCTTTGACGCGGTGCAGGCCGACGGCGCCGGGCGCATCGCCCGCCTTGCCGCCGAGGAAGGCGCGGGCACTTTGGTTCATGTTTCTGCCATCGGCGCCGATCCTGCCTCCGACAGCGCCTATGCCCGGAGCAAGGCTGATGGCGAGGCTGCGGTTTTGGCGGCCTTTCCGACGGCAGTGATCCTGCGGCCGTCGATCATCTTCGGCAGCGAGGACGGCTTCTTCAACCGTTTCGCCGCGATGAGCAGACTTGGCCCTGTTCTGCCCGTTGTCGGGGCGAACACGCGGTTCCAGCCGGTCTATGTTGACGACGTCGCGCAAGCGGCAGTGCTCGGAGTTTTGGGCAAGACGGCACCCGGAATCTACGAACTGGGTGGCCCGGATGTGGACACTTTCCGCGGTCTTATGGCACGGATGCTGCGGGTGATCCGGCGGCGCAGGCTGGTGGTGAATGTGCCGTTTTTCTTGGCGCGGATCATGGGCTTTGGCTTTGACATGCTGCAGGCGATCACGCTCGGCCTGGTCGAGAACAGGTTGATTACGCGTGATCAGGTCAAGAACCTGCGCCGCGACAACGTTGTCGCGCCCGGAGCGCGCGGATTCCCCGATCTTGGCATCGCGCCGACGGCGATGGAGGCGGTTTTGCCGGAATACCTGTGGCGCTACCGCCCTTCGGGCCAATACGCCGCGATCAAAGAATCCGCCAAGAATCTGCGCAAGAGCTGAGCCTTGAGCAACACTTTTGTCGCCGCGTGTCTGGGCCTGATTGAAGGGCTGACCGAATTCATCCCGGTGTCATCGACTGGCCACTTGCTGCTGGCGGGACATTTTCTTGGCTTTGAAAGCAAAGGTAAAACCTTTGAAATCGTCATACAGCTGGGTGCCGTTTTGGCGATCCTGTCGATTTACGCTGCGCGACTTTGGCAAGTGTTTTCGACCCTACAAAGCGAACTTTCCTCGCGCCGGGCGCTGTTTTCGGTCTTGATTGCTTTTTTTCCGGCGGCGGTACTCGGCGTGCTGGCACATGATTTCATCAAGACGGTGTTGTTCGAGACGCCGATGTTGATCGCTGTCATGCTGATCGTTGGCGGGGTCGTCTTGTTGTTCGTGGACAGACTTGCCCCGGCACCGATCCATGACGACGCGATGGCGCTGCCGTTCCGCAAGGCGCTGGCCATCGGCATATTTCAGTGCTTTGCGTTGGTGCCCGGGGTCAGTCGGTCGGGTGCTACGATCGTCGGAGCGCTGATGCTGGGCGTCAGCAAGCGCGCAGCGGCGGAGTTTTCCTTCTTTCTGTCGATGCCGACGATGGCGGGTGCGTTTGCCTATGATCTGTATGTCAATCGCAACGCGTTGGATTTCGGCGCTTTGTCCGACATCGCGGTTGGTTTCGCGGTGGCGTTCATCACGGCTTTGCTGGTGGTGAAATGGGTGCTGGCCTATCTGAGCAGTCACGGCTTTGCGCTGTTCGGGTGGTGGCGAATCATTATCGGATCGGTAGCCCTTTCTCTGCTTGCCGCTGGGTTTTGACCAGATAAGGAACGTATGCTGACCTAAAAAGTGGTCGTCCGAGAAAAATAGCGTAGCACTGACTGTAAAAACGACTAATTAGGTAAGCATTACTGCCTTTTATTTTCAATTGAAGGCTTGTAGGCAGGCAGTCCCGGAAGATCTGATGGGAGGCGGCGCTGTGGCGATGCAGAAGATGCTGAAATTCGTGACCTTGGGCAAGGAAACCCCCGAGAAGCGCGCGGCCAATATGCGCGCGCAGGATTTCGGCGAGATTTATCGGGAGTTCGCGGCAGAGAAGGCGGCGGAACAGTCGGGGCGCTGCAGCCAGTGTGGCGTTCCTTATTGTCAGTCGCATTGCCCGCTGCACAACAACATCCCCGACTGGCTGAAACTGACCGCCGAAGGCCGCCTGCAGGAGGCTTATGAGCTGAGCCAGGCCACCAACACCTTTCCGGAAATCTGCGGTCGCATTTGCCCGCAAGACCGGCTGTGCGAAGGCAATTGCGTGATCGAACAGTCCGGGCACGGCACCGTCACGATTGGCGCCGTCGAGAAATATCTGACAGATACCGCGTGGGAAATGGGGTGGGTGAAACCGATTCAGCCCCACGCCGAACGCAGTGAAAGCGTTGCCATCATCGGAGCCGGACCGGGCGGCCTTGCGGCGGCAGACGTGCTGCGCAAGAAGGGTGTGCAGGTGACAGTCTATGACCGCTACGACCGCGCGGGGGGGTTGCTGACCTATGGCATCCCAGGGTTCAAGCTGGAAAAACCCGTGGTCATGCAACGCATTGCACAGCTGGAACAAGGCGGCGTCCAGTTCGTGCTGAACTGCACGGTCGGCGAGGACATTACTTTTGACGCGATCCGCGGGCGCCATGACGCAGTGCTGATCGCCACCGGGGTCTACAAATCCCGCGATATTGAGGCACCGGGCGTGGGTGCGGCGGGCGTGGTCAAAGCGCTGGATTATCTTACCGCCTCGAACCGCAAATGCTTTGGCGATGACGTGGCGGCCTTTGACAATGGCGCGTTGAATGCCGCCGGCAAACGGGTGGTGGTGATCGGCGGTGGTGATACGGCGATGGATTGTGTGCGCACCGCTGTGCGGCAGGAGGCGCTGAGCGTCAAGTGCCTGTACCGCAGAGACCGGTCAAACATGCCGGGCAGCCAGCGCGAAGTGGCAAATGCGGAAGAAGAAGGCGTTGATTTCGTTTGGCTTTCTGCGCCAAAAGGGTTTACTGGCGGCATCGAAGTTGACGGCGTCATGGTGCAGAAGATGCGCCTTGGGGCGCCGGATGCAACCGGGCGGCAAGCCCCTGAGGTGATCGAGGGCGCCGATTATGTGGAGCCTGCCGATCTGGTGATCCAGGCGCTGGGGTTCGATCCGGAAGCGCTGCCCAGCTTGTGGAACGTGCCGGAACTGAAGGTCACCCGCTGGGGTACGATCAAGGCGGATTTCCGCACACATGAAACCAGCATTCCGGGCGTCTATGCGGCCGGTGATATCGTGCGCGGAGCCAGCCTCGTCGTCTGGGCGATCCGTGACGGGCGCGAGGCGGCAGAGGCGATCATGGCCTATCTGAGGCAGCCCGAAGCGGTGGCGGCGGAGTAGCTGTCTGGATTGTGTCTGGCGGGTGTATGGCAGGCGTCTGGCAGTACCGTCAGTGTCGAAAAGTCAAAGGGTCAGAGAAAGTGACCCATCTTGGTCGGGTGGAACAGCAATGCGGAACATCGTGATCTTTGCCCTGCTTGGGGCCTCGACCGGCCCGGCTGCGGCCGGAAGCTGGACAGCGCCCCAAGGTTGCGAGGTCTATATGACGGTGCAGGCCAAGGGCTGCCGGGTGTCGCAGCATTATCGCTGCGTTGCCGATCCGCATGGCGACAAGTGGCGGGCGGATTTTGACCAGGAGGGGCTGTTCTTCCAATCGCGGATCGATAACGAAGCGCAGTGGGTGGAGAGTTTCGACGTCAATCCACCGGTGCGCCAGACGCTGGATGCAGGCTCTGCCGATCCGTCATCGTTTTCGGAACTTTTGTCCGCCGGGATCGACCGTTTCGATTTCGGTTTGTCGCGTGATGACGGAACCGCGTCCCGCGCAACCGGGTATGACCGGCTGACCGGACGGGCGATCGTGATCGACGGCATCACCCTGAGCGAGACTGAATTCGAGTTTACCGAGACCGACGCCGCGGGCAATATCCTGCGCCGGTCGCGCGGCAATGAGTTCGTCCATCGGGAATGGCGGCTGTTTTTCTCCGGTCCTTCGGAATGGGACCCGGGTGATGGCAACTTCTTGCCGCTGGACGGCAGCCCGGTCGATTTCATCTTTCCGGGTGAGCCGGGGTTCACGTCAACCGAGCCGATTTTTGACTGCGACACCGTGATGTCGTCGACCCAGACGCCTGACCCAGTCGTCCCTGTGAAGGCCTTGCCATGAGCGATGCGGTCGAAGGCCATTGCCTGTGCGGCGCTGTGAACATCCGTGTAAGTGGTGCGCATGTGCCGCGTCCGGGGGCCTGCCATTGCCGGATGTGCCAGCGCTGGTCGGGTGGGCTGTTCGTGTGTTTCAACGCCGATGCGGCGGGGGTGACGGTGACCGGCCCGGTGACGCGATACGCTTCGTCCGATTTTGCCGAGCGGGCGTTTTGCACGGTTTGCGGCAGCCATCTGTGGATGCGCGACACCGGTGCCGATACTTACGAGCTGATGCCGGGGCTTTTCGACGCGGCGCGGCATTGGCCGTTGCGGTCTGAAGTCTATTGCGACCGGGCCATGGCCTCGATCCGGCTGGAGGGCGCACACAAGCGCGCGACCCAGGCGGAATATGAACAGAAGAACCCCTTTGTGCAGGGAGATGCGCGATGAACTATGATGACGCCTGGGTCGCCGCCGAAGAGGCCAAGCGTGCCTGGCTGGATGCCAACGGGCTGTACAAGGCCGAAGACGAGCATTCGTCCTGCGGTGTCGGGCTGGTTGTGGCGATTTCCGGAAAACCATCGCGCAAGGTGGTGGAAAAC
>JAYSYZ010000060.1:0-2048 GCA_043727195.1 Paracoccaceae bacterium
AAAATCCTGCGCTCCGATATCGGCTCGGTCGATCCCTACGAGGCCGCCACCCGGCTTGAAACGGTGCAGGCCCAGCTTGAATCGCTTTACCTCATCACCTCGCGCGTGCAGCGCCTCAGCCTTGCCGAGTATATCCGATGATCCGACTGATCCTTTTCCAGGTCCTTTGTGCCACCGCCGCACTGGCCGAGCCGATCCGCATCAAGGATCTGGTCGAATTCGACGGTGTGCGCGGCAACGATCTGGTGGGCTACGGTCTGGTCGTGGGCCTGAACGGCACCGGTGACGGCATCCGCAACGCGCCGTTCACCGAAGAGATCATGGCAAATCTGCTGGAACGCCTTGGCGCCAACGTGACGGGAGAGGAGTTCCGGCCAAAAAACGTTGCCGCCGTCTTTGTCACGGCGTCGCTGCCCGCTTTCGCACGGGCAGGCGGGCGGATCGACGTCACCGTTTCGGCCATCGGCGACGCGAAAAGCCTGCTGGGCGGCACCCTGATCATGACACCCCTGAACGGCGCGGACGGGCAGATCTATGCGGTGGCACAGGGCACCATCATCGCCGGCGGCGTCACTGCCGAAGGTGCGGCGGCCAGCGTCACGCAGGGTGTGCCGACGGCGGGGGTGATCCCCTCTGGCGCCCGGGTGGAGCGGGAGGTGGAGTTCGATTTCGCCGGCCTGACCATGTTGCGCATGGCGCTGAAAACGGCGGATTTCACCACTGCCGAACGTATCGAGCGGGCGGTGAACGCCGAATTCGGCCGCAGCATCGCCCAGATGCTGGACAGCGGCACCGTCGCCATCGACATCGCGGGGGCAGACATGCGGTCCCCCGCCCATGTCCTCAGCCGCATCGAAGGGATCCTGGTCGAGCCGGAAACCCGGGCCCGGGTGGTGGTGGACCAGCGCTCCGGCACCATCGTGATGGGGGCGGATGTGCGCATCAGCCGGGTGGCGGTGGCGCAGGGCAACCTGACACTCCGGATCGAGGAAAGCCCGATGGTGGTGCAACCGAACCCGTTCAGCGAGGGTGAAACGGTCGTCGTGCCCCGCACCCGCAGCGACATCGGCAAGGGCGGCAGCGGGCTGGCCGAGGTGTCGGGCGGCACCGATCTGGCAAATGTGGTTGCCGGGCTGAATGCGCTGGGGGTGGCGCCGCATGACATGATCGATATTCTGAAAAGCATCAATGCCGCCGGGGCGCTGCATGCCGAATTCGTGGTCAACTGATTCTGACCGGCCTCTAACCCCGGGCGCTCAGGTGATCGGCGATCACTTTGGCCATCGCATCGGATATCCCCTCCACCGCCTGCAGGTCGCCCAAACCTGCGCGCGCCACTGCCTTGGCCGACCCGAAATGCGCCAGAAGCGCACGCTTGCGGGCGGAACCGATGCCGGGGATATCGTCCAGAGGCGTTGCCCCCACCGCCTTGGCCCGTTTCGCCCGGTGCGCGCCAATGGCCCAGCGATGCGCCTCGTCGCGCAGCCGCTGCACGAAATACAACACCGGGTCGTTCATCTTTAGCGCAAAGGGCGGTTCTCCGGGGCGGTGGAACTCTTCCTTCCCCGCGTCGCGGTCGATGCCCTTGGCCACGCCCACCATGGCGATGTCTTCGACCCCCAGTTCCGAAAGGATCCCCGCCACCGCCGAAACCTGCCCCGCCCCGCCGTCGATCAGCAAAAGGTCGGGCCACATATCGGTTTTCCGATCCGGGTCTTCCTTCAGAAGTCGTTCGAAACGCCGGGTCAGCACTTCTTTCATCATGCCGAAATCGTCGGAATTGGCCCCTGCTTCGGATTTGATGTTGTACTTGCGGTACTGCGATTTCAGAAACCCCTCTGCCCCCGCGACGATCATACCCCCGACCGCATTGGTACCCTGGATGTGAGAGTTGTCATAAACCTCGATCCGCGTCGGCGGGGCGTCAAGATCGAAAGCCTCGGCCAGACCGGACAGCAGCTTGTTCTGGGTGCTCGATTCCGCCATCCGGCGGGCCAGGCTTTCGCGGGCGTTGCGGGTGGCGTTTTCCACCAGTTCCGCCTTCGTCC
>JAYSYZ010000061.1:0-13921 GCA_043727195.1 Paracoccaceae bacterium
CTTGCCAACCGCATCCCAGCCGCGCGCATCGTCAGCGGTCTGCAACCCGACCATCGCCGCATCTTGCGCGACAGCCGCCTGAACGCCAGACCACAGCACGATTGCCAGAACCAGATAGCGCATCGAACCTCCGACCACTGCGCCATCGCGCTAGCCCGGAACTTGGGCGGTTTTGTGACCCGCTGCAACGCGGCAGCGGTCAGCCCAGCGCAGGCGGTTTCGGCCCGCCCGTCGCCCAGTCCAGCAGTTCCACCGTATGCACCAACGGCACCCCGCTGGCCGACCCGATCTGCATCATGCAGCCGATGTTGCCCGCCGCGATCACATCGGGTTTGCGCGCCTCCAGCGTCTGCACCTTGCGGGCCTGCAACTGCGCCGAAATCTCGGGTTGCAGCAGGTTGTAGGTACCTGCACTGCCGCAGCACAGATGACTGTCCGCCGGTTCCACCACCTCGAACCCGACCCGTTTCAACAGATCCTTCGGCGCGGTCTTGATCTGCTGGCCGTGCTGCAAGGAACAGGCCGCGTGATAGGCCACTCGCAGCCCCTTCGGCCCACCCTCCGGCAGGCCCAGCGTCACCAGAACCTCGCTCACATCCTTCGCCAGCCCTGCGACCACTGCCGCATCCGCAGCGATCGGATCATTGCGGAACATGTGGCCATAATCCTTCACCGTCGTCCCGCAGCCCGAGGTGTTGATCACCACCGCATCAAGGCCGCCCGCCGCCTTCTCCGCCATGAACGCTCGGATATTCGCCGCCGCCGACCCATGCGCCAGCGCCGCCTTGCCCATGTGATGCGTCAAGGCCCCGCAGCAGCCCTGACCGCGCGCCACCACCACCTCGCACCCCAGCCGGGTCAGCAGCCGGATCGTGGCATCGTTGATGTCGGTGTTCAGCGCCTTTTGCGCGCAGCCCGTCATCAGCGCCACCCGCATCCGCCGCGCGCCCACGGCCGCAAACACCTGCGGATCATCATTCCGGCTGACCGGCGGGATCACCTTCGGCGCCATCGCCAGCATCGCGCGCAACCGCTTGTCCCGCAGCAGAAAGGCAAAGGGCCGGGCAATCTTGGCCCCCAGCAGCGCCAGCCGGAACCGCGTCGGATAAGGGATCACCCGCGCCAGCACCGCCCGCAGCATCCGGTCGACGAAGGGCCGCTTGTAGGTCGCCTCGATATAGTCCCGCGCATGATCCACCAGATGCATGTAATGCACGCCCGACGGGCAGGTCGTCATGCAGGCCAGACAACTCAGGCAGCGGTCGATGTGCTTGACCGTCTGCGAATCCGCCGGACGGCCCTTCTCCAGCATGTCCTTGATCAGGTAAATCCGGCCCCTCGGGCTGTCCAGCTCGTCGCCCAGCACCTGATAGGTCGGACAGGTCGCGGTGCAGAACCCGCAATGCACGCAGGTCCGCAAGATCTCGTTCGACCGCGCAATCGCCGGAACCTGCATCTGCTCGGGGGTGAAAACCGTCTGCATCAGCCCATCACCCCCCGGTTCAGGATCCCGCGCGGATCGAACGTCGCCCTGAGTCCCGCCGACAGCCGCGCCAGCGCCGGCGCCTCGGGCTGGAACGCCGGCCCGTCCCCCTGCCCGCGCACCCGCGTCGCATGGCCCCCGCGCAGCGCCCCACGGATCACTGCCGCAGGCATTGCCTCGTCCACCAGCAGCCACATCTGGCCACCCGCCCAATCCAGCACCACATCCCTGACCCGCGATCCCAGCGCCGCCAGCACCTCGGGCGCATCCGATGGTTTCACCGCCAACCGCCACACCGTGCCCGCGCGCCCGGCAAAAGCGGCAACATCCCGCACATCCCGCCACAGCGCCGCAGCTTCGACCCGCGCCCAGCCCGCACCCAACCGCTTCAGCAATTCCCCCGAACGATAGGCCACCGACCCGGCCAGCCCCTCCACCCGCACCAGTGCCCCGCCGCCCGGCGTCCAGGCCGCCCCCGACACATCGAACGGCGACCCCATGGCCAGCGCCAAAGCGGCCACCGCCGCCCGCGCCTCCAGTCCCTCGCAGCGCAAGGTTGCCTCCGCTTCCGGCACCGCCTGCACCTTGAAGCTGACTTCGCTCAGCACCCCCAGCGTGCCCCAGGACCCCGCCATCAGCTTTACCAGGTCATAGCCGGTGACATTCTTCATCACCCGCCCGCCATTCTTGACGACCACCCCTGCGCCGTCGACAAACCGCACGCCCAACAGACTGTCCCGGCATGCCCCCGCCTGCACCCGGCGCGGCCCGCTGGCGTTCGCCGCCACCACGCCACCGATGGTCGACCCGCCGGTCCGCCCCAACAGCCCGCGCAGATCCGGCACCTCGAAGGCCAGTCGCTGCCGCTCGCCCGCCAGCACCGCCTCCACTTCGGCCAGAGGCGTCCCCGCCCGCACCACCAGGGTCAGCGCCCCCGGCTCGTACACCTCCACCCCCGACAGCCCGCCCGTCTCCAGCACTGCGCCCGCAACCTCGCCAATCGCCCGCGTCCCGCCGCCGCGCACCACGACCGGCCCATCGCTGGACCGGATCATCTCGCCAAGCTCAACCTCAGTCTCCGGGCGCATACCCTAGCCTTTCATCTTGGGACAAATATCCCACGGGGGTGCGGGGGTGTGAAACCCCCGCTCCGCCCCAGTCAGCCGGCGCGCCGCGCCGCTGTCACCGCCAAGGGAAACACTTTCGCCGGGTTCAACAGCCATTTCGGATCGAACACATCCTTCACCCGCAGCTGCGCCTCCATATCCTCGGGGGTGTACTGCACCCCCATCAGATCGCGCTTCTCGATGCCGACGCCATGCTCGCCGGTCAGGCAGCCGCCCACCTCGACACACAGCTTCAGAACTTCGGCCCCGAACCGCTCGCAGGTCTCCAGATCGCCCGGCTTGTTCGCGTCATACAGGATCAGGGGATGCATGTTGCCGTCGCCCGCATGGAACACATTGCCCACCGCCAGCCCGTACTCCGCGCTCATCTCGCCGATCCGGCGCAGCACGTAAGGCAGGCTCGACACCGGAATGGTCCCGTCCAGACACATGTAATCGGAGATCTTGCCAATCGCGCTGAACGCCGATTTGCGGCCGAGCCAGATGCGCTTGGCCTGCCCCTCATCCGCCGCCTCGATCAAGGCCACCGGGTTGTGCCGCAGCGCTATTGCCTTGATCAGCGCCAGCTGCTCGTCGATCTCGGCGTCCGACCCCTCGACCTCGACGATCAGCAGCGCCTCGCAGTCCGGATATCCGGCATGGGCAAAATCCTCGCAGACGCGGATCAGCATCCGGTCCATGAACTCGATGGCCACCGGCAAGACGCCCGCCTTGATGATGTCGGCCACACAGGCCCCCGCCACCTCGTTGCTGTCAAATCCCATCAGCACCGGCCGCGCACCCTCGGGCTTCGGCAGGATGCGCAGCACCGCCTCGGTCACCACGCCCAGTTGCCCTTCCGACCCGCAGACCACGCCCAGCAGGTCCAGCCCGCCCGCATCGCTCCACGCCCCGCCGATTTCCACCACCGTGCCGTCCATCTGCACCAGCGTGACGCCCAAGAGGTTGTTGGTCGTCACCCCGTATTTAAGGCAATGCGCCCCGCCGCTATTCATCGCGATGTTCCCGGCAATCGCACAGGCCAGCTGGCTTGACGGATCGGGGGCGTAAAAGAACCCCTCCGCCTCGACCGCCCCGGTGACGCTCAGATTGGTCCGCCCCGATTGCACCCGGATAAAGCGGTTGTCGTAATCCGTCTCCAGCACCGCGTTCATCCGCGCCACCCCAAGGATCACGCAATCCGCCGTCGGCAAGGCCCCCCCCGCCAGCGAGGTGCCCGATCCGCGCGGCACCACCGGCACGCCCTCCTCGAAACACAGCCGCAACACCGCCGCCACCTCGGCGGTGGTCCTTGGCAACACCGCCGCCATCGGCGGGCAGCGATAGGCGCTCAGCGCGTCGCATTCGTAGGCCCGCACCTCGGCTGCATCCTCGATGACGGCATCCGCTGGCAGAACCTCACGCAGGCGCGCGACGATCCGCCCCTTGCGCGACAGGATAGAGCGGTCCGGCAGCGGCATGTCCATGGGTCAGCGCCCTCTGATGATTGGTAAAGAAATATAACCAATATAAGCCGATGACAAGCTTAAATGCCAGCCCTACTGTTCCCCGCATGGATGTGCTCGCCCTGCTTGGACCGTTTTCATTGCCCGACGGCGTGGCCTTCGCGGCCATCCTGCTGACCTGGCTGGTCACCGGCTGGCTGACCGAACATCCGCCCGCCTCCCGCCCCTCGGTTTCCGTGCTGATGGAAGACTATCGCCGCGACTGGATGCGCACCTTCGTCACCCGCGAGCCGCGCATCTTCGACGCCACCGTGATCGAAAGCCTGCGGCAGGGCACCGCGTTCTTCGCCTCCGCTTCGCTGATTGCCATCGGTGGCGGGCTGGCGATGATCGGCAACGTGGGCACCGTCACCAACCTTGCCGGCGCGCTCAGCGTTCAGGCCGACCCGGCGGTCGTTCCGCTGAAGATCCTGCTCGTCGTCGGATTTCTCGCCAATGCATTGCTGAAATTCGTCTGGTCAAACCGGCTGTTCGGCTATTGTTCGGTGATGATGGCCGCCGTGCCGAACCACCCGCAAGACCCCCTGGCCTACCCCCGCGCCGGTCAGGCGGCCGAGATCAACATCACCGCCGCGCGCAGCTTCAACCGGGGCCTGCGCTCGATCTATTTCGCTCTTGCCGCCCTGGGCTGGCTGACCGGCCCTGCCGGCCTCGCACTTGCCACCTTCGCCGCCGCAACCGTGCTGATGCGCCGTGAATTCGCCTCCCATTCCCGCGAGGTGATGCTGATGCGGATACCTGACTAAAGCCGCAGGAGCCTCACCCGAAACCGAATCTGCCCGTCCAAGCCATCCTTCGGATCACAGGGTGAGATGGCCGCTCTGCGGGACAAAGCTTGACCTCGCTCAGGTCGAGTATGGCCTCACATGGTTCCTACAGTTATCCACGTTGCGCTGAGGAAAGACGCCCTGTTAGTATTCCCGGCAAGGGGGTGGCGCCAAAGTGCCACGGAGGCTCGATACATGACACAAGGGAACGCAAGGAGATGGCTTACGAGGTGGTCTCCGACATCGTCTTGATGGACGGCGTCAGGCTTTCACATGCTATTAGATCGAAACAGGTGTCCTGCGTCGAGGTGATGACTACCTATCTCGACCATATCTCGATTTTCAATCCTCAGGTGAACGCCATTGTCTCGATGCAGCCGCGCGAAGCGTCACTGGCTCAGGCCAACGAGCGCGACGCACAGCTCGCGCGTGGCGAATACCTCGGCTGGATGCATGGTTTTCCGCACGCAGTGAAGGACAACACGCCGGTGAAAGGCATGCCCTTCACGCGCGGCTCGCCGCTGTTCAAGGATTTTATCGCTCCCGCCGATGCCATCGTGGTCGAACGTATGAAGAGTGCAGGCGCGATCATCATCGGCAAGACCAACATGCCGGAGTTCGCGCTCGGCTCGCAAACCCACAACACCGTGTTCGGTACGACCCTCAATCCCTACGATCTGAGCAAGACCTGCGGTGGGTCCAGCGGAGGTGCCGGCGTCGCAGTCGCGCTTCGGATGCTGCCGGTGGCGAGCGGCACTGATCACACCGGCAGTCTGCGCAACCCCGGCGCGTTTAACAACGTGTTCGCGCTGCGCCCTGCTTACGGTCGCGTACCCGCAGAGGCTCCAGACCTGTTTAACTCAGGCATGAGCATGATCGGACCGATGGCCCGCACGGTGGAAGACCTGGCGATGCTCCTCAGCGTTCAGTCTGGCTACGACGCGCGCGTGCCGCTGTCTATCCATGAAGACCCGGCACAGTTCGCTGTCCCCCTTACCGATGTGGTCAAAGGCAAGCGCATCGCCTGGGGCGGCGACCTGTTTGCTCGCATCATGCCGTTCGAGGCGGGGCTACTCGACTTGTGCCGGGGGGCGCTCGAGACGTTCGAGCAACTAGGCTGCATCGTCGAAGAGGCCGCGCCCGATTTCCCGATCGAGCAGCTGTTCTCAAACGGGCAGGTGCTGCGGGCCTGGCAACTCGGCGCCATCCTCATCGACCTCTACAAAGACCTCACCAAGCGTGCGCAGTTAAGTGCGGAAGCGCACTTCGAGGTGGAGACTTTCCTTAAACTCAGCGGTGCTGACATCGTCGCTGCAGCCACCTTCCGCAGCGCCTGGTATCAGGCCGTGCGCCGCTTTTTCGAAAAATACGATTACTTCATCCTGCCGTCGGCACAGGTCTTTCCATTCGACGCAAGAACCCACTGGCCACAGGAAATCGCCGGCAGGAAGATGGATGCCTACAACCGCTGGATGGAAGTCATGGTCCCCGTGACCATGTCCGGATGCCCTGCCGTCAACGTGCCGGCGGGCTTCAACGTGGCAGGGCTACCCATGGGGCTGCAGATCATGGCCCCGAACCACGCCGAGCGAGAATGCCTCTCGCTTGCCTACTCCTACGATCAAGCAACCCGTTGGGTCGAGAAGCGTCCGCCGCCGATGCTGTCCCAAAGGACGAATTGAGATAGGCAGGATCAGGCGACGCAGCACTTCGCAGGGCCCTTTCACGGCAAATCCTAGTGCCCTACAACACCTTGGGAAGTTAGTCTCAGGTCGCCGCGATCTGACGCCAATCGGCCAAGGTCGCGGCGCCGTCGGCCCAAACGATGTCCTGTCCGCTCGATCCGGTCAATCGAACGCGCTTGGGCCGAACGACCTGTTAGGGCTCAACGCGACCGGACCCGTCAATGCCGAAACTCCAACACCTGCGGCCCCGAAGCGCGCGTGATCGTCACCTCTCGAGTCTGGCGCACCGCGCATACACCCGGCTTTTCAACCCAAACAGCATTAATCAAACCTGAACGAAATCCACGTTATTGCTATATCTCAATACGTTACAACTTATAACACGCGTGTTATCACGCCCGCTTCGCCCCCTTGCGGCCCTCGATCAGCCAGGCCGCGACCGCCAGCCCCGCCGCCAGCAGCAACCAGGCCCAGCCCGGCAGCAACGCCGCGACATTCACATCTGCCGTCAGGTAAGCCTCGCGCGGCGTCACCCCGATCCAGCCCCGTCCGGTCGCGGGCCGCCCGTCGCGGACCTGCCGGATATCCGGCATCCCGTCTTCCAGCCGCGTCACACCCCCCAGGGTCGCCACCGCCACCGGGGCCAGAAGATCGCCCGTGGCAATCGTCTCCACAAACTCGCGCGGCGCCGACGGCCCGACCGCGATCACCCGCGTCAGATCCCCCTGCGCCAGCCGGTACAACCCCAGCATCGGCGCGTCCCAGACCGTCTCATACTTGCCCGGTCCCACCTCCGGCACCGGCAGCACCACCACCGCCCCGTCCGGCCCGGTGACCGTCACATCGCCGGGCGGTTCATCAGCCACCGACCGGCGGGTGATCGTCATCGCCTGCCCCTTGACCGTCGCGGTCAGCGTCTCCTCTTCCAGTTCCGGCTCTTTCAGCATCCAGTGCGCCAGCCGCCGTAGCAGTTCCAGTTGCGGCCCGCCGCCCTCATACCCCCGCCCCCAAAGCCAGGCCTGATCCGAGGCCAGCACCGCGACCCGCCCCTCCTCCACCCGGTTCAGCACCAGCAAAGGACGGTCCCCCGGCCCGGTCATCAGCACCTGCCCCGCCGTCTGCACCACTTCGATCAGCCGGAACCAGCGGCCCCAGCCGCCTTCGGGGGCCAGCTTCTCCAACCCTTCCGTCACCGGATGCCGCCGCCCCAGATCGGTCAGCACCGGGCGGTAGCCCTCTTCCACCACCTGCGCCGTCGGTTCCACCGGCAGGATTTCCGCCATGGGCGAGCGGTACAGGCTGTCCACCGCCCCGAACTCCGGCCCCGCCGCGACCAGCACCGTACCGCCATCCTTCACATACTGCACCACGTTTTCGATATAAGACATCGGCAGGATGCCCCGCATCCGGTAGCGGTCAAAGATGATCAGATCGAATTCCTCGATCTTCTCGACAAACAGCTCCCGCGTCGGGAACGCGATCAGGCTCAACTCGTCCACCGGGATGCCATCCTGCTTTTCGGGCGGACGCAGGATGGTGAAATGCACCAGATCAACCGACGCGTCCGACTTCAGCAGGTTGCGCCAGACCCTCTCGCCCGCGTGCGGTTCGCCCGAAATCAGCAGCACCCGCAGCCGGTCACGAACCCCGTTGATCTGCACCACGGCGGCATTGTTACGATCCGTCAGCTCCCCCGCCACGCCCGCGACGGAAAACTGCAGCACGTTCATCCCACCATGCGGCAGGGTCACCGGCAGTTCCAGATCCTGGCCGACCGGCACCGAATAGGTCATCGGCTCTTCGGCATCGATGGCGATGGTAAGGTCGGCCTCGGCCCCGGCAGTGGCCGGCACCGCGCCCAGATCCTCGATCCGCAGGGTCAGCATGATCTCCTCGCCCAGGATGGCAAAGGCGGGCGCGTCCTTGATCACCAGCCGCCGGTCCCAGTCGGCCTCGCGGCCCGTCAGCAGCACCTGCAACGGTGCCGGCAGGTTCGGGGCCAGCCCCAGATCATGCACCTGACCGTCGGTGATCACGATGGCCCCCGCCACCCGGGCACGCGGCTCCTCCGCCAGCGCTTCGGCCAGCGCGGTCAAGGCCAGCGTGCCCGCATCCTCCTGACCGTCGCCCAGCCGGTGGATGCGCAATTCGGTGTTGGGCAGGGCGGCCACCTCCGCCTCCACCGCTGCCACGGCCCGCGCCGTCTGATCGGCCCGGTCACCCAACCCCTGCGATGCGCTCTCGTCCACGACCAGCAGCACGATGTCGTTCAACGGCGCGCGCTCTTCTTCCTGCAGGGCCGGGTTCGCCAGCGCCGCCAGCAGCGCCACCCCCGCCAACCCGCGCAGCCACCAGCCCGAAAGCCCGCGCCACAGCGCCAGCGCCACCAGCAGACCGGCCACCCCGGCCAGCACCACGATCACCAGCCACGGCACCAAGGGCGCAAAGACGATGGATTGCGTCATTGCCCCAGCCTTTCCAGCAGCGCAGGCACATGCACCTGATCGGATTTATAGTTCCCGGTCAGCACATGCATGATCAGGTTGATGCCGAACCGGTAGGCAATCTCGCGCTGACGCTCGCCCGCAAAGCCGCGCCCCACCGGCACCAGCGGCATGCCGATGTCATCCACCGCCCAGGCCGAGGCCCAGTCGTTGCCGCCGATCACCACCGGCGTCACCCCATCATTCAGGTTGCGGAACGGCATACCTTCGGCCGCCTCCGCCTCGGCATCGGGTGCGGCTTCGGCCCAGATGCCGCCCTGCGCGTGGCGGCCCGGAAATTCCTGCAACAGATAAAAGGTCCGCGTCAGCACGTGGTCCGGCGGCATCGGCTCGATGGGCGGAATATCCAGCCCTGCCGCGATGGCCTGCAGGGCCTGCCCTTCCGGCGTTGCCCCCCCGAACCCCGCCACATCACTGTCCCGCGTATCGAACAGGATCATCCCGCCGGTCCGCAGATAGCGGTTCAGCTTGTCATAGGCCGCCGCCGAAGGCACCGCCTGCCCCGCCGTGATCGGCCAGTACAGGAACGGAAAGAATGCCAGCTCGTCCCGTTCGATATCCACAGCGATCGGCAGCGCGGGCTCGATCGAGGTCCGCTCCCACAGCCGGTCGCCCAGGCCGCGCAGCCCGGCATCCGCCAATTCATCGACCTGCGCGTCGCCGGTCAGCACATGCCCCAGCACCACCGCCGTCGTCGCCTGCAGCGCGAAATCGTCATCCGGCATCGCCTCCTGCGCCCGCGCCTGCGGAGCGCCACCCGCCAGGGCAAACACCACCAGCATTGCCACGCCGCGCCGCCAGCCCCCCAGCCGCCCGGCCACCCACAAGGCCGCGAGTATATCTACCAGCAGCATCCCCAGCCCCGCCGTCAGGAACCAGCCCTTCAGAGCCTGCGCCTCCTGCCCTTCCAGCCCTTCGATCACCGTGCCCGTTGGCCACGCCGCCGCCCGCAATTCGGTTTCCGCACCGATCACGTTCAGCGCCACTCGCCGATCCGCCCCGGCATACAGGCCAGGCGGCAGCGCCAGCGCAGGCCCCCCGGCAATCGCCCCGGCCAAAGCCTCGCCCGCCACCCCGGCCACCTCGCCCGCGTCGGTCAACTGGCCATAGGCATCCAGCACCACCTCCGGCACCCAGGTCTGCCCGGCCAGATCCTCCGCCTCGGGCAGCGCAGGCTTGGTCGATACCGCCAGCCGCTCCAGCATCGCCACGAACAGGCCCGACAGGGGCAGCGTTGACCATTCCGCATTCGCCGTCACATGCACCAGCACCACCTGCCCCTCGCCCACCACCTTGCGGGTGACCAGCGGCGTGCCATCCTCCAGCGCGGCAATCGTCCGCGCGCCCAGATCCGGGTCGGGCTGCGCCAGCACTTGCGCCTTGACCACCACATCCGCAGGGGCCACCAGCCCGAAGAAGGGCGAGCCTTCGGGGAAAGGTGCAAGCCCCTTCGGCTCCCCCCAGCTCATCGCCCCCCCGACCGACCGGCCGCCTTCGCGCAGGCGCACCGGCATCAGCGGATCATCATCAATCCGGCTGACATCGCTGCCCGCCAGCCGAGGCCCGGCGAATCGCAACAGCAGACCCCCCTTGTCCAGCCATTCCAGCGCTGCGTCCGTCTCGCCCTGCGTCAGCTTGGCGACATCGGCCAGGATCACCACATCCGGGTTGGCCAGCAACACTTCGGTCAGGCCACCCTCGATCAGTTCGGCCACCGGTTCCAGCGCCTGCCGCAGGTAATGGGTGGGCGACAACAGTTGCAACGCCTCCTGATCCGGTCCCGCGCCGATAATCGCCACCTTGCGCCGCTTCAGGCTGTCGTCCGTCAGGCTGACCGCCCCCGCCGAGCGTGTGCCCTCGATCTCGAACCGGGTGATCCGGTTGCGCAGTTCCGGCGGCAGGTCAAGCGCGGCACCGGCCCGCCCTGCACCGGCGGCAAAGGGCACCGTCACCCGCGCCAGTTCCCGCTCGATCCCCGCGGGGTCCGGCCCGCGCGCGATCACATCCACCGACGCCGCATCACCGGTCGGCAACCGGCTGACCGCAATCTTCACCGCGCCATCCTCGAACCCCGCCGGGTGCAGGCCCAGCACCGGATGCGGGCTTTCAAACACCCGCACCGCGCCACGCGCCTGCAATGCCGCCATCAAGTCTTCGCGCCCCGGATGCGCCAATCCATCCGACAGCCAGAAACTTTCGAAACTCCCCTCAGGCAATTTCCCGGCCCAGCCGGTCAGATCGCCCGGCGCCCAGGCTTGCGGCTGCAACGCCGCGACCCTGCCAGCCCATGCTTCCGCCGTCTGGAACTCCACCATTTCAGGTGCGTCGGTCAGCCGGATCACCGCCACTGTGCGCCCCTCCGCCCCCGCCTCAACGACCAGCGCCACCGCGCGGTCCACCCGGCGCGGCCAGTCGCGCGCATCGGCCCATGATCCATCGACCAACACCAGCAACGGCCCGCCACCCGCCACCCGCACATCCGGGTTCAGGATCGGCCCGGCAAAGCCCAGGATTGCCGCAGCCACCGCCAGCATCCGCAACAAAAGCAGCCACCACGGCGTCTTGTCAGCCTCGTTATCCTCGTCCTGCAACCCCAGCAGCAGCGCCACCCCCGGAAACCGCCGCCGGATCGGCGCCGGCGGCACCGCGCGCAACAACAGCCAAAGGATCGGCAGCGCGATCAGTCCCAACAGCAGCCACGGCGTTGCAAACCCGATGGGGCCGATCACGAACATCAGCGCCCCCCCTGCAACGCGCCATACGCCCACAGCAACGCCGATTGCGCCGGGCTGCCGGTGTGATGCGTGCTGAAATGCCAGCCGACCGCGCGCGCCAGGGTGGTCAGCCGGTCCTTGCGTTCGGCCAGCCGCGCCAGATACCGCGCGCGCAGATCGCCCGCCTTCTGCGTCTCATGCCGCATCGACCCGCCCATCGATTCAAAGATCGTCCGCCCGTCGAACGGAAACTCCTCCTCCGCCGGGTCCAGCACCTGGATGAGCACACCCTTCACCCCCCGGTCCGACGCGCGGCCAAGGCCCGCCTCGACCATCGCCAGATCGCCCAGAAAATCCGACAGAAACACCGCGCGCCCATGGCTGACCATGCCGTCGGTCACCGGCGCGCCATATTCATCTCCCGTCTCGTCGCCTGACAAGCGCGCCGCCAGCCGCAGCATCTGTGTCCGCCCGGCGCGGGGCGCGGCCATGCCCGCCAGCCCCACCCGCTCGCCGCCGCGCAACAACAGCACTGCCAGTGCCAGCGCCAGCAACCGCGCCCGGTCGGACTTTGCCGCGCGGCCCTTGTCGCCGGAAAAGCTCATCGACTTTGACGGATCGACCCACAGCGTCACCGACTGCGCCGCCTGCCATTCGCGCTCCCGCACGAAATGCGCGTCACTGCGCGCCGACCGCCGCCAGTCGATCATCCGGGCGCTGTCGCCCTGATGCGCCGGGCGGTACTGCCAGAACTCATCGCCCAACCCCGCCCGCCTGCGCCCGTGTTCGCCCAGCATCACGGTTGCCGCCAGCATTTCCGCTTCTGCCAGCAAGGGCGGCAGCGTCTGGCCCAGCGTTTCCGCCCGTGCCCTCAGATCAGGCGCAGTGTTCACGCGGCAGCCTCAAGGCCCAGCACGCGGTCCGTCACGCGGCTGATGATCCCCGAAAGCGTCTCGCCCCGCGCCCTTGCGGCAAAACTCAGCGCCATCCGGTGAACCATCACCGCCTGTGCCAGCGCCGCCACATCCGACACCGAAGGTGCCAGCCGCCCGTCCAGAAGCGCCCGCGCCCGCACCGTCAGCATCAGCGCCTGCGCCGCGCGCGGCCCCGGCCCCCACGACAGCGAATCTGCCAGGTCCCGCCCCTCCGGTTCCCCCGGACGGCAGGCGCGCACCAGATCGAGGATCGCCTCGACCACCTGCTCGCCCACCGGCATCCGCCGGATCACCGATTGCGCCGCAATCAGCCCCCCGGCGGTAAACACCTGATGCGCCTCGGCCTCTTCCACCCCGGTTGTTGCAATCAGAATGTCCCGCTCGGTCGCGCGCGTCGGGTATTCCACATCCACCTGCACCAGAAACCGGTCCAGTTGCGCCTCGGGCAAGGGGTAGGTCCCCTCCTGTTCGATCGGGTTCTGCGTCGCCAGCACATGAAACGGGCGGCCCAGCGGCCGGTGCTGGCCGGCAATCGTCACTTCCTTTTCCTGCATCGCCTGCAACAGCGCCGATTGCGTCCGGGGCGACGCCCGGTTGATCTCGTCCGCCATGAGCAACTGACAAAAGATCGGCCCCTCGATGAACCGGAATGCCCGCGCGCCGCCCGCATCACCGTCCAGCACCTCCGACCCCAGAATATCCGCTGGCATCAGGTCAGGAGTGAACTGGATGCGGTTCGCCTTCAGACCCATCACCGTGCCAAGCGTATCGACCAGCCGCGTCTTGCCAAGGCCCGGCAGACCCACCAGCAGCGCATGCCCGCCGCACAGCATCGCGGCCAGTACCAGATCGACCACCTTCTCCTGCCCGATGAACCGCTGGTTGATCGAGGCCTTGGCCTGCCCCAGCGTCGTGCCCAGCGCTTCGATTTCAGCGACCAGCGCGTTGGTATCCGCCATGACAATGCTCCCTGCGGGGTTATATGCTTTCATTAGACCCAACCATTAGACCCAACTATGCCTCCCGGCACAAATGGCAAAAGGCGACTTGGCACAAATGATCGTGAGACCCCCCGAAACTTTGACCACAGATGGTCTTGTCGCCTCCGTGCAAGCGGCCGGAGTGAAAGGCGCGCCCCCCGTGCACCTGTGGAACCCGCCATTCTGCGGCGACATCGACATGCGCATCGCGCGCGACGGCA
>JAYSYZ010000062.1:0-13877 GCA_043727195.1 Paracoccaceae bacterium
CTGCCCAGCGGGGTGCGGCCCGTCTCGACCCCGGCAAAGACCGCGCGGCCTGCAGCTTGCGTGTTCAGCGCGCCCACCGCCGTGGCCAGCCGCCCGCGCGCATCGGCGGCGGCGGTGTTGACCTGCGCCGGGGTCGGAAAGTCGATCGACCGCATCAGCGTGGTGCTGATATCGCCGCTGAGCGCGTTCAGCGTGGCCATGCTGGTCTGCATCGCCTGGGCCTGAAAGGCGGCGTCACGGGTGCTGACGCGGTAGGCCGTCAGGCGCTGCAGGCTGGCATCGATGGCGTGCAGTGGCGAAAAGTCGCCGCGCTGGGATGCCCCCAGATCGGCTTGCTTGCCGGTCACCATTTCGGTGCTGGCGCGCTGCACCTCGGCCTTCAGAAAGGCGCCCTGACGCTGCAGGATCGCGGTCAGACTGGTATCACCGACGGAAATCCGGCTCATGCGCCGAGCCTGATCAGGGTGTCGATCATGTCATTCACCGTCTGGATCACCTTTGCATTGGCCGCGTAGTTCTTTTCGATGACCAGAAGCATCTGCATTTCCTGATCGGTATCGACGCCGTTCTGGTTTTCCAGATCGGTCAGGGTGTTCAGCCGCGCTGACGCATAGCTGGTTTCGGCATCGGCCCCCAGCCGCAGGGCTGAGGTGTCGGACAGCAGATCCGAGGTGAGGTCGGCAAAGCTGCGGATGCCGGCCGTGAAGCTGGTGGACCCCAACGCCCGCGTGCCGGACAGCGCCTGGTGCAGCGAGCCGAGGAGGCCCGCGTTGCCCGGCGGGCCTTCGGCAGTGGCGGCAAGACCATCGCGCAACCGGTAGAGCGCACCCCCCTGGGCCGGATCGGCGGCGGCGTTGATCCGGATGCGCCCGGCAAGGCCCACCTCATTGGCTGGGATGAAGGCGGCACCCTGATCGGTAAACAGGCCGGGCGCACCGGGGGCCAGCGTCGGATCCAGACCGCTGGCCGAGAACCGTTCCACCAGATCGCGCGCCACGGCGTCTAGCTTGCCTTGCGCGACCACCGCCAGATCATCGCGCAGCGCAAACAGCGCGCCGAGGCGGCCCCCCAGAACCGGGCTGGCCGATCCGGCAGTGGCGATCGGGCGGCCATTGATCGTCAACCCCGACAGGCCGCCAAGCGCCTGGGTCATGTCCGCAGTGATCGTATTGGTGGGCGAAAAGCCGAATTCCGCCGCCGTCCCCTCCAGCAGCGGGGCGCCGCCGGTGGTGAAAAGGGCAATCTGGTTCATCTGGCGCGGAACTTCGCGGATCGGCACGATGGCGGCGATGCCGTCGATAAGCTGCTGGCGCTTGTCCAGCAGTGCCGCGACATCGTGCCCCGCGCCGGTAAAGGCGCGCAACTGGGTGTTTAGGTCATGCACCTGCGCCAGCGCGGTGTTCAGCGCGCCCACCTCGGCCGCGATCCGGCGGTCGGCGGTGCTGCGGGCGGCCTGGATATCCGTCGTGGCCGTGGCCAGCCCGGCGGCCAGCGCGCGGGCCGTGGTCGCCACATTTGCCAGCCGGGCCAGCGCATCCGGACGCGCCTGTGCCGCGATCAGCGACTGGTCAAAGGCGGCCAGCCGCGCGCCCAGCGACCCCGGCACATCGGGCGTACCGATAGCCTTTTCCACCCTGCCCAGAAAGGTTGACCGAATACTGCGGTCGGCATCGCCCGACTGGGCATGGCGCCTTTCGGTCAACAGGTAGTGATCGACGTCGCGCGACACGTTTGTCACTGTCACGCCCTGCCCGGTTCCGGCGAGGATGGCGGCGGACAACTGCACTTCGCGCCGGGCATAGCCGGGGGTCGTGGCGTTGGCGACATTGGATGACAGGATCTCTGCCTGCCGCGAAGTGGCGGACAGACCCGACAGCGCGCTGGACAGGGCAGAGGTGATGCTCATCGGCTAAGGTCCCGTCAACGCTTGATATTGGTGGTTTCCTGCAACATCTCGTCCACCGTCTGGATCACTTTGGCATTTGAGGAATAGGCGCGCTGCGTCTGGATCAGGTTGGTCAGTTCGGCGGCCACATCGGTCTTTGACCCTTCGCGCGAATAACCCTGGATCGCCCCGGTCGGCCCGCTGCCTGCATCCCACAGGAAGAACGAGCCGGAATCGGGCGACACCTGATAGCTTTGATTGCTGAGCGACAGCAGGCCGTTCGGGTTTGGCACATCGACGATGGGGATCTGATACAGCCGCCGGGTGAACCCGGTATCATAAGTGGCGTTGAGGAAGCCTTTTCCATCAATCTCGACGGTGGTCAGATTGCCGACCGGCGAGCCGTTCTTGGTGATCGACACCGGGGCAAAGCTGTCGGACAGCTGTGTCAGGCCGTTGGGATCGCCGACCCGGCCGATACCCACGGTCATCGGGCCGCCGGCGACGGTCAACGCCAGCGTGCCATCCGCCGGGTTATAGGCCCCGCCCGATACGGTGGTGACCGATGCCAGCGTGCCGCCAGCGCCGCGCGAATCGTCGAAGGTCAGGGCATATTCGCCGATCAGCGCCCCGCCGGAGGCGGAATCGCGGACTTGCATCATCCACTGGTTTGACGCGCCCGTCGCCGGGACCACCGGAATGAACGTCACCTCCAGCGATTCAGAGGTGCCGAGGTTGCCGAAATATTCCACCGACAGCGGTGGCGGCACGGCGGTGGACCCGGCAACCGTCTGCGTCGCGGGCAGGTTGACGCCGAGGTTCATCGTCGTTGTCGGATCGCCCGCCGTCTGGTTGGTGTTGATCACCACGGGCACCAGCCCGGTCATCGTGTCGCGCGGCATCGACGGGATCGTGCCGTCGGCATTTGCCGGCCAGCCCAGGAGCACCAGACCGGAGTCGGTTTTCAGCACCCCATCGGCATCTGTCCGGAAGCTGCCGGTCCGCGTCATCAGCAGCGCGGTGTCGCTGGTGGCATTGCCCAGCGACACGCTGTTGATCACCGGCAGCATCCCGCGCCCGGCAATTGCCAGATCCAGCGCATTGCCGGTGCCGACCAGATCGCCGCGTTCTTCGATCAGCCGCGTGGTGGAGGCGCGCACGCCCCCGGCCGAATAGGTGCCGGAGCCGCGCGCGCTGGTGATGACCATGCTGGTGAAATCGGTTGAGGCGCGTTTGTAGCCATAGGTGCCAGAATTGGCGATGTTGTCGGAAATCGCGGCAAGGCGGGTGGCGTTGGCGTTCAACCCGGCCACACCCGCACTGAGCGAGGAGGAAATCGTCATGGTAAAGCGCCTTTCTGCTGCTTCGACTCCTGATCAGGCGAAGCTGCACGGCGCGGCTTAAGATTGGCCTAACGGCTAAAGTTTTATCTGTTCTGTCACCGGTTTCGCCGCAACAGAATGATCTCAAGCCGGTTGTTGCGGATGGCGGCCGGGTCGGCGGTGGCTGGTTTTCGGTCGGCATAGCCCGAGATGCGCTGCATCCGGTCGGCCCCGATTCCCGCAGTTTCCAGCATTGCCCGCATCGCCTGCGCGCGGGTGGCGGACAGGTTCCAGACCGGGTTGTCGATCAAGGTCACCGGGAAGGACCGCAGGTGCCCGTTCACAGCGATTTCATTGGTGGTAAGGTTCAGAACTTCGGACAGCAGGTTGGCGATTGCCAGGGTCACCGGTTCGGGCCTGTCTGTCTCGCCCTGAAACAACGGCGCGGTGTCGATGTCAAAGATTTCGATCACCAGGCCTTCGTCGGTGACGCGGGTGACGACGTGGCGCAACATCCGTTCCATCGTGTTGCTTTCGCCACCCCGCGCCAGGAGGGCCTTTTCGACATCCTCAAGTTCCGAGCGGCCATCCGCCTCGCCCGCCGCGCCTTCGCCGGTCTGACGGCCTGCGGCATCGGCGGCGGCGGCGGACTTCTGCTCTCGGGCACCGGTGCCGGTGTAGGCCATGGTTTCCTCGGAAAACACCGAGTTGCCGCCGAAGGCGCCATCGCCACCGCCGGAGATGCGGTTTACCGGGATTGTCGGATTGAAGTAATCCGAGATTCCCTTGCGTTGTTTTTCAGTTGTCGCGTTCAGCAGCCACATCAACAGGAAGAAGGCCATCATGGCGGTTACAAAGTCGGCATAGGCCACTTTCCACGCCCCACCGTGGTGCCCGCCGCCCTGTATGACCTTCTTCCGTTTGATGATGACTGGCGCGGCGTTGCTTTGCCCGGCCATCCCACATCACCCAATACTCACCCGAGGCCAGTGATAGCAGTTCAGCGTTTACGGGTGCTTAATCCTTTGAGTTTTAGGGATGAACCGCAATTGTGACATAGTCAGCCGTCAGTCGACCATAGTCAGCGCCATCGCAAACAGGTTCGCCAGTCTTGCCCGCCCGGCGCGATAATCCGCGACGCTGCCGGCGGAAAGCTTCAGGCCCTTCAATGCCGCATTCAATGTGTGCGACAGTTCTTCGGCGGTGCCGAGATCGGGCGCGATCTGGTGCCGTTGCAGAAATCCGGTCAGTTCTTCGGACATCCGCGCCTCACCCGCTTCGGCCAGATCGGCTGAGAGGCTGAACCCCGCGTCCAGCAGTTCGCGTCCGTGCGGGGTGCCCAGCACGACATCCATGAACTTGCCATCCTTGGCGATGAAGGCGGCATGCAAGGCCTGAGCGGGGGATTGGCCCGGCCTAGCAAGCGCGATGCGCATATCGCGGATCGCTTCGTCGAAATACCGCGCGGCCAGCGAGCGGAAGATGTCTTCCTTGTTCTTGAAGTGCAGATAGAGCGCCGTGCGCGACATGCCCGCCCCCCGGGCGATATCGCCCATGGTTGCACGCCGAAATCCGTAAGCCGCAAATGCATGAAACGCCGCCGTCAGGATCATGTCCTGCTTGTCGGCGATTGCATCGGGCTGTGTCATCTTGCCACCGTGAGCGCCGCTGCCGGTTTTGTCAATTGACACTATGACATTTTGAATTCATTTTGTCAATCTGATCAGGAGGGATGGATGGCAACGACACTCACCATAAATGGCCGGATGGAGACCGTCGATCTGCCGGCTGAGATGCCGCTTTTGTGGGTGTTGCGCGACGGTTTGAATTTGACCGGCACGAAATACGGCTGCGGGGTCGCCGCCTGTGGCGCCTGCACGGTGCATGTCAACGGCGAGGCGGTGCGGTCGTGCCAGACCGCGCTGGGCGATGTTGACGGCGCATCTGTCATCACGATCGAGGGGCTGGGCACGCCGCAAGCTTTGCATGCCGTGCAGGCAGCCTGGATCGACCTGCAGGTGGCGCAATGCGGCTACTGCCAGTCGGGGCAGATCATGCAGGCGGCGGCGTTGCTGGCCGCCAACCCCGCACCCAGCGATGCCGAGATTGATACTGCGATGGATGGCAACCTTTGCCGCTGCGGCACCTATCCGCGAATCCGCGCTGCCGTCGCGCGGGCAGCCCAGAAACTGCAGGAGGTCTGAGATGTCGCGCCCTGGCACCATCGCCCGCCGAACTTTGCTTGTCGGCTCTGCCGCCCTTGTCGGGGGCACCGCCTTTGGCTGGGTGATGTACCGCCGCCCCTATCCGAACCCGATTGCCAGCGCGGGCATCGCCGCGCTGACCCCCTATGTGCTGATCGAGCAGACCGGCGTCACCATCATCGCCCCCCGGGCCGAGATGGGGCAGGGCATCCATTCCACCCTCGCGGCACTTGTGGCCGAAGAACTGGATATGGCGTGGGAGGATGTCACCGTCATCCACGGCCCCACGGCAAGCGCCTATTACAACGCCGCGATGCTGGAGGATGCGGTACCGTTTGCGCCGACGGACGACGGCTGGGCCGCCGCCACGATGCGCAGTGCGATGCAGGTTCCGGCAAAGTTCCTTGGCTTGCAGATGACAGGCGGTTCCACCTCTGTCGCGGACGGGTTTGCGAAAATGCGCGCCGCCGGGGCGGTGGCGCGGGTGGCGCTGGTTGCGGCGGCCGCGCGACGGCTGGGGTTGGACCCCGCCCAATTGAAGACCGAGGCCGGGGCGGTTGTCGCGCCGGATGGCACGCGGCTGCATTATACCGAACTGGCGGTCGAGGCGGCGTCAGTCGATTTGCCCGATGTGCCGCCGCTGCGCGACAAGGCGCTGTGGAAGCTGTTGGGCACAGACCTGCCGCGCAAGGATGTTCCGGGAAAATCCACCGGCACCGCCGTTTTTACCGGAGATCTGCGGCTGCCCGGCATGAAATTTGCCACCGTCCGCACCAACCCCGGCCTTGGCGGCGCGATGACCGGATATGATGCGAGCGTGGCCGAAAAGCTGCCCGGCGTGGACCGTATTGTCGCCCTGCCGGATGGGGTGGCCGTGGTTGCCAGCAACACCTGGGCGGCCAATCAGGCCGCCGATGCCATTCTTTTCGACTGGGCACCGGCACCGTACCGCGCCACCACGGCCGAGATGGAGGCCGACCTTGCCGCCGCCTTCACCCGCGACGCGTTTGATGCGCAAGGCCGCGATGACGGCGATGTCGATGCCAACCTGAGCGGACCCCTGACGCTGGAGGCGGACTACATCGTCCCCTATCTTGCGCATGCCACGATGGAGCCGATGTGCGCGATTGCATGGCTTCACGATGGCAAGCTGGACCTTTGGACCGGCACGCAGGCCCCCGGCCTGGCGCGATCCGCAGCCGCCGAAGTGGCCGGGCTGGAGACGGAGATGGTCGAGGTTCACACGCAACTGATGGGTGGCGGCTTTGGTCGCCGCGCAGAAGTGGACGTGGTTCGGCAAGCTGTCCATGTGGCCAAGGCGATGGAGGGCACGCCGGTTCTGCTAGCCTGGACCCGTGAAGAAGACATGACCCACGACATGTATCGCCCGATGGCAATGGGCCGGGTCCGCGCGATGGTGACAGATGGCGCCGTCACCGCCTTTGATTTCGCCACCGCCGCAAGTTCAACCATCGCCTCATTAAGCGGACGTCTGGGATATCCGGCACTGGGCCCGGATGCGACGATCCTGCAGGCGGCATGGGAACAGCCCTACGCCTTTGCCAACTACCGCGTTAGCGGCTTTCGCGCGCCTGCCGGGGTGCCGGTCGGGTTCTGGCGATCGGTCGGGGCATCGCAGAACGCGTTCTTCCACGACTGCGCGGTGGACGAGCTGGCACATCTGGCGGGCGTCGATCCCTTGTTGTTCCGGATGCGGCAGATCAGCCATCTGCCCTCGATCAAGGTGCTGGAAACGGTGGGGGAAATGTCCGGCTGGGGCACCACCCCGCCGGGTCGGGCGCGAGGCGTGGCGTTCAGCCTGTCGTTCGGCGTGCCAGTGGCCGAGGTGCTCGAGGTGGAGAATTCCGAGGCAGGACTCCGCCTGACCGGAGCCTGGATCGCCGCCGATGTGGGCGTGGCGCTGGACCCCCGCAACATTGAGGCACAGCTTTCGGGCGCAATGGTCTACGGGTTGTCGGCGGCAATGACCGGCGAGATCACCTTTGCCGGTGGCAAAGTGGAGCAGCAGAACTTTTGGGATTACGCGCCGATGCGCCTGCACCAGTGCCCGCCGATCACTGTCCGCGTGCTGGAAAGCGGCGGTCCCATCCGTGGCGTCGGCGAACCCGGCACCCCGCCCGCAGCGCCGGCGCTGGCCAACGCCGTCTTCGCGTTGACCGGCGAACGCCACCGCCGCCTGCCGCTGAAACACGCCGTCAACTTTGCCTGACAGCGGCGTCACACAAGGCGGTGACCAGCCCGCCAGACGCCAGTCACCGCGCCGTCCGCGCCCAGATGAACCATGTCGGCCGCACGCCCCGGCAGCAGATGGCCAAGCGTATCACCCCGCCCAAGGCAGGCTGCGGGCCGGGAGGTGACCATCGCAAGCGCGGTTTCGATGGACGTGCCGACCTGCGCGATCATCACCTGAACCGCCTGCGGCAAGGTAAGATCGGCCCCCGCCAGCGTGCCGTCCGGCAATGTCAGCCGACCATTGCGCCGCAGGATGCGCCGCCCGCCGAGGGAAAACTCCGTCAGATCCGACCCGGCCACCGCCATGGCGTCGGACACCAGAAAGATCCGCTCCGGCTTGGCGGCCATTGCGATGCGGATCGTTTCGGGTGCCACGTGCAGCCCGTCCGCGATCAGGCCCGCATAGGCCGGGCCGGTCAGTGCCGCCCCCACCAGCCCGGGGTCGCGATTGCCAAGCTGGCTCATCGCGTTGAAGAGATGGGTCACGCAGGTGGCCCCCGCCGCCAGACTGGCCTGCGCGGACGGGAAGCTGCAATCCGTGTGGCCCAGCGAAACGGTCACCCCGGCCGCGCGCAGACGCGCGATCTGGCCGGGGGTCGCGGCCTCTGGTGCGAGGGTGACCATCAGGGAGGCAAGCAGCGGCGCTGCAGCCAGAATGCGGGCCAGATCGGCCTCGTCCATCGGGCGGATGAGGCCCGCGTCATGCGCGCCTTTGCGGCGCGGGTCCAGATGCGGACCTTCAAGATGCAGGCCCAGAAATCCCGGCACCTGTTGCCGCGCAGCGAGTGCTCCGGCCGCAAGAACCGCGGCGGTCGCTTGGGGCGTGTCGGTGATCAGCGTCGGCAGGATGCCCGTGGCACCAAGCCGTGCGTGGGTGTCGCACATCATCGCCAGCATGGCGACATCGGTGCTGCCGTCGACCATCCGCCCGGCCGCGCCGTTGACCTGCAAGTCGAGGAAGCCGGGGGCAAGGACGCCACCGTCCAGCACGATTGTCTCGCCCTCGCCCGGCCCGGTGACCCGGCCATCCGCCACCCGCAGCACCGCGCCGGGATGCAGGCGCACCCCATCAAACAGCGTGGCACCGGTGAAGTTCTGCGCCATCACAGCGTCTCCGTCACCTTGCGCAGATGCGGCGGCACGTCGGGGTCAAAGCCGCGCCGCCGGGCCAGCCCTTCGATAAACGCATAGAATGCCACGCTCAGCACCAACGGTGCCACCAGCGGATGCAGGCCCGCCACGCTGGGCAACCGCACGGCGCCCGCGACATCCGCCCCGGTCAGGAACACGTCTGCGCCCTGCCCCGCCAGACGCGCCGCCGTTTCGCAGAGCTTTGGCAGGGCCGCATCCTCGACCCCCAGCGCCAGCACCGGAAACTGCGCCTGCACGATGGCCGATGGGCCGTGCAGCACCTCGGCGGCTGAAAAGCTTTCGGCATGCAGGCCGCAGGTTTCCTTGAACTTCAGAGCGGCCTCGTTGGCGATGGCAAAAGCCGGTCCGCGCCCCAGCACATACAGTGACTGCGCGCGCGACAGCCGTGCCGCCAGCGGTGACCAGTCAAGTGCCAGCGCCTGGGCAAACGCCCCGGGCAAGTCGGCAACCGCCGCCTGCAGAGCGGTGTCCTGCTGCCACTCCGCCAGCAGCGACAATCCCGCCAGAACCGAGGTTACGAAGGTCTTTGTCGCGGCCACGCTCTGTTCAACCCCCGCCTGCAAGGCCAGGCAATGCGCCGAGGCCTGCGCCATCGGGCTGTCGGCATGGTTGGTCACCGCCACGGTCAGCGCTCCGCCCGCCCCGGCGGCGCGCAGCATTTCGACGATGTCGGGGCTTTGGCCGGATTGCGAAATTCCGATGCATGCCGCCCCGGCCAGCCGCAGCGGCCGCCGGTAGATCGATGCAATCGATGGCCCGACCGATGCAACCGGCACCCCGGCCAACAGTTCCACCGCGTATTTCAGATAGGTCGCCGAATGGTCGGATGACCCGCGGGCCACCGTCACGATCAGGCCCGGATCGCGCGCACGCATCGCGGCGGCCGCCTCTGTCACGGCGTGGCGCGACAGGTCCAGAAACCGCGCCGCGACCGCCGGGATTTCACCGACTTCGCGCGCCATGTGAGAGGAGATCATGGAACGGCCCTTTCCGGATCGGGGGCGAGCTTCAGTTCCACCGCAAAGTCATATGCATCGCCGCGATAGAGCGAGCGGGTGAATTCCACGACCCGGCCCGAGGCAAGGTAACCGATCCGCTCGATCCGCAGGCCCGCCGCACCGGGCATGACGCCCAGAAGGTCGGCGTCCTTGGGCCCCAGATTGGCCGCAGAGATGCGCTGCACTGCGCGGACGGGGCGCAGTCCGGATATTTCCAGCAGGGCATAGAGCGAGGTTTTTACCGCCTCCGGATCCGGCAGGACCTGCGTCGAGAGCGAGGCCCGCTCGATCGCCAGCGGCACGCCGTCCGACCGGCGGACCCGTTCCAGCCGCGACACGCGGTCGCCTGCGCCAAGGCCCAGCGCCATCACCTCTTCCGGCGTCGGCGAATGGATTGCGCGCGAAATCCAGACCGATTCCACCGACTTGCCGCGCCGGGCCATATCTTCGGTAAAGGATGTCAGCAACGACAGCGCCTGTTCCAACCTCTCGACCCTTGGGGCGACAAAGGTGCCCGACCCGCGTTTCTGAACCAGTTGCCCCGAAGCAACCAGCGCCTCGACCGCCTTGCGAACGGTGACGCGGGACAGGCCGGTCATCGTGGCGATATCGCGTTCTGCCGGCAGGCTGCTGCCCTGCGCGAGCTGCCCCGATGCCATTGCCTCGGAAATCCGGCGCTGCAGTTGCAGATAGAGGGGGCCGGGACCATTGCCGAAACCGGCGGAGGTGAACAACCGCTGCATCATGCCGCCTCTCGCGCCAGCATCAGCGCGCCGTCAAGCGCCGTGCCCAGCGCCGGGCGGATCGGCCAGCGTCCGTCAAGCCGTGAGGCATAGGCCGGACCGAGGCCGCCGATGAATACAACGGGAAGGCGCGTGCCGATTTGCAGATGGTCAATGGCTGCAGCGACATCGCCCAGCGCCGTGCCGATGATGGCGACGGCGGCGGGGTCATCCGAGGCGAACAGGCGGCGGGACAGCGCGGCGAAATCGGCGGGGCGGGCGGTACGGGCAAAGCCGACGATGCCTGCCGGGCCGCCATGCTCGCCGATCAGCGCGGCCAGAAGCGGGGTGATCGGCACGAAACCATCGACCGCCCGCAAGGCCTGCGCCAGGATGGCACGGCCAACATGCGCGCCGCTGCCTGCATCGCCAAGGATCAGGCCCCAGCCGCCAATCTGGCGGATGACCCCGCCGCGCTGGCTGGCAAACACCGATCCGGTGCCCAAAGCCGCCACGATGCCATCCTCGCCGGCAAGCGCCCCCTTTACCGCCGTGACGGCATCTGTTTCGAGCCGCGTCCGCGCGAACGGCAAGGCAAGGCCCGACTGCCCCGCTGCCCCGGCGGTGTTCGCCCCGGCAAGGCCAAGCCCGGCGATCAGGCGTGGCAGCGCTGCCTCGACCGCGCGCGCGCCGACCGCATTGGTCAGCGCCTGACGCGCGGCGGTCAGGATGTTCAGACGCGTCGCATCAGGATTGGTGGTCAGATTGGCAGGCCCGGCAGCGCCAAGGCCCAGCACGCGCCCCGCCGCATCGGCGACAGCCGCGCGGCAGCCCGTGCCACCCCCGTCGATGCCAAGATAAAGCGCCATGCGAATCCCCTTACCCCAGAAGATACCAAAAGAAGACCATTTGGAAAGTGGTATCTCATTTTACCGTGTTTTGGGCGTAAAAAGGCGAAATCTAACAAGAAGCTTTACAAGTGGTATTAATTTGGCATTGTTCAGGGACCTGGGAGAATCATATGGCTGACCGTCCGACAGAGGCGCCACATCCGGCATCCGCAGGCCTGCACCTGGCCCCTGCGGCCGAGGTTCTGGCGCGCCTGCTGTCAGCACAGTCCCTGGCGCTTGAGGCGGTCCGTCCCGCGCTGCCGGCACTTGCGGCGGCGGCGGAGACCGCCGCCACGGCGTTGCAGGCGGGCGGACGGATGGTCTATGCCGGTGCAGGATCATCCGGCCTGATGGCGCTGGCCGATTGTCTGGAACTGATGGGGACTTTCGGCATTTCGCCGGACCGGACCCCGATGCTGTTTGCCGGTGGTGCCGCCGCGCTGTTGCAGATGGCCGGTGCGGTTGAGGATGATCTTGCGTTGGCAAAGGCCGATCTTCGACATGCGGCGATCAGCCCCCGTGATGTGGTGATCTGCGTTTCGGCCTCTGGTTCCACGCCCTATACGCTGACGGTGGCCACTGCCGCACGCCAGGCGGGTGCCCGCGTGATCGGGCTGGCCAACGTGCCGGGATCGGCGCTGCTGACCGCTGCCGACCATCCGGTGCTGCTGGACACCGGGGCAGAGGTGGTGGCCGGTTCCACCCGGATGGGCGCCGCCACGGCGCAGAAGGCGGCGCTGAACATGCTGTCGGTGCTGGTGGGTATCCGGCTGGGGCATGTGCACGACGGCTACATGGTCAACCTGATTGCCGACAATGCCAAGCTGATCGACCGCGCCGCCCGGATCGTGGCGGCCATCGCAAGGGTTGCCCCGCACACCGCCGCGGCAGCGTTGGCACAAACCGGGGGCGCCGTGAAACCGGCGGTTCTGGTGGCACGCGGCGTGACGCCCGCGGCCGCGCTGGCCGCACTTGAAACCTCGAACGGGATCCTTGGCGCCGCGATGCTGACGATCTGACCGCATGACAACCGGGCAAAGCCCACATGACAGGGAGACTGAAATGACCAAGACCTTCCGCGTAGCGCTTCTGGCCAGCACAGTGCTGGGGGGCATCGCCTCGGCCCAGGATGTGACGCTGACGATCGAATCGTGGCGCAATGACGATCTGACGATCTGGCAAGACACCATCATTCCGGCATTCGAGGCGCAGAATCCCGGCATCAAGGTGGTCTTCGCGCCCACCGCGCCGGCCGAATACAATGCGGCGCTGAACTCCAAGCTTGACGCCGGTTCTGCGGGTGATTTGATCACCTGCCGCCCCTTCGACGCCTCGCTGGCGCTGTATGACGCGGGGCATCTGGCCGATCTGTCAGGCCTCGCCTCGATGGCGAACTTCTCGCCCGTCGCGAAATCCGCCTGGCAGACCGATGACGCAAGCGCGACGTTCTGCGTGCCGATGGCGAGCGTGATCCACGGCTTCATCTACAACAAGGATGCCTTCGACGCGCTGGGCATCGCGGTGCCGACGACGAACGAGGAATTCTACGCCGCACTGGACAAGATCAAGGTGGATGGCACCTACATCCCGATGGCGATGGGCACCAACGACCAGTGGGAAGCCGCCACGATGGGCTACAACAACATCGGGCCGAATTTCTGGAAGGGTGAAGAGGGTCGTCTGGCGCTGATCAAGGGCGAGCAGAAACTGACTGATCCGCAGTGGGTTGCGCCCTATGCGGAGCTGGCGAAGTGGAAAGACTACCTCGGCGACGGGTTCGAAGCGCAGACTTATCCGGACAGTCAGAACCTGTTCACCCTTGGCCGTGCGGCAATCTATCCTGCAGGATCCTGGGAAATCAGCGGCTTCAACACCCAGGCGACCTTCAAGATGGGTGCCTTCCCGCCGCCGGTGCAGGCCGCAGGCGATACCTGCTACATCTCGGATCACACCGACATAGCCATCGGCATGAATGCGAAATCGCCAAACGCAGAGCAGGCCAAGGTGTTTCTGGAATGGGTCGGTTCACCCGAGTTCGCGACACTTTACGCCAATGCCCTGCCCGGCTTCTTCAGCCTGAATTCCACCCCGGTGGAAATGGCAGACCCCTTGGCGCAAGAGTTCGTGGGATGGCGCGGCAAGTGCCAGTCGACGATCCGGTCCACCTACCAGATCCTGTCGCGCGGCACGCCGAACCTGGAGAACGAAACGTGGAACGCGTCTGCAAACGTGATCAAGGGCACCGAGACGCCGGAAGATGCCGCCAAGCGTCTGCAGGACGGTCTGGCCAGTTGGTACGAACCGCAGAAGTGATCTGACCTGTCGGAACCGGGGGGCTGTCGGCCCCCCGGCCCCCCCCCGAGGATATTTTCGCCAAGATGAAAGGGAAAGGACATGGCTTTGAAAAAGCCCGTGCGCTGGCACATCGCCATGTTTCTGGCCCCGGCAGTC
>JAYSYZ010000063.1:0-4949 GCA_043727195.1 Paracoccaceae bacterium
GACGCCCGCAGACTTCGCGCTGCACCTGATCACCGCAACCGCCCACCACGCTGCGCCGGATGAAAGCTCCGCGCGGCGGGCGATTGCTCAACCCGCACCAATTGGCGTAAATGAAGAAAGGACTCTGGTCACGGCTGGATGAAAGATCAGTGGCAGGTCACTCTCTGCGGCGTCAGTCCCCGTCCCGTCCTCATCCGGCAAAACCGTGCGTCATCGTCTCAACCGCGGCGGAGACCGGGCTGCGAATAGCGACTGCATATCATCGCGATCGGCCGCCTCAGAACCGACGAACGGACAAAGGCGTACATCGCGCGTCGTGTCGCAGAAGGTCATTCGAAGCTCGAAGCCATCCGCATTGTGAAACGCTACATCGCGCGGGAGGTCTTCGGCATCACCATGCGTCGCCATAAAGACATCAACACGACGCGGATCGCCGCTTGACAAACAGAAGGGCGTCCGTGGATCCCAATACTGTGCCCACAACTACCAGAAATTTCTGCGCAAATACAGCTTCAAGGTTTCAATGAGCGCAAAGGGAAAATGTTATGACAATTCCGCCGTCGAAAGCTTCTTCAAGTCGCTGAAGGCCGAACTGGTCCGGCGCCGCAGTTGGCAAACCCGACACAAAGTCGAAGTCGCCCTCTTTGAATACATCAAAGGCTTCTACAACCCGCGCCGCAAACACTCAGCCCTAGGCTAGAAACCACCCGTGGCCTTCAAATAGAGGGCCGCTTATCATAAGCACCTGACCGGAACGAAACCGGGATAGGTCCATCCATGGGTCCTGACCCTAGAAGTTGGTGGGTAGCTCAATTTAATAAAGACCGTCTATCTCTATAGGTAGTTGGCGAACCGGCTTGCGCTCATCAAGGAGCGTGCCCTTGTCCCCTGAGTCCGCCTCTATGGCCTTCAGGCGCTGAAATCGATCATTTGACACTCCTGCCACGTCGGACCGGGTTCGAAGGATTGTCGCCCGCATGAACACAAATAGCGTTTGGCGTCTCGCAGAATTCTGCTTGTTGCGGAACAATCCGCCAATCAGCGGGAGCTTGCCCAGCCCCGGAACTTCGGAGCGGGTGGACCGGCGGTCATCCGTGATCAGGCCACCCAAAACAATGGTTCCGCCGTTGTCGGCGAGAACCGTCGTCTTGATGCTGCGCCGGTTGGTCACAATATCTGCAGCACCAGTCAAAGCAGCAGCAGCCAGCGAAGACACCTCCTGACTGATGTCCAACTGGATCACGTCGCCTTGGTTGACCCGTGGCACCACGCGCATGGTGATACCCACGTCCCGGCGTTCGATCGTGTTTTGCGTGGTGCCTTCGCTTGTGAAAGACCCGGTTCGAAAGGGAACGTTCTGACCGACGACGATCTCGGCCGCCTGATTGTCTAGCGTTGTTATGCTGGGAGTCGAGAGAAGGTTTGCTTTGCTGGACTGCCCTAGCGCCTGAAGCAACAGACCGAATTCGTCCTGCCGCGACAAACCGATCGAAAGTCCGGTTGGGGCGACACCAACTGCGGCGGGAGAGCCAAGCAAAGTAAGGATACTATCCAGCGACAGCCCTGCCGACGAAAAGGACGTAGCTGCAAAGCCGCCCGGGGGAGCGGCTGCTCCGAATCCCAATTGCACCCCAAGTTGTTCAGCGATGTCCCCAGAAACCTCAACAATTGCCGCTTCAATCAGAACTTGTGGGCGGCGCTGATCAAGTTCGGTGATCAGTGCCGCGAGGTCGGCCTGCACTTCGGCCCGTGCTCGCACCACAACAGCATTGCTTTCGACGACTGGCTGGATGGTTATGTCCTCGGCCGACAGCGACCCGACGGGTGGGGCCACTGGCGCAGCATCCGCCCCTTCGGCCTGTAAACCTGTGGCAGGGTCAACCTCGGGCGCCAAGGCCTCGGCGACTGGATTGGTGGTAATCGACCCGGATCCTACCAGCCCCTCCAACACCTCGGCCACTGACGTCGCATCGGCATAGCGCAGGTTGTAAACGCGCGTGACGGGCAAGGTGGAGGCTCGTCTGCGTCCAGGCACATCAAGATCCGCGACGATATCCTCGACCATGGCATAGGTTTCAGGGTCAACATTCAGGATCAGCAGGTTTGAACGTGTGTCAACAGTAATGCGGGGGTCGGGAGTCCCCGGAGCTATGCCGAGCGGGGCGCCAAGAATGTTTTGGACTGCGAGGCCGACCTCGGTCGCATCGGCATCGCGGATCCGGATTGTATAGACTTTCTTGCCATCATCGGCATCCAATGCACGGGCAATCCGTTCGATCCGGGCCACATTTTCTGCAGTGTCCGTAATGACAAGCGTGTTGGTGTCTCCCACCGCCTCGATGTAACCAAAACTGGCTACCAGCGGTCGCAGCGCCCCAACAGCCGTTGCTGCCGGAAAATTTTTCAGTGGTACCAGACGCGTCACGACATCCAGCCGGCCGATGGTCGCGGTCGAATCTGTCATGCCACCGCCTTCGCGAACTGCTGCTTGCGGCACGATGCGCCATAGATTGCCGGATGGCAGAGCCGTGAACCCCTGCACCGCCAGAACCGATTGAAATAACTCCCACACACCCTCGGCGTTCAGCGGCTGTGCGGAAATGACCGTCACAATCCCGCTCACGTTAGGGTCCAGCACCAATGTCCGGCCAGTGATTTCAGAAACCTGCTCGGCCAAGATCCGGATATCGGCATCTCTGAGGTTGATGACGAAGTTGCCAGTTTCGGCATTCTCCTGCGCAATTACAGGCGACGGGCCCAGCACAAGCGCCAGCACGACAAAAAAAATTCGGCAAATCTGCATTGAAAATTGGCTCATTGCAGTGGAAATGTCATGAAAATGGTTTCTCCGTCGCGTTTAAGTTCGACCCGGGCCTTGCCCGACGCGGCCACCACGTCGAAATAGCGCTGATCTGCGGCAATGTCGCCCACTTTCTGTCCGTTGACCGCCGTAACTAGATCCCCCGGTTGAAAACCTGCCTGCCGTACCCCCGGAGACGCTGCGCTTGAAATTCGATATCCGTCGCCTGTCGCCTCCAGCCCGAGTTTATCCATCACGCTTTTCGGGTTTTGTAGGATCGCGGCACGATAGCGCGCGATCACCGCATCGGGGTCGAGCGACGCAGGGGAGACGTTGGCCGTGCCAGATTGCGGGATCAGAGTCCGCAGATCGGCTTTACTGGTCCCCGCAGCTTTGGAGGTCGTTTTAGCGAAGGAGAGCGTTTCCATCCGTCCATCAACTTTCAAGACGACGTGGGTCCGGGTCACATCGGCCAAACTAGCGTTGGCAGTAATGTCTGACCCGACTGCATAACTTTCCGCTCGACCGCTGTCACCGCCTGCGATGATCGCCCGCGACTGGTTTGCAGGGGTGGAAAGCGTGACGCCCAAGAGAGTAAGGCCAAGCCCGGTTTCACCCACCACTTGAGGGACGGCTTCAGATGCAGCGGGACTACCGAAAGGAGCGTAGGCGAGGATCGGGGAAAGGTCGGTCCGTGCCGCCTCCCCCGGGGGGGGGGCGACGGCAGACCCGATCGCCTGTCCGCTTTCTCCCGACAGCCGCCAGGTAACGGGGCCCGCGGCCACGCCGACGCTGATTGCGCAAAGGCCTGCGGCGATCCAGATTATGGCGGGAGGAATCTCCACCGTCATCTGTCGACCCCTGCATCCAGAAAGCCAGTCAATCGCGCAAAGACCTGGTCGCTCGCCGTATCGGTAGCCGTAATGTCGATCCGGGACAGTTCCGGGTCGCTCGTTGGGGTATCAGCGGTTGCGAGAACGAAGCTGATCCCGAGCAGCGGATCAGGGCTTTCGTTCAACGGCGATCCGAGGGTCAGTTCTGACAACATGTTTTCCGCAGCCCACTGTGCAGCGGCGCGCGATTCCAAATCAGCTATTCGGGCAATATACGCCTCGGTGGCCCCCAAAAGTGCTACCGCTGACATCGCCAGAATTGCCAGCGCCACCAGCGTTTCAATCAGAGTAAACCCTGTGTCGGGCTTGCGGCTCATCCATTGTCCTCGGCAAGTGCGACGGCGGTGAACCCGTCGAAGAACACGTTCCACGATGCACCGCCATCCGTGATATTGAAGGTGACTGCGGATGTCGCCCCGCTGGCGGAAAGGATCACATACGGCGCAATGCTTGGATTTTCGGAACGCAATTCCAAGGGCTGCACAAGATCATGTCGAAGCCCCAGAATTAGCGGCTCGGCGGCGGGCCACGTCTCCGGCCCCATATCCGACTGCCCGGTGCGCAACTGGTTAAAGTTGTATCCTGCAGCATCCCACCTCAATGCTAGGGGCCAGCCGGTCAGCATCGCCTCGTCCACGCCCAGCGTCAGGTTACGGGCCAGCCGCACTGCCTCGGTCTCTGCGCTTTTGCTGCGATCACTGAAACCCATCATGGTGGCCCCGGCCGCGACAGCGATGACGACGAATACCACCAATACTTCAATCAGAGTGATGCCAGCCTCGCGATCACGGATTCCGACGTTCATCCGCCCGACCCGCCTGACGCTGCCTCCCCGACACCGGTACCGTGCAGAATATCGGCATCCACCCCGCTGCCGCCCGATACTCCATCGGCCCCAAACGACATCACCTCGTAAGGTCCAGCGGTACCCGGAGCGGTGTACTGGTAGGGATTGCCCCAGGGATCAACGGGCAGATTGGGAAGATAGCCGCCAGCCGTCCAGTTCGCTGGCACCGGGGCTGCGTCGGGCCGCGTCGTCAAGGCGGAAAGGCTCTGTTCGGTGGTGGGGTAAGTGCGGTTGTCTAGACGATACATTTCAAGACTTGCCGCAATGGTCCTAAGGTCTGCCGCAGCCACGGCGACCCTTGCCTGATCCGGCCGTCCGATCACGTTGGGAACGATCAGGGCTGCGACGATGCCGATGATCACCAGAACGATCATCATCTCGATCAGAGTAACGCCTGCGTCGCGAACGC
>JAYSYZ010000064.1:0-4920 GCA_043727195.1 Paracoccaceae bacterium
GCGCGGGTCAGCGCATCGTTCACGTCCGCCTCTTTCGCCCCGTCAAAAACCGGGGTCGCGATCGGCACGCCTTTCGTGACGTTGCCGGCGAGTTCGAGGAAATCATCCTCGGTGCGGTCGGCAAAAGCCTCTTCATAGGTCTCGTCGCCGTAGGCCAGACGCACCGCGTCACGCACCGGGGTCATATCGCCGGACCGGCGATATTCCTTCAGCGCTTCGTCGATGTTCATGCCAAGGCCACGCGCAGCCCAGCCCATGTGCGTCTCCAGGATCTGGCCCACGTTCATCCGGCTTGGCACGCCGAGCGGGTTCAGCACCAGATCAACCGGCGTACCATCCGCCAGAAACGGCATGTCCTCGATCGGCACGACCTTGGAGATGACGCCCTTGTTGCCGTGCCGTCCGGCCATCTTATCGCCCGGTTGCAGCTTGCGCTTCACCGCGACGAACACCTTGACCATCTTCATCACGCCTGGGGGCAGATCGTCGCCCCGGCGCACCTTTTCAACCTTGTCGTCAAAGCGGTTGTCAAGCGCGCGTTTCTGCGCCTCGAATTGGTCGTTCAGCGCTTCGACATCCTTGGCATCGTTCTCTTCGCCAAGCGCAAGTTGCCACCACTGGCCACGCGACAGCGTACCCAACAGTTCATCGTCGATCTTGGCGCCGGGCTTGATGCCTTTCGGCCCCTTGACGGCTACCTTGCCCATAATGAGGGCCTTCAGACGCGCGTAGATGTTGCGCTCCAGAATGGCCAATTCGTCATCCCGGTCGCGGGCGAGGCGTTCGACTTCCTCACGCTCGATCTGCAGCGCGCGTTCGTCCTTGTCGACGCCGTGCCGGTTGAACACCCGCACTTCGACGATGGTACCGAATGCCCCCGGCGGCAGACGCAACGAGGTGTCGCGCACGTCAGACGCCTTTTCGCCAAAGATCGCGCGGAGGAGCTTTTCTTCCGGCGTCATCGGCGATTCACCCTTGGGGGTGATCTTGCCGACCAGAATGTCGCCCGGCTGCACTTCGGCACCGATGTAGACGATCCCGGCCTCGTCCAGATTGCGCAGCGCTTCCTCGCCGACGTTCGGGATATCGCGGGTGATTTCTTCCGGCCCCAATTTCGTGTCGCGCGCCGCAACCTCATATTCCTCGATGTGGATCGAGGTGAAGACGTCGTCGCGCAGGATGCGTTCCGAGATCAGGATCGAGTCTTCGTAGTTGTAGCCATTCCACGGCATGAAGGCGACGACGACGTTTCGCCCAAGGGCCAGTTCGCCCATGTCGGTGCAGGGGCCGTCGGCCACCACTTCGCCGCGCAGCACCGTATCGCCAACCTTCACCAACGGGCGCTGGTTGATGCAGGACGACTGGTTCGACCGCTTGAACTTGCGCAGACGGTAGATATCCACGCCCGGCTCGCCCGGTTCCATCATTTCGGTCGCGCGCACCACGATCCGCTGGGCATCAACCTGGTCGATCACGCCTGCCCGGCGCGCCATGATGGCGGCACCACTATCGCGTGCAACGACAGCCTCGATCCCGGTGCCCACGAACGGCGCATCGGATTGCAGCAAAGGCACCGCCTGCCGCTGCATGTTCGAGCCCATGAGGGCGCGGTTGGCGTCGTCATTTTCGAGGAACGGAATCAGCGAAGCGGCAACCGACACAAGCTGTTTCGGCGACACGTCGATCAGGTCCACCGCATCCGGCGGGTTCAGCATGAACTCCCCCGCCTTCCGGCTGGAGATCAGCTCATCCGTAAACCGGCCTTCGCCATCCTGCGCAGCGTTCGCCTGCGCCACCGTGTGGCGCATTTCCTCGGTCGCCGACATGTAGACGACCTCGTCGGTCACCTTGCCGTCGATCACCTTGCGATACGGTGTCTCGATGAAGCCGTATTTGTTCACGCGAGCGAAGGTGGCGAGACTGTTGATCAGACCGATGTTCTGGCCTTCCGGCGTCTCGATCGGGCACATCCGGCCATAGTGGGTCGGGTGCACGTCGCGGACTTCGAAACCGGCACGTTCGCGGGTCAGACCGCCCGGCCCAAGCGCCGAAAGGCGGCGCTTGTGCGTCACTTCGGACAAGGGGTTGGTCTGGTCCATGAACTGCGACAGCTGGCTGGAGCCGAAGAATTCGCGCACTGCAGCGGCAGCCGGTTTCGCGTTGATCAGGTCTTGCGGCATGATCGTGTCGATCTCGACGCTGCTCATCCGCTCCTTGATCGCCCGCTCCATCCGCAGCAAACCGACGCGGTACTGGTTCTCCATCAATTCGCCGACCGATCGCACTCGCCGGTTGCCAAGGTGATCGATGTCGTCAATCTCGCCCTTGCCATCGCGCAACTCGGTCAGCGCCTTGATGCAGGACACGATGTCGTCTCGGCTGAGGGTGCGGAACGTGTCAGGTGCCTTCAGATCCAGACGCATGTTCATCTTGACCCGGCCAACGGCCGACAGATCATACCGCTCGCTATCAAAGAACAGCGTGTCAAACAGCTGGCTGGCAGCCTCAACCGTCGGCGGCTCGCCCGGGCGCATGACGCGGTAGATGTCCATGAGCGCGGTGTCGCGGCCCATGTTCTTGTCCACCGCCATGGTGTTACGCAGGTAGGGGCCGACATTCACATTGTCGATGTCCAGCACTGGAATGTCGGTAATACCCTGATCCAGCAGCAGTTTCAGGCTTCCACCCTTCACGCCGCCGTCGCGGTCGTATTCCATCGTCAGTTCGTCACCGGCCTCGACCCAGATCTCGCCGGTTGCCTCGTTGATCATGTCCTTGGCAACATAGCGCCCGACGATCTGATCGAACGGCAGCAGCAATTCCGTAACCGCGCCCGATTTGATCAGGTCGTTCGCCATGCGCGGCGTCATCTTGTCGCCGGCCTTGCAGATCACCTCGCCGGTGGCTGCGTCAACGATGTCGAACTGCGGACGGGTGCCGCGCACGCGTTCCGGGAAGAACTTTGTGACCCAACCCTTGTTCTTGACATGCTTGTACATGACGGTTTCATAGTAGGCATCCATGATGCCTTCCTGATCCATCCCCAGCGCATACAAAAGCGTCGTCACCGGCAGTTTCCGGCGACGGTCGATACGGGCAAACACCACGTCCTTGGCGTCAAACTCAAAGTCCAGCCACGACCCGCGATAGGGAATGATCCGGCACGCGAACAACAACTTCCCGCTCGAATGGGTCTTGCCCTTGTCATGGTCAAAGAACACACCGGGCGACCGATGCATCTGGCTGACGATCACCCGTTCAGTGCCATTGACGACAAAGGTGCCGTTATGCGTCATCAGGGGCATGTCGCCCATGTAGACGTCCTGTTCCTTGATGTCCTTGACCGACCGTGCCCCGGTGGTCTCGTCGACATCGAACACGATCAGGCGCAGCGTCACCTTCAGCGGTGCAGCGTAGGTCATGTCGCGCGACTGGCACTCGTCCACGTCGTATTTCGGCTTCTCAAGTTCGTATTTCACGAACTCGAGCACGGCGGTCTCGTTGAAATCCTTGATCGGGAACACCGACTGGAAGGTGCCCTGAATGCCGTTGCCATCGGTGGGCTTGTCAGCCTCGCCCGACCGCAGGAACAGATCATATGAGGATTTCTGAACCTCGATCAGGTTCGGCATCTCCAGCACTTCACGGATTTTACCAAAATAGCGGCGGATGCGTTTCTGGCCGACATAAGCTTGCGCCATGCTTGTGGTCACCTTTCATCATTTCGCTGGCGCACCACCCGTCGGGCCACGGGCGCGCACCGCATGCGAAGCAGGCAAATGTGGGTCCTATTCATGCCACCCGTCCCGCAGGGCAGCTCCCGAACCCGCACCGCGCCTGGGAAGGGGCTTTTCTGAAAGCCCCTGCCAAGACGCGTTTGGCCGGGCCCGAAAACCTTCGGACCCAGCCCTGAAACTCAGCCGGAGGTTGGCCTCCGACCCTGATTACTTCAGCTCTACCTTGGCACCAGCCTCTTCGAGCTTCTTCTTCATGGTCTCGGCGTCTGCTTTCGTAGCGCCTTCCTTGACCTTGCCGCCAGCCTCGACGAGGTCTTTGGCTTCCTTCAGCCCAAGGCCGGTGATGGTGCGGACTTCCTTGATCACGTTGATCTTGTTCGGACCCGCATCCGTCAGCACGACGTCAAATTCGGTCTGCTCTTCAACCGGAGCGGCCGCAGCAGCCGGACCAGCCGCCATCATCACCGCGCCACCGGCAGCGGGCTCAATGCCGTACTTGTCCTTCAGGATGGTTTTCAGTTCCTGTGCCTGGAGAAGGGTCAGACCAACGATCTCTTCGGCGAGTTTGTTCAGATCAGCCATTTTTTCATTTCCGTTCGGTTAAGATGGGTTCCAACGGCGTGGGGTCAACCACGCGGGCAAAAGATCGGGCCGCAAGTCAGGCGGCGGCCTTCTCCTCGATGGTTGACAGAATGCTGGCGATGTTCGACGCAGGCGCGCCAATGGCCCCGGCAATGGCAGACCCGGGCGCACCGATGCACGACACGATCTGAGCGATAAGCTCTTCACGCGACGGCATGGATGCGAGGGCTTTGATACCAGCCTGGTCCATAACCGTGTCGCCCATAGCCCCGCCGATTATGACGAACTTGTCGTTCGTCTTGGCGTAGGCCTCGCAGACCTTGGCCGCAGCCACGGGGTCTTCCGAGTAGGACAACATGGTCATGCCCAAGAGCAGGTCACCCATCTTTGCAGAGGGCTTCCCTTCAAGGGCGATCTTGGCGAGCGTGTTCTTGGCAACGCGTACGGACCCACCTACGTCGCGCATTTTCGCGCGGAGGTCCTGCATCTGTGCAACCGTCATACCCGCGTAGTGGGCAACCACTACGACGCCAGAGCTTTCGAAGATCTGGCCGAGTTCATCGACCACTTTCTCTTTCTGGGCTCTATCCACAGTTTCACT
>JAYSYZ010000065.1:0-4888 GCA_043727195.1 Paracoccaceae bacterium
ACATCACCGCCAGCGCCGACAGCATGGCCGCCGGAATGCCCATCGCCACCCAGAACGCCATGCGGGCGTTCAGCGACAGGAACAGCATCACCAGCACCAAAAGCAGCCCCGATGTGCCGTTATCCAGAAACAGCAGCAGCCGGTCGCTGATCTGCCCGGCGCGGCTGCGCACCAGATCGACCGTCACGCCGGGCGGCAGGCCGGGTTGCATGGCGGCGGCCACCTCGGCCACCGTCGCCTGCATCCGGATCGCATCGCCATCGTCGGCGCGGTCGACCCGGATCGTCATCGCCGGATTTTCGCCCACAAAGGCCGCGCGCGCCGAATTGACATCGTTGGTGCGAATGGCCGCGATATCACCGACCGTCAGCTGTGACCCGTCGGGACGCAAGCGCAGGACGATGGCAGCAATTTCCGCCACGCTGCGGCGTTCGGCCCCGGTCCTGACGCGTACGCCGTCGCCAACCTCGCCCGCCGGGGATGTGCTGACCGCGCTGGCGATGGCGTCTGCCACTTCTGCCATCGTGATGTCGTGCTGCATCAGTGCGGTAGAGGTCACCTCGACCACCGTCTGCGGTGCGGCCAGCCCCTGGATCGTCGCCCGGGTGATCCCGGCGGCGAACAGCCTGCCGGTGAATTCGTCGGCAAAGCGGGCCAGCTGGTCGATGCCGACCGGGCCGGTGATCAGCACGTCGGTCACCCGGTCACGCCATGCGGCGGCGGAAACTTCCGGCTCTTCGGCACCGTCGGGCAGGGTGGGTATGGCGTCAACCGCCGCCTGCACCGTGGCCTCGGCGGCGGCAAGGTCCTGGTTCGGCTCGAACGCCAGGTCCATGACTGCCCGCCCCTCGCTGGACCGCGAGATCACGTCGGTCACCCCGTCCAGACCAAGGAACGCAGGCTCCAGCACCTGCACGATGGCGCGGTCCACATCATCGGCCCCCGCCCCCGGCCAAGCCACCGAAACCGTGACTTCGGACAGGACGATATCGGGAAAGTACTGCGCCCGCATCCGCGTGGCCGCGAGCACCCCCGCGACGATCATCACCACCAGGAGCAGATTGGCGATGGTGCGGTGGCGCGCGAAATAGCGGATCAGGCCCATCTCAGCCGCCCATCCGGCTTTCCAGCCGGTCTATCACCTGGGCCGGCACCTCGCTTGCCTGCAACTGTTCCAGCACCCGGGCCTTGGCATCGGCGGGCATCCCGTCGTTGCGTTCGACCAAGGCCACAAGTTCGGCCCGGCGTTCGTCGGTCAGGGTGATCATACCGGCGGGCGGTGCCTGAGTGGCCGCAGCCTCGCGGCGCACCGGGCGGACGCGGATCCCCGCCCCCAGCAGCACTGACCGTTCGCTGACGATCTCGCGCCCCGCCAGCGCACCGACCCGCAGGATCACGTCATCGCCCTGCCGGCGCAACACCTCGACCGGCACCTCCTCCAGCCGGTCGTCCGGCCCCAGTGCCAGCACGCTGCCGTTGCGGCCCAGCGCCGTCGCCGGGATCAGCGCCACATCCGTCAACGCCGCCTCTTCCACCTCAACCGACACGAAATCGCCAGGCCTGAGGCCGGGTGCAGCGTCCAGCGCCACATAGACCAGCCGCCCCGTCTGCCCTTCGCCGACCGACGCACCAACCCGGTCCAGCCGCCCGGTGGCGCGCAATTCGGTCACCCCGGCATCTAGCGTTGCCGTCACCCTGCCCGGCGCAAGGCCGCCACCCGGCGCCAGAAGCAAACCGAACTGCGCCGTCGAAAGCCGCATGGTCACGTCCAGCGCCGCGGGGTCGATGATCCGGCCCAGCACATCGTTGGTCCCGACCACTGCGCCGGTGACGATGGTAACGCCGTCGATCAGGCCCGCAAACTCGGCAACCAGCTCGGTCTCGGTCAGGGCGCGCTCTGCTTCGGTCACCGCAATGGCGGCGCGGGTCACCGCGACCGCAGTCTGACCGACCCGCGCCCGTGCCGATGCCAGCGACTGACGCCGCGACAGCACCGCCTGTGCCGCCGCCGACACGGCAAGTTCCGCCGTCTCCACCGCTTGTGAAGACCCCGCACCGCGCGCGGCGATATCCTGCTGCCGGGTCAGCGACTGACGGCGCAACACCGCCTGCGCCTCGGCGGCGGCCAGGTCATCTTCGGCCAGCACCACGCCGGCCGTCGCCTCGGCTGCGTTGGCAGCCGCTTCGTCCGCGTTGGCCTGGGCGAGCGCCAGCGCCTCATCGGCCAGCACGGGGTCTTGCCGCAGCAGCACCTCACCGGCCGCAACCGACGCGCCGTTGCGGAAATTCTCCGACACCCAGATAACCGTCCCTGCGGCCCGGGCGCGCAGATCCAGCGTGCGGCGCGACTGCACCTCGCCAAAGGCGGTCAGCACCGGCGTCACCTCGCCCGGCGTCAGGGTCATCACATTGGCCGCGACAACCCGCTCTTCGCCGGGCTGGGCCGGACCGGCACTTTCGCTGCGTTCCCTGACCGCACCCGCCAGCACCGCGACCGCAAGGCCGAGCAGCCCAAGCGTCACCGCCAGCAGGAAAAGGCCCGTCAGGCTCCGTCCGAAAAACCGCATGGCATCCTCATCTTGCGCAGGCTGAAACTAGCGCCGTCCGGCCCGCCCGCCAGCCACAATGCCGTTACGCAGGGCGGCGCTATTTCCGTCGCCTGTGCTCTTCCAGACGCGGCAGGATTTCAACAAAATTGCAAGGCCGGTGCCGGAAATCCAGTTGCCAGCGCAAGATCTCGTCCCAGGCATCCCGGCAGGCGCCGGGGCTGCCCGGCAGGGCAAAAAGATAGGTCCCACCCGCCACCCCGCCACAGGCCCGGCTTTGCACCGCCGAAGTGCCGATCTTCTGCATCGAGACCATGGTAAACACCGTCCCGAACGCCTCGATCTCTTTTTCATAGACATCCCGGTGCGCCTCGACCGTCACATCGCGCCCGGTCAGCCCGGTGCCGCCCGTCGTCAGGATCACATCCACCGCCGGATCGGCGATCCAGTCCCGCAAGCGGCGGGCGATCAGCGCGCGATCATCGGTCACGATCCCGCGCGCCGCCAGATGATGGCCCGCCTCGGTCAGCTGCGCCACCAGCGTGTCGCCAGACCGGTCATCGGCGGCACTGCGGCTATCGCTGACCGTCAGCACCGCAATGCGGACCGGAATGAAATCAAGGGTATCGTCGATCCTGCTCATCCCCGCAGCCTTGCCTGCAGGGCCAACAGATCGGCCCAGGCGTCGCGTTTCGCCGCCGGATTGCGCAAGAGATAGGCCGGATGCGTCATCGGCAGCACCGGCTTGCCCAGCGCCATGGTCCATCCCCCGCGTGCCCGCAGAATGCCCTTGGCCCCGGTCAGCGCCAATAGCGGCGTATTGCCCATCACCACGATCACCGCCGGATCGACCAGCGCGATGTGGCGCTCGACAAAGGGGCGCATCATCGCGATCTCGGCCGCTTCCGGGTCGCGGTTGGCGGGGGGCCGCCAAGGCATGACATTGGTGATATACAGCGCCTGCGCCGGGTCAGACGACCGGCGGTCAAGCCCGATTGCCGCGAACATCCGGTCAAGCAGCTGCCCCGCCCTGCCCACGAACGGGCGGCCCTCGCGGTCTTCGTCGCTGCCCGGCGCCTCGCCCAGGATCAGCACCCGCGCCGCAGGGTTGCCGTCGGAAAAAACGAGGTTCCGCGCCCCGCGCTTCAACTCGCAATGCTCATAGGCGGCAAGCGCGGCCTGCAACTCTTCCAGCGAGTTCGCCCGCGCGGCGGCAGCCTTTGCGGCGGCAACGGCATCATTGCCGGTGACAGCGGCAGCGGGCACCGGTGCAGCCCGGACCGGGGCCTGCAGGGCCGCACCTTGCGACGTGCGGACAGGCTCTGCCAACGCATACCGGTCGACCGGACCCTCGCCCACGGGATCGGTCACCCCAAGATCGACCTGCCACGCCAAAGCTGCCAGCGAGGCATGCCAATCTTCCGCGATGTCCGGAGTGATTCCCATCGGCTTACTCTAGTCCCTTGCGGGATCGGCATCCAGAACATGCAAGCGCCCTGCCAAACACCGCCATTGCCCAGCCTGCCCCGCTTTGGCATAAGCGCCGCATCCCGGCAGGAGAACCCGATGATCTTTCGCGCGCGCCATCTTCTGGGCATCGAGCATCTGGCCCCGCAGGAAATCACCACCATCCTCGATCTGGCCGACCGCTATGTCGATCTGAACCGCCGCACGGTGAAACAGTCCGACGTGCTGGCCGGGATGACCCAGATCAACATGTTCTTTGAGAACTCCACCCGCACCCAGGCCAGTTTCGAACTGGCGGGCAAGCGACTGGGTGCGGATGTGATGAACATGGTCGTCGGCAATTCCTCGGTGAAAAAGGGCGAAACCCTGATCGACACCGCGATGACGCTGAACGCGATGCACCCGGATCTTCTGGTGGTGCGGCATCCGTCCTCCGGCGCGGTCAACCTGCTGGCCTCCAAGGTCAACTGCGCGGTTCTGAACGCCGGCGACGGGCGGCATGAACACCCCACCCAGGCGCTGCTGGACGCCCTGACCATCCGCCGCGCCAAGGGCCGCATCCAGCGGCTGACCGTAGCCATCTGCGGTGACATCGCCCACAGCCGCGTGGCCCGGTCGAACCTGATCCTGCTGGGCAAGATGGAAAACCGCCTGCGCCTGATCGCGCCGCCCACCCTGATGCCCGCAGGCGTCGAAGATTTCGGGTGCGAACTGTTCGACGACATGCGCAAGGGCCTTGAGGGCGCCGACGTGGTGATGATGCTGCGCCTGCAGAACGAGCGGATGGACGGCGGCTTCATCCCCTCCACCCGCGAATACTATCACCGCTACGGTCTGGATGCCGAAAAGTTGGCCCACGCCAAACCCGACGCCAT
>JAYSYZ010000066.1:0-4887 GCA_043727195.1 Paracoccaceae bacterium
GGCTGTCCGTCGTCCCGCAAGGCCGGATGATCTTTCCGCTGCTCACCGTGCGCGAAAATCTGGAAACCGCCTTTGCCGTGCTGCCCCGCGCCAGCCACCATCGACTTCGCCTTTGCCCGCGCCGATCAGGTCTATGTCTTCCGGCGCGGTGCAGTGGCGCTGCAGGGCCGCAAGACTGACCTGCCAAAGGACCTTCTTCATGCCAAGGTCTCCGTCTGACCATGCCGCACCTCGCCCCCAAGTTTTCCTATTGCGATTTCTTGCCGCCCTCGTAGCGTGGCAGGATGACCGGCAAACCGGCTCTCTGCCCTTGGCAGAGCATTCCACAGGGAGACTGCAATGAAGACCATGAAGCTGATGGCCACCACGGCCCTCTCCGTCCTGACGGCCATCGCCCCGGTGATGGCGCAAGTGACCGCAATCGGTGCTGGCGAAGGGCAGGTGAACATCGTCGCCTGGCCCGGCTATATCGAGCGGGGCGAAACCGACAAGGCGTTTGACTGGGTGACGAAATTCGAAGCCTCCTCGGGTTGCAAGGTGAACGTCAAGACCGCCAATACCAGCGACGAGATGGTGGCGCTGATGAACGAAGGCGGCTTCGATCTTGTCACCGCCTCTGGCGACGCCTCGCTGCGGCTGGTGGCAGGCGACCGGGTGCAGCCGGTCAACACCGATCTGATCCCGTCGTGGTCCGCCGTCGATGATCGCCTGAAAAGCGCGCCCTGGCATACCGTCGATGGCGTCCATTACGGCGTGCCTTACATGTGGGGGCCGAACGTTCTGATGTACAACACCGAAGTGTTCAAGGAACCGCCAACGTCGTGGAACGTGGTGTTCGAGGAAATGACCCTGCCGGACGGCAAGCCCAACAAGGGCCGGGTGCAGGCCTATGACGGCCCGATCCATGTGGCCGATGCCGCACAGTATCTGATGTTCCACAAGCCGGAGCTGAAGATCACCTCACCTTATGAGCTGAACGAAGAGCAGTACAAGGCGGCGCTTGACCTGTTGCGCACCCAGCGTGATCTGACCAGCCGCTACTGGCACGATGCCTTCATCCAGATGGACGACTTCAAGAACGAAGGCGTGGTGGCCTCGGGCTCCTGGCCGTTCCAGGTAAACCTGCTGAAAGGCGAAGGCCTGCCGATTGCCTCGACCATTCCGCAGGAAGGTGCCACCGGCTGGGCCGACACCACGATGATGCATGTCGATGCGGCCAACCCGAATTGTGCCTACATGTGGATGGAGCATACGCTGTCGTCGAACCTGCAATCCGACCTGGCGGTCTGGTTCGGGGCGAACCCGGCGGTTCCTGCAGCCTGCACCGACGCGCGCGGCATGGCGACGGCGGAGACCTGCACTGCAAACGGGCTGGATGATTTTGACAAGATCCGGTTCTGGACAACGCCGGTGTCGAACTGCGCCCAGGGGGAAGGCGCCTGCGTGCCTTATTACCGCTGGGTATCCGATTACATCGGCGTGATCGGCGGCCGATAAGCGCGCACAACACCTCTCCCCCGACCCCTCTCCGACCGGAGAGGGGAGCAGCGCCCACTTCCCCCCTCTCCGCCTCGGAGAGGGGCCAGGGGGGAGGCCCCAGGACAAGCACCCATGACCGCAGCCGTCACATTCGCCCATGTCTCCCGCCATTTCGGATCCGTCCGCGCGGTCGACGGCGTTGATCTGACCATCGCCGAAGGCGCGTTCTTTGCCATGCTAGGCCCGTCAGGTTCGGGGAAAACCACCTGCCTGCGGCTGATTTCCGGCTTTGAAAAGCCGACCGGCGGTACCATCCGCATCTTTGGCGAGGATGTCTCCGACACGCCGCCGCACCTGCGCAATGTCAACACCGTGTTTCAGGATTACGCGCTGTTCCCGCACATGAATGTCCGCGACAACGTGGCGTACGGGCTGATGGTCAAGGGCACCCCCCGCGCAAAACGCCATGCGCAGGCCGAAGAGATGCTCGCCCTCGTCAAGCTGGAGGTCTACGGCGACCGCAAACCTGCCCAGTTGTCGGGCGGCCAGCGCCAGCGTGTCGCCCTTGCCCGCGCCCTGATCAACGAACCCCGCGTGCTGTTGCTGGACGAACCGCTCGGCGCGCTCGATCTGAAACTGCGCGAGGCGATGCAGGACGAACTCAAGGCCCTGCAACAGCGCCTTGGCATCACCTTCGTTTTCGTCACGCATGACCAGCACGAAGCGCTGTCGATGGCTGACAGCCTCGCCGTGTTCAACGACGGGAAAATCGCCCAGATCGGCACCCCACAGGAGATCTACACCCAGCCGCGCACCCGCTTTGTCGCGGATTTCGTCGGCTCCTCCAACGTGCTGCCCCCCGACCTGACCCGCGCCCTCGGCGGCCCGGCGCAATGGGCCAGCCTGCGCCCCGAAGCCACCCGCCTGGCTGCCACCGGCCCGGTGACCGGCACCGTTACCGCTCTGCGCTACCTCGGCTCCGCCACCCGGGTTGTCCTGACGGCAAACGGCAGCGAAATCGCAGCCCTCGTCCCCGCAGGCCACCCCTTGCCCACCGAAGGCCAGACCACCGCCATCGCCTTCGATCCCGCCGCCCTCCACCTGATGGAGGGGCCATGACCGCTCGATTTCATCTTGACGAAAATATCCCCGCCGGAGGCTCCCACCCTTTCAACCTTGGCAGACGCCGATGACCGCGCCGGCCATTCTGCCCAGCCGCACGGCCGCCGATCGCCTGACCGGCCTGTTCTGGCGCAGGCCGAACCTGCTTTTGATCCTGCTGATCACCCCGCCGCTGCTCTGGCTCGGGGTGATCTACCTCGGCTCGCTCGCAGCGCTTCTTTTGCAGAGCTTCTACTCCATCGACGAATTTTCCGGCGTGGTGAACCGGGAATTCACCTTGAAGACCTACGCCGAACTGTTCCGTGCCCAGAACCTCGACATCATCCTGCGCACGCTTCTGATGTCGGCTGCCGTGACGCTGGCCTGCGCCGTCCTGGCCTTTCCCATCGCCTTTTACGCCGCCCGCCATGCGAAAGGCCGCTGGAAAGCCGCCTTCTACCTCGGCGTCATGCTGCCGTTGTGGTCAAGCTATCTGGTCAAGGTCTATGCCTGGAAGCTGATCCTTGCCAAGGAAGGCATCCTGACCTGGGCCACCGACGCCACCGGCACCGGTTTTCTCATCTCCGGCCTTCTGTCGATCCCCGGCCTTGGCGGATCGTCACTGTCCACCAGCTACATCGGGACCTTCCTCGTCTTCGTTTACGTCTGGCTACCCTACATGATCCTGCCAATGCAGGCCTCGCTGGAACGCGTGCCGACGTCGATGCTGGAGGCGTCGGCAGACCTGGGCGCCACGCGGCGCCAGACGCTGCGGACCGTGATCCTGCCCCTTGCCCTGCCGGGGGTGATCGCGGGCTCGATCTTCACCTTTTCGCTGACGATGGGCGACTACATCATCCCGCAGATCGTCGGCAATTCGGCCCGTTTCATCGGCCTGGCGGTCTACCAGCAGCAGGGCACCGCCGGCAACATCCCCCTCGCCGCCGCCTTTGCCGTCGTTCCCATCGTCATCATGGTGATCTACCTGATGCTGGCCAAACGCGCGGGGGCGTTCGATGCTCTCTGATCGACCGTCATTTGGCCTGAAAGCCGCCGCCATCGGGGGCCTTTTGTTCCTGCACCTGCCGATCCTTTTGATCTTCCTCTACGCCTTCACCACCGAAGAACGGACCTATCAGTTTCCGCCCCCCGGACTGACGACCGAATGGTTCGCCGTGGCCTGGGCGCGCGCCGATATCTGGCCGCCCCTCTGGCTGTCGCTCAAGGTCGCCGCCATTGCCACACTGCTGGCGATGATCCTTGGCACCCTTGTCGCCGCCGCCATGGCCCGGGCAAGCTTCTTCGGGCGGGAGCAGATTTCGCTCCTGATCATCCTGCCCATCGCCCTGCCGGGGATCATCACCGGCATGTCGTTGCGGTCTGCCTTTGCGGTGATGGACATCCCGTTCTCGATGTGGACGATCATGCTGGGCCACGCCACGTTCTGCATCGTCATTGTCTATAACAACGCCGTTGCCCGCTTTCGCCGCCTGTCGGGCGGGATACTGGAGGCATCGGCCGACCTTGGCGCCAACGCCTTCCAGACCTTCCGCCACATCCTTCTGCCCAATCTCGGCTCGGCGCTGCTGGCCGGGGGGATGCTGGCGTTTGCGCTGTCGTTCGATGAGGTCATCGTCACCACTTTCACCGCTGGCTCGGGCACTGATGCCAAAACCCTGCCGATCTGGATGCTTGACGAACTGATCCGCCCGCGCCAGCGCCCGGTCACCAAGGTGGTGGCGATCCTGGTGTTCGCCGCGACGTTCTTTCCGATCCTGGCCGCGTATTACCTGACCCGCGGCGGGGGAGAGACCGCTGGCGGCGGCAGGTGAACCGAAGCGTTAATCAAGCTTTCCGACAATGCCGAACACGCGCTTGAACACAGTTCCGCCAAGCCGCTTCATGCCCCAGAAATACAAAACGATCAGGGCGATCAACGCCAGCACCGGCCAACCATCCAACTGGAAACCGCCATCGGAAAGGTTGCCGGTCAACAATGCGATGACATAGCCCCCCAGCATGAACACAAGCAGGAAGTCCAGGATCGCAGCGATAACCACTTTCCATGTCTTGGGGCGTTCAACATCCATATCCTGGCTCCTTGAGGTTTCCGTCCGGTACGGTAACCGCCACAGATGCGGCAAAGCAAGTCCCGCACCTGGCCGAATGTGATCCGCTGCCAACGGCCTGACCCGCGGATCAGCAGTTCCGGCACAATCTCGATCCGCGCCGGGGCGGGCTTGCGCAGGCTCACGCCCGCCCTTCCAACGCCCGCAGAATGGTCTCGATGATGGCCGATACCGGTGG
>JAYSYZ010000067.1:0-13437 GCA_043727195.1 Paracoccaceae bacterium
GACGGATGCCAGCCCCCGGAACGCCTCCATCGCCGCCGACCCGGTATCGCCGCTGGTGGCACCGACGATGGTGATCCGCTCGCCGGTTCTGGCCAGCGCCGCCTGCATCATCTGGCCGATCAGCTGCATGGCAAAGTCCTTGAATGCCAGCGTCGGCCCGTGGAACAGTTCCAGAAGAAAATGGTTCGGCGCCAGTTGCACCATCGGCGCGCGGGCGGTGTGATTGAACCCCCGGTAGGCCGCCGCGATCAGGCCGCGAAACGCGTCATCGGCAAAAAAACCGCCCAGATAGGGCCGCATCACCCGGAACGCCACCTCTTCATACGGCAACCCGGCCAGTGCGGCGATATCGCCAGCCGCCATCACCGGCACCACGGCAGGCACATAAAGCCCGCCATCGCGCGCAAGGCCCGTCATCATCGCTTCGCCAAAGCCCAGAACCGGGGCGGCACCGCGGGTGGAAACATACTGCATCATCTCAGCCTTCAGCCATTCTGCCGTCCAACGGGCCGCGCCCTGATACGCCACAGAAGATAGACTGTCATCCCCAGCCACACCGCCGCCAGCGAAAACCAGGTGATCGCATAGTTGAAGTGATCGTTGCGGAATCCCGCCGAGGTCACCGGCTGCGGGATGATGCCGTCGCCGGTATCGCTGCGCGCGATGATCAGCACGGGTTCGGTGCCCAAAAGCGCCGCGATTCCGGCAAGATCGCGACCGTACCAGATCGCGCGGCCCGCATCATAGGGCGGGGTGGAGGAGGTCACATCATCCGGCCAGTTCAGGTTGCCCACCACCTCGGTTGCGCGGCGCGGGCGCGGCGTCGTCTTGGCGGTTTCCGGCACGAACCCCCGGTCCACCAGAATGCGCCGCCCCTCGGCCTCGAACGCGGCGATGACCAGAAAACCGGGGCCCGTCTCGCGGCTGGAGGTCAGCACATGCGCCTCTTCGCCCGTGAACTGCCCGGTGACCTTTACCGCGCGGTAGCGGTCGGCCACGGGGTCGGGCGTGGCCCGCAGATCGACCGGCGCGTCCGCCATCATCGCATTCGCTTGCGCGATGATGGCTTCTTTCCACGCCAGCCGCTGCATCTGCCAGACGCCCAGCGAGCCGAGCACGCCGACCCCCGCCAGACCCAGCAAAACCGCAAACACCACAGACCGGTTCATCCCCGCCCCCCAAATGGAAAGCGCAGGCCCGCAGGCCCGCGCTTTTTCATCACCTGCAGCGCTGAAAATCAGCCCTGACCCCAGACATAGACGGCGGCAAACAGGAACAGCCAGACCACATCGACAAAATGCCAGTACCAGGCCGCCGCCTCGAACCCCACATGCTTTTCCGGGGTGAAATGCCCCTTCAGCGCGCGGATCAGGCAGACCGTCAGGAAAATCGTTCCGATCAGAACGTGAAACCCGTGGAACCCCGTCGCCATGAAAAAGCTTGCGCCATAGATGTTGCCGGCAAAGCCAAAGGCGGCGTGGCTGTATTCGTAGGCCTGCATGCCGGTGAACACGATGCCCAGGCCAACGGCCAGGATCAGCCCGTTCACCAGATCCTTGCGGTTGTTTTCATGCACCAGCGCGTGGTGCGCCCAGGTCGCGGCGCAACCGGACAACAAGAGGATCAGCGTGTTCATCAGCGGCAGATGCCAAGGGTCAAACGTCTCGATCCCGACGGGCGGCCAGACGCCGTCGATGGCCGGGCTGTCCGGCCCCATCGGATACATGCGGTGCTTGAAGAAGGTCCAGAACCACGCCGAAAAGAACATCACCTCCGACATGATGAACAGGATGAATCCATATCGCAGGCCCAGCCGCACCACCGGCGTGTGATCGCCGACCTGGCTTTCCTGGATCACTTCCGACCACCAGGCGAACATCACGTAAAGCACCCCGGCAAGGCCGACCAGCCCCAGCCATGGGCCCATCCCGTGCATCCACAGCACTGCGCCAAACAGCATGGCAAACCCGCCCACTGCGCCAAGCAGCGGCCAGATCGACGGTGGCAGAACGTGGTAATCGTGGTTTTTCGCGTGGGCCATGGCCGTGAACTTCCCTCGTTATGTCGTCAGTTCGTCGCGTCCGGCCTGGCCGGAGCGGGAATTTCAAGCGCCGCCTGCGTTTCAGGCAGCGGCGTCTCGTGGAATGTATAGCTCAGCGTGATCTCGTTCACAAACGTCGCTTCGGGATCGTCCACAATCGCGGGATCAACGTAAAAGCTGACGGGCATCTGCACCGTCTCGCCGGGTTGCAGGACCTGTTCTTCAAAGCAGAAACAGGCGACCTTGATGAAATAGCTGCCCGCCGAATACGGCGCGACGTTGTAGCTGGCCGTGCCCGCCACCGGGCGGCTGGTCGGGTTGTGCGCCTCATAGAACGCCAGCGCCGTCTCGCCGATGCGCAGTTCCACCGATTGTACCATCGGGCGGAAGGTCCATGGCATCCCCGCCTCGACCGAAGCATCGAAGCGCACCTTCACCGTCCGGTCGAGGATGATGTCCGACCCCACGTCCGCCACGCCCGTCGTGCCACCGAACCCGGTCACCTTGCAGAACCAGTTGTAGAACGGCACCGAGGCGAATGACAGCGACCCCATCACCGCCACCACGGCAACCAGTTGCACCAGCGTGCGGTTCGGCCCCTGCAGACGCGGAAAAATCATTCCTTGGCCTCCGGCACCAGCCCTGGCTGCACCACGTGGTCATAGCCCTGCATCGGTTCGCCGCGGGTGACCTTGACCACGGTCAGCGCAAACACCAGCGCCACAAAGGCAAGCAGCGTCACCCCGACGCCAAGATTGCGGCTGAAGCGGCGTTTGTAGATTTCGTGCGCGGGACGAAAGGTCATCTCACCAGCCCCCTAGCCCATAGGATTTCAGCGCCGCTTCCACCAGAAACGCGCCGAAATGCAGGAACAGATACAACAGCGAAAACCGGAACACCGCCTTTTCGACCGCATATTTGTCGGCCTCGGCCACCACCTCGTCGCGCCGCCAGATGCGCCAGGCGCCCAAGACGAACCAGCCGTTCAGCGCCAGCGCCACGATCAGCGTGACCGGCCCGCCGATGGAGGTCAGCGCAGCACCCACCGCCACCGGCACCAGCAGCAACGTGTAGATCAGGATATGAGTCCGCGTCGCGCGGCGGCCATGCGTTACCGTCAGCATCGGCACCCCGGCCGCGTGGTAGTCTTCCTTCATGAACAGCGCCAGCGCCCAGAAATGCGGCGGCGTCCACATGAAGATCAGCGCGAACATCAGCACCGCCTCGACCGACACAGACCCCATGGCGCAAACCCAGCCGATCATTGGCGGAAACGCCCCGGCAGCGCCACCGATCACGATGTTCTGTGGCGTCACCCGCTTTAGCCACATCGAATAGACCACGGCATAAAAAAAGATCGTAAAGGCCAGCAACCCCGCCGCCAGAAGGTTCGTGGCCAGCCCCAGCATCACGATGCTGATGCCCGACAACGCGAGCCCAAGCCCCAGCGCCTCGCCGCCGGCCACCTTGCCCGCCGGCACCGGCCGCCCCCGCGTACGTTTCATCACTGCATCGATGTCGGCATCCCACCACATGTTGAGCGCACCTGACGCACCGGCACCCAAGGCGATGAACAGGATTGCGGCAACCGCCACCACCGGGTGAACCGTCACCGGCGCGACCAACAGCCCGACCAGCGCGGTAAACACCACCAGCGACATCACCCGCGGTTTCAAAAGCTGGACGTAATCGCCAAAACCCGCCTCGTAAGGCGCTTCCGCTGTCCGCTCGAATATGCCGATATCGCTCATCTTCGTCCTGTCTGCCCAAGACAGAAGGCCCCGACTATCCGGAGCCTGCTGTCGCACGGCGCATCTGCGCCTCAGTCGTTCGCGGCGACGGTCACCGTGCCATCGGTTGCAGCATCCGACAGCAGGTAGTCGCCGGTCTTGGCCTTGGCCAGCCATTGGGCATAGGCCGCTTCCGACACCACCTTGACGGTGATCGGCATGTAGGCGTGCATCTGACCGCACAGTTCCGAACACTGGCCGAAATAGACGCCTTCCTTGTCGGCCTTGAACCACAGCGCCGCCGTCCGGCCCGGCACGGCATCCTGCATCACGCCGAACGCCGGAATTTTCCAGGAATGGATCACATCCGCGCCGGTCACCCGGACGACGATGGTCTTGCCCACCGGCACGACCATGGCGGTATCGGTGGCCAGCAGGAACTGGCCCTTGGTGTAGCCAGCTTCGGCCAGTTGCACCTCGACCTCGGGCGTCAGCATGTTGTCGCCGCCCGTCGCGGGCGATCCGATCATGAAGCTTTCGAACGCCACACCCTCGTCGACATACTCATACCCCCAGTACCACTGAAAGCCGGTGGCCTTGATCGTCACGTCGCCGACCGGAATTTCCTGCTCTTCAAACAGCACCGGCAGCGAAAACGCCCCGATGAACACCAGGATCACGATCGGCACGATGGTCCACGCCACTTCCAGCGGCGAGTTGTGGGTGAACGATGCAGGCTTCGGGTTCGATTTGGAATTGTACCGTGCGATCACGTACAACAGCAGGCCGGTCACGAAAATCACGATGGGCGTGATGATGTACAAAAGCATCCCGTCCAGCCATTGCAAATCCTCGGCGATGCTGGTCGAGGCGGGCTGAAAGCCCATCCTGCCGTCTATCGGTTGGCCAATGATTTCAAGGGACTGTTGCGCGATGGCCGCACCTGCCATCATGCTGACGATGCCGGCAACGGCGATTGCATTCCACACTGTCGAAAGGCGCATGTTCATTTTCCCGTATCCGACACGCGGCGATCCGCCGCTTTCCGGCCACCCCGCCCGCTAGGGCAGAATCCCGTTGTTTACCGGGGTGGTCAAACCATATTAGCGCTGGCGGGACAAGCGAAACCGTTGCGACAAAGCAGCGCCCTCGCGGCGCTTTTCAGGGGCAGTCAGCACCGCGTCATGGGCTTTATCAAGATCACTCTCATCACTCTCGGGGTCTTCTATGCCACGGCGCTTGCCGGGGTCTATCTGATGCAGCGGCAACTGCAATATTTCCCCTCGCGCAGCGACCCCGCGCCGCAAAGCCTTGGCCTGACCGGGGTCGCGCGTCAGACCCTTACCACGCACGACGGCGAAACACTGGTCCTGTGGTACAGCCCGCCGGCGGGCGACCGCCCGGTCATCCTGTTCTTTCACGGCAATGCGGGCTCGATCGCCGACCGGGCCGACCGGATGTCTTTCTACCGGTCACGCGGGTTTGGCGCGGCGTTCCTGTCTTACCGGGGCTACGGTGGCAGCACCGGCACGATCACCGAACCCGGCCTGATCATCGACGCTCAGGCCGCCTATGACCACCTGCGCGGCCTGGGCATCCCGGCCGAACGCGTGGCGGTGGTTGGCGAATCCCTCGGCACCGGCGTCGCGGTGCAACTGGCCGCGCGCAACCCGGTAGCGGCACTGGTGCTGGAGGCACCCTTCTCTGCCGCCGTCGATGTGGCGGGCCTCACCTATCCCTGGCTGCCGGTACGCCTGCTGATGAAAGACCAGTTCCGCTCGCAGGATCAGATCGGCAAGGTGACCGCCCCGCTGCTGATTTTGCACGGCACTGCAGACCGGGTTATTCCGGTCACCTTTGGCAGGCGTATCTTCGCTGCCGCCAATGATCCCAAGACGTTTCTCACCCTCGGCCCGGTCGGGCATGAGGCGCTGTACCGGCCTGCCACCTGGGCCGAAGGGACGGCGTTTCTCGACCGGCTGTTCCCGCCATGACCGCGCGTCTTGCGGTCAGTCCGCCGCGCGCTTAGGTTCTTGTCTCCTCCGCCAGAAAGGCCCCAGATGACCGACGCCCCCTTCCGCCCGTTCGAGGATCATCTTGACGAGGCCGCCACCCTCGCCACCCTGCGCGCCGCCACTGCCGGGGCGGATGATGGCGAGTTGTTTCTTGAACGCCGCCGGGGCGAATCCATCGTGCTGGACGACGGCCGCATTCGCAACGCCAGCTATGACGCCAGCCAGGGCTTTGGCCTGCGCGCCGTGCGCGGCGAGGTGGCAGGTTACGCCCATTCGACCGAGATTACCGAAACCGCCCTGCGCCGTGCCTCTGAAACCGCCCGCCTTGCCGTGGGCACCGGCGGCGGCACCATGGCCCCCGTGCCCAAGGGCACGAACACCCGGCTTTATTCTGACGCCGATCCGATGCTGGACGCAACCTTTCCCATCAAGATCGACCTGCTGAAGGAAATCGACGCCTATGCCCGCGCGCTTGACCCGCGTGTGGTGCAGGTATCCGCCGCGTTCGGCGCGTCCCTGCAGGAGATCGAGATCCTGCGCCCAGAAGGCCTGCGCCTGACCGATATCCGGCCGATGGCACGGCTGAACATCTCGGTGATGGTCGAAGAGGGCGGCCGCCGCGAACAGGGCGGCACCGGGGGTGGCGGGCGCTACGGCCTTGCGCGCCTGATGCTGTCGGAAACTTGGCAACCGATGGTGCGCGAAGCCTTGCGCATCGCGCTTGTCAACCTGTCCGCCGAAGATGCCCCGGCGGGCGTGATGGATGTGGTCCTTGGCCCCGGCTGGCCCGGCATCCTGCTGCACGAAGCGATCGGCCACGGGCTGGAGGGCGATTTCAACCGGAAGGAAACCTCGGCCTTTGCCGGTCTGATGGGCCAGCGGATTGCGGCCAAAGGCGTGACCGTGCTTGATGACGGCACCCTCCCCGACCGGCGCGGTTCCATCAGCATCGACGACGAAGGCACGCCCTCGGCCCGCAACGTGCTGATCGAGGATGGCATCCTCGTCGGCTACATGCAGGATCGCCAGAACGCCCGGCTGATGGGTGTGACCCCCACCGGCAACGGACGGCGCGAAAGCTTTTCGCACATCCCGATGCCCCGGATGACCAACACCTACATGCTGGCCGGCACCGACGACCCCGCCGGCATCGTCGCCAGCCTGCGCGACGGCATCTATGCCGTGGGTTTCGGCGGTGGCCAGGTCGATATCACCAACGGCAAGTTCGTGTTCAGCTGCACCGAGGCTTACCGGGTGAAGAACGGCGTGATCGGTGCCGCCGTCAAGGGTGCCACCCTGATCGGCGACGGCGCCACCGCGCTGAAACAGATCCGCGCCATCGGCAACGACCTGGTTCTCGACCCCGGTATCGGCAACTGCGGCAAGGCCGGGCAATGGGTGCCGGTGGGGGTGGGGCAGCCAACCCTGCTGATCGGCGGGCTGACGGTCGGTGGCGCGGCGGCCTAGGCGTCACCCCGTCAGGATCGGCTGCAGCGCATCGGTGTGCGACAGGATGAACCGGAAGAACACCTCGATCCGAGGCGTGTGGCGCTGATCGGGGTGCGCGAGGATGCGCCAGGCCCGCGTCAATGCGGCCACCGGCCCGAAGAGGCGGATCAGATCAGGCTCGGCGTCACCCAATGCCAGCGGCAAGGCCGCAATCCCGACCCCTGCCCTGGCCGCCGAGATCAACCCCAGAACCGATGTGCTGCGCGCGGCATATACCCCGCCCGGCGCGACCGCGTTCAGCCAGACCACCGCCCGGTGCCGGGCCATCCCCTCCTCGAAACCGATCAGCGGATGGCCCGCCAGTTCCGCCTCAGACGCAGGCGCGCCGTGCCGGGCCACATAGGCACGGCTGGCGTAAACCGCCCAAAGCGAATCTGCGATCTTGCGACCGATCAGCACGGCATCATCGGTATCACCCGACCTCAGCGCCACATCCGCTTCGCCCTTGGCCAAATCAACATACTGATCGCTCAGCACAAACTCGACCGTCAGGCCGGGGTGGCCCGCATGAAACCGCTCCAGCAACCCCGATTTCGTCAGCCGGAATGCAATAGGCTCTGGGCAGGTCAGCCGGATCACGCCGCGCACGCCCCGCCCCTGATCCTGCACCGCCTGACGAAAGGCCTCGGTCGCCGCCTCCACCGTCTCGGCACGCGCCAGCACCGCCTGCCCCAGATCGGTCAGCCGGTAACCCGCGGCAAGCCGCTCTACCAGACGCTCGCCCAGGCTTGCCTCAAGCTGTGACAGCCGCCGCTGCACCGTGGATTGGTTGACCCCCAGCCGCCGCCCGGCTGCCAGAGTGCTGCCCTCGCGCGCCACCGCCAGCAGAAACCGCAAATCATTCCAGTCGAACATCGCGCTACCCCCCCAGCCTTGCGCTCCCCCAACCTCGCGCTACCCCAGCCTCACGCTCCCCCAACCTTGCGCTATCTTGGCCCGGACAGCGTTCCTGCGGCCCCGTTCCGCAATCTTGCGGCTGTCGCGATCACCCTGACAAGCGCAATCTCGGCCTGACCCGAGGAGGTGCCCCGATGACAACCGCTGACGCAATGCCCACGTCCGCAATCCGCAGCCAATGGGACGCTGCCGCCGCCGGCTGGCACCGGCACGGCGCAATCATCCGCGACTGGCTTTGCCAGCCGACGCTCCTCATGCTCGACATGGCGGGTGTGGGGCCCGGCCAGTCGGTGCTGGATGTCGCCGCCGGGGCGGGCGATCAGACGCTTGATGTGGCCACCCGTGTCGGCCCGGCCGGGCGCGTTACCGCCACCGACATCTCGCCGCAGATCCTTGCATTCGCCGCATCCGCTGCAACGGCCGCCGGTCACCGCAACGTCGAAACCCGCGTCGCCGATGCCGCAGTTTTGCCACTGCCGGACGCCAGCTTCGATGCCGCAATCTGCCGCCTTGGCCTGATGTTTCTGCCCAATCCGCTAGCGGGACTTACGCAAATCCGCCGCACCTTGAAAAGCGGCGCGCGCTTTGCCGCCATGGTCTTTGCCGGTCCGGATCTGAACCCCTGCCTTCGCATCCTGATGTCCACCGCGCTGCGCCACGCGGGTCAGCCGCCGCGCGACCCTTTTCAACCCGGCGGCTTGACCAGCCTTGGTCGTCCCGGCCATCTTGACGCGCTGTTCCGCGAGGCGGGGTTCCGCGCCGTCACCTCGTCCACGCTGCAGGCCCCGTTCCGGCTGCCGCAAACCTCCGACTACCTCGGCTTCATCCGGGATGCCGCCGGGCCGATCCTGCAGATCCTGTCCCCCCTCGCCCCCGCCGCGCGGGATGCCGCATGGGCCGATATCACCAGCCAACTTGCCGCCTTCCAGACCGATCAGGGGTGGGCAGGGCCAAACACTCTCCTATTGACTGTCGGCACCCGGTGATGGATGCCCCGCGCATTCCGATGACCGACCGCAAACCCCTTTTCACCAGACGCCGCCTTGTCGCGGCGGGCCTCGCCCTCGCGGTGATCGCCGGCTTGGCCCTGCCCTACCTGATGCTGGGCGAGCAACCGATCTTTGGCGAAGCCTGGATGCGCGACCAGATCGGTGCGCTCGGCGCGGCGGGCCCGGTGGCGGTCGCCCTGATCATGGCACTGGCCATTGTCGTCAGCCCGATCCCCAGCGGTCCCATCGGGGTGGCGGCCGGCGCGATCTACGGCACGCTGTGGGGCGGCATAGCGGTGATCTGCGGTGCATTCCTCGGCGCCTGCATCGCCTTTCTGGCGGCGCGCTACCTTGGTTTTGACGCGATCCGCGCGTCAGAAAACCGCCTGCTCAAGGCCATCGCGGCACCGCGTTCGCAATGGTCGCTGATGGCCATCGTCTTTGCCTCGCGGCTGATTCCGTTCATTTCCTTCGACGCGGTCAGTTATGCGGCGGGGCTGACCTCGCTTACCTTCGCGCGCTTTGCACTGGCCACGCTGCTTGGGGTGATCCCGGTCAGCTTTGTCCTCACCGCGATCGGGGCGGGCTTGCAGGGCGCGGAAATGAGCACACCGCTGCTGGCGCTCATCGCCGGGATCACCCTGCTGCCGGTGGTGGGCAAATGGCTGTGGGACAGGGTAAAATCCGGGCCGAAGGCCTGAAGACGGCCATCGCCCAGGCTCACTTGCCGAATTTGCCTTTCAACGCATCCGCAAAGGCGTTGTTCTGCGGTGGCAGAGCCTGCACCACCGGGCGCGCCTTTACCGCCACCGGGCCCCGTTCGCGCAGCACATCGCGCGCTTCGGCACTGCCGGATTTCATTGTCAGTCCGATGCGTTTGCGCGCCACATCCACCTCGACCACCCGCACCTTGACCACATCGCCGGCCTTCACCACCGCATGCGGGTCTTTCACATAGGCATCGGCCAACTGGCTCACATGCACCAACCCGTCCTGATGCACCCCCACATCGACGAACGCGCCAAAGGCCGCCACATTGGTCACCGTGCCTTCCAGCAGCATTCCGGGCTTCAGGTCCTTGATATCGTTCACCCCGTCCGCAAAGGTTGCGGTGCGGAACGACGGGCGCGGGTCGCGCCCCGGCTTTTCCAACTCAGTCAGGATGTCGCGCACCGTCGGCAAGCCGAACCGCGCGTCAACGAAATCCCGCGGGTCGACGCGCTGCAGGACCGACGGGTCCGCCATCACTGACGCGAGGTCGCGCCCACAGGCGGCGACGATCCGCCGCGCCAGATCATAGGCCTCGGGGTGTACCGAACTTGCATCCAGCGGCTCCTTGCCGCCCGTCACCCGCAGAAACCCGGCCGCCTGTTCAAACGCCTTCGGCCCCAGCCGTGCCACCTTCAACAACTCCCGGCGGCTGGCAAACGGCCCGTTCGCGTCGCGGTGGACGACAATCGCCTCTGCCAGCCCCGGACCAACGCCCGACACCCGCGCCAGCAACGGCGCCGACGCCGTGTTCAGATCCACCCCCACTGCGTTCACCGCATCCTCGACCACCGCCTCCAGGCTGCGCCCCAGCCGGTGCTGATCCACGTCATGCTGATACTGCCCGACGCCAATCGCCTTCGGCTCGATCTTCACCAGTTCGGCCAGCGGGTCCTGCAAGCGGCGCGCAATCGACACCGCCCCGCGCAACGACACATCCAGCCCCGGAAATTCCTTCGCCGCCAGTTCGCTGGCCGAATAGACGCTTGCCCCCGCCTCGCTCACGATCACCTTCACCGGCTTTTCCCCCGGCAGCAGCGCCAGAATATCGGCCACCAGCTTTTCCGTCTCGCGGCTCGCCGTGCCGTTGCCGATGGAGATCAGCTTGACTCCGTGCTTGCTGATCAGCCGCGCAAGGCTGATCTGCGCCCCGCGCAGATCGTTCTTCGGCTGAAACGGATAGACCGTTTCCGTCTCCAGCACCTTGCCGGTCGCATCGACCACCGCCACCTTCACCCCGGTGCGAATGCCGGGATCGAGGCCCATCGTGGCGCGCCCCCCGGCCGGGGCCGCCAGCAGCAGGTCCTTCAGGTTCCGCGCGAACACCCGGATCGCCTCCGCCTCCGCCCGTTCCCGCATCCCGCCCATCAGGTCCAGCGTCAGGCTGGTGCGCAGCTTCACCCGCCAGGCCCAAGCCGCCGCCTCGCGCAGCCACAGGTCCCCGGCCCCGCGCGACCCCGCATCCAGCGCCGCGCCACAGGCCCGCTCGCAGGGGCTGTCCCCCTTCGCGGCCTCTGCATCAATCTCCAGATCGACGCTGAGAAACCCCTCGTTCCGCCCGCGCAGCATCGCCAGCACCCGGTGGCTTGGCGCGCCCGCCCAGCCTTCGGAATGCGCAAAATAGTCTGAGAACTTCGCGCCCTCCACCTCCTTCCCCGCCACCACGCGTGCGGTCAGCCGCGCCACCCGTTTCATGTGATCGCGCAACCGGCCCAGCAAGGCCGCATTCTCCGACAGCCCCTCCGCCACGATATCCCGCGCGCCTTCCAGCGCCGCCTTCGTATCCGGCACGGCTCCGGTCACATACCCCGCCGCCAGTGCCACCGGGTCTGCCGAACGAGCCGCCAGAATCGCATCCACCAGCCCTTGCAAGCCGTTTTCGCGCGCGATCATCGCCTTGGTACGGCGCTTTGGCTTGTAGGGCAGATAGATGTCTTCCAGTTCCGCCTTGGTCAGTGCTTTCGCAATCGCCGCGCCCAGCGCATCCGTCATCTTGCCCTGATCGCTGATCGACGCGCCGATGGCCGCCCGCCGCGCCTCCAACTCGCGCAAGTAGACCAGCCGCTCCGCCAGATTGCGCAGCTGGGTGTCGTCGAGGCCCCCCGTCACCTCCTTGCGATAGCGCGAGATGAAGGGCACCGTGGCGCCTTCGTCCAGCAGGGTGATCGCCGCCGTCACTTGCGCTGGCTGTGCGCCGATCTCGGTGGCGATGGTGCGGGGGATCACGGTCAGGCTCATGCGAATCCTCAGGGGTCAAGGCCCGCGACCATACCGCCGCAAACCCGCCCCTTGAAGAGCAACCGCGCTATTTCGGCCAGATCCGCTGCGCCCAATCGCGGATCATGTCGGCGAGTGACTGGTTGACACGGTAGATCACCCAGATGCCAAGGATCAGCGGCACCGAGATCACCCAATAGTCCATCACCGCCAGAACCCAGCTGTAAGCCCAGCCCGGCAACAGGCCCCCGATTGCCCATTCGGTCCAGCCCTGCACCTTGGGGCTCAGCCGGATCGGCTCGCCAAGCCATCCGCGCAGGAACGGCAGCGCCAGCAGCCCGATGACGCACAGGATCGTCATCCAGTTGGTGGCCTTGCGCCAGCCGATCAGGCGGCGCACCTTTTCGACCGCGCCGATATCGCGGATCATCCCGTTCGGATGCACCGCCGACCAGCCCCGCGGCGTCGCGGGGAGAACCCGGAAATCCCCCGGCAGGCCCAGCGGTGCATAGCCATCCGCGCCGATCTTCATCTTGGTCACCGCCGAATGATGCACCACCGGCGACCCCTCGTGGGCAGCCCCGCCAGCAATCCGGCGCGGCGCGTAGCGGTACAGATTGGCAAACCCCGCCCGCGAATCGTGGATCAGCGCCTGCGGATAGCGCCCGCGCTTGTGCCGGCCGATGATCATGTCATCGAACTGCACCTCCTGCGCCGCCGCCTCATCGGCCATCCAGATCAAGGGGTCCAGCGACACCGCGTTGTCGGGATAGCCGCCACCCACATCGGAATGCATGCCGGCGAACCACAATTCCTGCGTCTCAGGTCCGGCCAGCCCGTCGTCCCGCGCCGACTGGTCGAACCGCAGCGGATCGAACGTCAGCCGCTCGTCATCAAGCGCCAGCGCATGGCGCACCTTCTGCACCACCGGACTGCATTTGGTGTTGCGGAACTGGATCGGCCAGATCCACCAGTTGAAATACTCGCGCAGCCACTCCAACGGCATGCCATAGGCTTCGACCGTGTCGAACACCCCCATGAACCGAACGTGAACCGCGCCGCGACGTCGCTCCGGCCCCTGCATCTCCAGCACCGTCGCATGCTGATCCTGACGCAGAAGGCTGCGCTTTACCCGCACCAGCCCGTCCCGCACCCGTCGCAGACCCTCGATCACCGGGTTCATCATCAGCTTGCCGTTCTTCCACAACGGTGCCGTCTCGCGCCGATAGGCGCGCCAGGCCCCGGCCGTGTTGCGCTTCATCTCGGCCTTG
>JAYSYZ010000068.1:0-4846 GCA_043727195.1 Paracoccaceae bacterium
CATTTCGGAACGACCCGGTAGACGACGCTTTCACTCTCGGTCATCCAGGTGCCGGGAAAACCCATGACCCTCCGCCTCCCACCCTTGCACAAACGCCACTGCGGCGTTGGAACCACCATTGGTCAAAAAAGCAAACAAATTCTGTCTTTTCAATGAAGGTTGAAGCAGTTTAGGGAGGCAAGCGAAAGCCCCGTCGGAACCAGCCCCCCAGAATGACGCAAATCGCCTATATTCTTTTGTGCCACAAGGACCCGGAGGGGATCATTGCGCAGGCAATGCGGCTGACTGCGGCGGGCGATTGCATCGCGATCCACTTTGATGCCCGCGCAAACATCCGGGACTATGACAGAATTCGAGGTGCGCTGGCTGACAACCCGGCAGTGGCCTTTGCCCCGCAGCGGGTCAAATGTGGCTGGGGCGAGTGGAGCCTGGTCGAGGCGACGCTGACGGCGGTGGCGGCGGCGGTGGAGGCCTTTCCGGGGGCCACGCATTTTTACATGTTGTCGGGCGACTGCATGCCGATCAAGACGGCGGAGTATATGCATGCCTACCTCGGACAGGAGGATGTCGATTTCATCGAGAGCTTTGATTTCTTTGACTCTGGCTGGATCAAGACCGGGATCAAGGAAGAGCGGCTGATCTATCGCCACTGGTTCAACGAGCGGCAACGCAAGGCCCTGTTCTATGCGTCGATGCAGGCACAGAAAAAGCTGGGCATGGCGCGCAAGATGCCGTCCGATCTGCGCATCCAGATCGGCAGTCAGTGGTGGTGCCTCCGCCGCCGGACGGTGGAGGCGGTGCTGGAATTCTGCAGCAAGCGGCGCGACGTGATGCGGTTTTTCCGCACCACCTGGATCCCCGATGAAACCTTTTTTCAGACAGTCGTGCGGCATCTGGTGCCGGACCGGGACATCCGGTCACGCACCCTGACATTCCTGCTGTTTACCGATTACGGCATACCGGTCACCTTTTACGACGATCACCACGCCATGCTGCTGGCGCAGGATTTCCTGTTCGCCCGCAAGATCAGCACCGATGCGACCAGGTTGAAGGCGCAGCTAGGTGCGCTGTACGCGGCGACGGGGTGCAGTTTCGAAACCTCGACCGAGGGGCGGCGGCAGTTCGAGTTCCTGACGGCGCGTGGCCGAGTCGGGCGCCGCTTTGCCCCGCGTTTCTGGGAGGCCGAAACCAGCATCGGGCGCGAGCGGGTGTTGATGATGGTGACGTGCAAGAAGTGGCATGTGGCCAAGCGGCTGGTCGAACGGGTGCGTTCGGTGACCAGTCTGGCGGCCATCGACTATCTGTTCAACGAGGATGCAACGCCCCTGCCCGATCTTGGCGGCATCCAGTCGACGTTGGAAAAACGGATGCGGCACCGCCGGGCGCTGGTGCGGATGTTGTTCGATTACTGGCAGACGGACCGGCTGATCCTGTGCGTCGACCCTTCGAACACCGAATTGATGCAGGATTTCTTCAAGGACCGCGCCAAGGTTCGTCTGCTGGAAATCGATTGCGAGTTTACCGACGATTATCTGATCGGCCACGCCAAGCGGGTGGGTCTGGCCGGCGAGCGCACGCCAGCAGACACGCTGGCAAGGTTGTTGCCGACGATCCGCTATGACGTGAAGTTCGAAAGCGACCGGATCCGCGACATGAACCTGCCGGGGTATCTGCGCATCCGGCAGGCGGCAAGTGTGGACGACAACACCTTGCCGTTGGCCGAGTTCCTTGACATCCCGGTCGAGAAGGCGCGCGAGATTGCGGCGACCGAGTATCTATTTGTGGATTGAGGCTGATGGTTTACGCATACGACCCGATGAATATCTTTGCCCGCATCCTGCGCGGGGAAATTCCGAACAAGACGGTGATGGAAACGCCGCATACGCTGGTATTTCACGACATCCACCCGCAAGCGCCCGTGCACGTGCTGGTGCTGCCGAAAGGGGCTTACGTCACGCTGGACCATTTCGCCGCCGAAGCGAGTGCGGAAGAGATCGTGGATTTCAACCGCACCGTCGCCAAGGTGTGCCAGATGCTGGGGATTGCCGGCCCGGAAGGCTACCGGGCGATCAGCAATGCCGGCGCGCATGGCATGCAAGAGGTGCCGCATTACCATCTGCACATTCTGGGCGGCCGGTTGCTGGGGCGGTTGGTACAGCCGGAGTGATCAGGCGGCCCTTCCCCAAGTGGTTCTCGGGCGAAGGGCCAGGGCGGACCGGTCAATGCGCTGCGGCCCAGCTTTTGCCGGTGCCTGCTTCCACCGCGAGGTGGACATCGAGCGCCACCGCGGGGTGGGCGGCGGTTTCCATCACCGCCTTGGCGATGGGGATCAGGGAGGCGGCGGCCTCCTCGGCCACCTCGAACAAAAGCTCGTCGTGGACTTGCAGCAGCATTCTGGCGTCGATGTCCTTGATGGCGTCAGGCATCCGGATCATCGCGCGGCGGATCACATCGGCGGCGGTGCCCTGAATGGGGGCGTTGATCGCGGCGCGTTTGGCAAAGCCCGCCCCCGGCCCCCTGGCGTTAATCTCGGGAGTGTGGATTTTCCGGCCGAAAAGGGTTTGCACATAGCCGTTTGCCTGCGCGAATTTAATGGTTTCGGACATGTATTCCTTGATCCCCGGAAAGCGTTCGAAATAGCGGTCGATGAAGCCCTGCGCCTCGGCCCGGGGAATGCGCAGGTTGCGGGCGAGGCCGAAGCCGGAAATGCCGTAGATCACGCCGAAATTGATCGCCTTGGCCTTGCGGCGGATGTCGGAGGTCATCTGGTCGAGAGGGACGTTGAACATCTCGGACGCGGTCATCGAATGGATGTCGATGCCGTCTTCAAAGGCCGTGCGCAGGGCCGGAATGTCGGCGATGTGGGCGAGGATGCGCAGTTCGATCTGGGAATAGTCGAGCGAGACAAGGGTGCGGCCTGCGGGGGCTACGAACGCCTCGCGGATGCGGCGGCCCTCTTCGGTGCGGATCGGGATGTTCTGCAGGTTGGGGTCGGTGGATGACAGCCGCCCGGTGACCGCACCGGTCAGCGAATACGAGGTGTGGACGCGGCCGGTATCGGGGTTGACCGCCTGTTGCAGGGCGTCGGTGTAGGTGGATTTCAGCTTGGCGATCTGCCGCCAGTCAAGGATGCGGGCGGCCAGCTGTGCGCCCTTCGGGTGGTCTTCCAGCGTGGTGATGTCTTCAAGAATGTCGGCCCCGGTGGCATAGGCGCCGGTCTTGCCCTGGCTGCCGCCGGGAATCTGCAGCCGGTCAAAGAGGATTTCGCCAAGTTGCTTGGGTGAGCCGATGTTGAATTTCTGTTCCGCGAGGGTGTGGATCTCTTCTTCAAGTTGCACCAGTTTCTGGGCAAAGGCGTTGGACATGCGGGCCAGCGTATCGCGGTCGACCCGGATGCCGGCCATCTCCATGTCGGCGAGGACGGGAACGAGCGGGCGCTCGAGGGTTTCGTAGACGGTGGTTACCTTGGCACGGTGCAGTTGCGGTTTGAACAGCTGCCAAAGGCGCAGGGTGACGTCGGCGTCTTCGGCGGCGTATTTCACCGCATCCTCGATCGCTACCCGGTCGAAGGTGATCTGGCTTTTGCCGGTGCCAAGCAGGGTCTTGATCGAGACCGGCTGGTAGCCGAGGTAGAGGTCGGACAGCGCATTCATGCCGTGCAGGTTCAGGCCGGCTTGCATGGCGGAGGACATCAGCATGGTGTCATCAATCGGGGCCATCCGGATGCCGTGGCGGGCCAGAATCTTCCAGTCATACTTCATGTTATGCGCGATTTTCAGGATCGCGGGGTCTTCCAGCACCGGTTTCAGGGCGGCGATCACCTCGGCCAGCGGAATCTGGTTGTCGATCAGCGCGGTGGAGCCGAAAAGATCGCCGCCGCCCTGCCGGTGTCCGACCGGGATGTAGCAGGCCATGCCTGCCTCGACCGACAGAGAGATGCCGACAAGCTCGGCCCGCATTTCATCGAGCGCGGTGGTTTCGGTGTCGATGGCGACGTGGCCGATGGCGTGGATCTGCGCGATCCAGCGGTCGAGCGCGGCCAGATCGCGAACGCATTCGTAGGCGGACAGGTTGAAGACCTGTACCGCCGGTTGCAACGGCGCGGGCTCATCGGCCGGAGTGGCAGGCGCAAGATCGGCAGGGGCGGGCGGCGTGATCTTCAGCTTGTCCGCGACGCGGCGGGTGAGAGTGCGGAACTCCATCTTGTTGAGGAAATCCATGATGGCGTCGGCGGCGGGAAGTTTCACCTCCAGATCGTCGAGCGTCACCTCCAGCGGCATGTCGGTTTTCAGGGAGACCAGTTGCTTGGAAATCCTGATCTGGTCGGCGAAATCGATCAGTGCATCGCGGCGCTTGGGTTGCCTGATCTCTGCCGCGCGGGCGAGGAGGGTTTCCAGATCACCGTATTCCTGGATCAGAAGGGCGGCGGTCTTGACCCCGATGCCGGGCGCGCCGGGAACGTTGTCGACGCTGTCGCCCGACAGCGCCTGAACATCGGCAACGCGGGCGGGCTCGACGCCAAACTTCTCGAACACCTCGTCGGGGCCGATCATCCGGTCCTTCATCGGGTCGCGCATCACGATGCCGGGGCGCACCAGCTGCATGAGATCCTTGTCGGACGAGATGATGCAGGCAGTGCCGCCTGCCGTCACTGCCCGGCAGGCAAGGGTGGCGATGATGTCGTCAGCCTCAAACCCCTCGGTTTCGATGCATGCGACGTTGAAGGCGCGGGTCGCCTCGCGCGTCAGGGGGAACTGCGGGCGCAGGTCTTCGGGCAGATCGGGGCGGTTGGCCTTGTAGGCGGGGTAGATCGTGTTGCGGAACGTCAGCGCCGAATGGTCGAAAA
>JAYSYZ010000069.1:0-4806 GCA_043727195.1 Paracoccaceae bacterium
GCTCACAAACCGCTTTCTGGCGGTGGCATTAGGTCAGGGCGCGCACACTGACTGTTCGCGAGTTGCGGAGTGCCACCACCAGAGCGCGGCAACATTCCCGCGCGTAAGATGTGGGAATGTGCTATGCGGGTGCAAACGCATTTGCGCGCCGCGCTCACTTCAAGCCGCCCGTTCAATCGGGTCGATTCCTCGGACAATAAGCCCGTCTGTCCGATGAAATGTAACAGCCAAGCGCTAAAACCACTGTGTCAGGCTGACCGTGCGCCCATCGTGCGGGTGGTGAATGAACGCCTCGACAGCCTGCCGATTAAGATAGCCATTGCGGTCATGCCAACCATCGGGCGGTGAAGGTGATCGGACATAGGTTATGTCCATGTTGTCGCCCTCTTGCGCGCCCTGCCCGGTCCAACTGACTGACATAGCGATGTGGTCTTTCTCGCGCTTCATGGGGCGGACACCTAGCCCGCGCTTCATTCGGTGGTGGTAGTGGTGCAGAAGGCCGTAGCGGTGCGGGCAGTCGGCAATATGGGCGCGGGCCTCAACCAGCATGATCTGCGGCAGGTCGGCTTCTTTCGCGCCGTCTGCATGTGTCAGCACAAACAGGTTCTTGCCGAACCGGTAATACTTCCGGTGCCGCTCACTGATGTTGTATTCCGTCGCTGTGAAATTCGGATGGTCATGGAACCATGCAGCTAACCCCTGAACGATGCCAAAGCCCAAGACCCAATCATGGTTGGACGGGCAAAAGATCACATCAACGGCAAGCCCCATTTCAAGCGCGCAATTCACCACGGCTCTATAGCCTTGGGATGCAGCCCGGTAGATCGAAAATATGCTGCCGTCCGTATCCTGCGACGTCCCTGACGTGGTTTGGTGGCGCGGGTTGTCGATGTGCGCTATGTCGTTGCCGACCACCAGCAACACGCGGGTGACGCCTAGCGCCTTGCCACGTTCCAGCAATAGACGCGACCCTTCCCGAAGGCGATGGGCGGCAATGTCTATGTCGTAAGTGTAGCCCGTCTCATGTGCAATGCACAGCTTGCCGATGTGAACGTCAGATGCGTCCAGAACCAGCAAGTCGCCTGCAGGTTCATCAAATCGGGGGGGCAGGTTCCGGTTGGCGGGCGGGTTGGCAAATGCCTCGCGGATCATGTCTAGGAACGCGGCGGCGTCAGTCTCTTTCAGGCGGTGGTAAACGGAATATCCCGGTTCCCCGCCTTTCGCCGGAACCTTGGTCCATAGCGAATGCATTGGCAGGTTAGTGCCAACCGCATCCATCGCGGCTTGTATGGCCGGATCGCGCGCCTTGCTGTCCCGCCATTTTTGCAGCCCGTTGGCGTCCATGCCCAAGGCTGCGGCGGCGGCGACGATGGTTTGATGTTGCGCCAGCGCGGCGTAGCGTCGGGCGGTTTCTTCCGGGGATGTGGCGACTGGCATTAATCACCGTCTGCCATGTCATCGTGAAGCAGGTGGAACTTGACTACCTCAATACAGCCGATGATGGCCGCAAAAGTCATGCCGATCCCCTGCTCCATCACTACATCATGGATCGCTTGCGTCAGTTCTTGGGCGCGGTCGCGGTGGTCCCCCCGGCCCTCAATAACCTTCAGGTTTATCATTCCGCACCTCCCGCGCAGGCCGCATCCACAAGCACCACCAGACCCCCAGCCGATACGCCCAGCCGGGGGTCAGTTGTCACCATCACATCGGCCACCACGGCTGACCGCTGCGCCTCTGTCTTGTCGCAGATGACTGCGCCGCTGACGGGGGGCGGCTTAACGGTTTCTGCGGGCGCGGAGCAATTCGCGCATAGCATCAAGGCTGGGATTGTCGCCCATTGCAGCATCGGCATTGTCGATCCTTTCGCGCGTGGCGTCCTCCCCTGCCCGTTCCTGGGCAGCGGCTTCCAATGTGGCCTTTTCTTGTACGGCAATGCGGTAATCGCGGGCGACTTCCGCCTCTTCCAGCGCGTCAGCGACCTCACGCACAAGGATGCGGAGGCCGCGACCGCCAAGCCATGCCAGAAACTTGCTGACGATTGCGGCCAGCATGTCAGGCTTTCTTGGCCCAAATGCTCCAGCCAGTGACGGCAAGGGTCATGAATGCACCGGACACGGTTGCCCATGTTTCGGCGTCGATGGTGCCCTTTCCGACCAAATAGCCGCCAGCAGCAGCGAGGACGGCGCGGACGATGCCGCCAATGATATCAGGGGTCATGTCAGTCTCCATGTGATGCCCATAGCGCGCGTCAGAGCGTCGCCAGAGGGGCGTTGCGGTTTCAGTAGGGGTAGTGAGGGAATGGCGATTAGCGGGCGGCTGCGCGCGCCTTGGCGTACCACGATGGCACGTTGAAGCCGGGGCATGCCTTGGCCGCAAATTCATTGTGACCTGACACCCGGCGAATGGTCGGGTATTTCCGCATCAGGCTTGAAAGCAGTGCTTGCAGCGCCTTGTCTTGTGCCGGGGTGAAGTGGTCGGCGAAATTGTCCGTTGCCGCCGATCCATGCCCGCCGATCAGGCAGATGCCGATGGTTCCGGTATTGCGGCCCTTGACGTGCGATCCGACTCGTTCAAGCGGGCGTCCGTATTCTACAGTGCCGTCACGGTCGATCAGGTCGTGATAGCCTATGTCAGACCATCCTCTGTCTTGCACATGCCAGCGCCGGATTTCGGCAACCTTTGCCCTTGTCGGCGCGTTCAGCATCCACGCGGGGCGAGTCGCGCTTGCATGAATGATAATCTCGGTGAGGGGTCTCATGGTTGCCCCCTGTCGTTTGAAAGATCGCGCAACAGCCGGATGATTTCCGCCTGCGCTTGCTTCAACTCGCTGATATCTTCGCGGATGCCCCGGTTCTCCAGCAGCGCGGCGGATGCGGCTGCCTCTGCAACCCGCAGCCTTGCCTCAGCATCGGCGCGAAACCGCAGGGTGACGCCCATGTCTTCATCGCGCTGCGCCTGCAAAGCAATGTCGGTCTGTTCCAACGCTGCAAGCTGGCCTTGCGTTGCCCCCCACGCGATGCCAGCGCTTAGGACGGCGGCTGCCATGGTCAGCCAATTGCGGCTGATCTGATCGGAGATTGTGGTCATGTTTGCATCCGCCGTGGAAGGGTGTGTGTCATCAGTAATCCGTCTCCACGTAAATCCCGTTCACGCCAAGCTGGATGGAAGTCACCGGGGTCAGCGCGGCGTTCGAGGCCAGAACACCTATGGACTGCATGACCGTGTTTGTCGGCAGGTTCAGGGTGGCGACGCCGTTCGCTTCCGTGCCCGCCACGATGTCAACAATCCGCCAAGAATACTCTGCGCTATTGGGCGCGCAGTAGATGAAAACGTCGTATCCCCGGTTGCTGACAATCGTGAAGCCGGTGGCCGCTTTGGTGGCGACAGTGCCGCGCGTCAGAAAAGATATCGCGCCAGCGTCCGCCGCATCAACGCAAAAACCTACCGTATTGTTGAGGGCGGAAGGATTGCCGGAAACAACGGTTGATGCTGTGGCCATCCCAGCAAAGAACCGCCCGCCGTTTGTCCAGACGTCAAAGCCACAGCGCGCTGCGAAGAAGAAACCGCCTTGCCCCGCAGCGCCGCCCCGAAAGAAAACTGCCTCAGTATTGCGCTGCCCAAGCACCTGATTAAGCGTCGTAACCACGTTGGCCCATCGGCTGCGGCGTATCGTGGTATACAGGTTCGTGGTTGTTGGAAGCGCCGAGGTGAACGTCCCCGCCCCGGCCCCAACAGTGTTCTGCCAGACACCTGCGGTTGCCGTTGTTGTCGTCCAGCGATAGGATGTGCTGCCCCAGACGGCGGTTTGATAGTTGACATCTAGCCCGCTTGGCCCCTTCGATTTGAGGCTCATCCGGCCCGCGATGCTTTTCATGTAAAGCCGCGCCATGCCCGCCGGTGGGGCGGCGGGTTCCGCCGTGATGCCCGCAAACTGGATGCCGGTATTTACGCCACCGAGGCCAAGAGTGTTGCCCGTCGCATCCCATGTCAGATCGGCGTCACCGGCGAAGGCACCAGCGGCGTTGTACTGGATTTGCGTTGTCGCCCCGCCCGGCGCACCGCCACCACCCGGCGCTGCCCAAGTGGCATCCTCGCGCAAGAACCGGGTGGTGCCAGCCGTTACGCCGGGATCGGGAACAAGCCCCTTGGCCGAGCCGACACCGGACGCCACGAAGTTGCTCAGCAGCGTGGTTGCCTGCGCGCCGGTCAGGTCTTCAGGATCGCCCGTTGCGGCTGTCACGCGGCCTTTGAACGTCGCTGTCGGTACGTCAGCAAGCTTGACGTTCGTCACCGCGTCGTTTGCGATCCGGCCCACCGTGACCGCCTGAACGCCGATCTTGAGTGAAGTCACGGCCCCGTCGATGATCTTGGCTTCCGTCACCGCGTTCGCCGCGATGGTGGCCGCGAATGACCCCGTGCCCGTGCCGGTCACATCGCCCGTAAGCGTGATGGTTTGGTCGCCAGAGTTCGTGCCGGTCAGGCCAAGGTCGGTCTTGAGCGTGGCGAGTGTCTGCACCTCTGGCGCGCCCGCCGCTGCGGTCTTGCGATAGAACACCGATCCGCTGGCAACATCGGCCTGCTTGGCCAGCGTGACCACACCGGCGTCAATCGTCCACGTCGCCCCTGCGGCGCTGACAGTGATGTCGCCCTTATCACCGTCCGTCACGCCGCCGCCGCCCGTCGCGTCAGTGTCGTTGATCCAGTTTGCGCCGTTGTACTTGATGACCTGCCCGGTTGCTGGCGTGGTGATGATTACATCGGCCAACGCGTTGATCGAAGCCGCTCCGATCCGGGCATCCGCCGCCG
>JAYSYZ010000070.1:0-13118 GCA_043727195.1 Paracoccaceae bacterium
ACGGCCACCCCCGCCGCTGCCGTGCCCGACGGCAGCCGTGGCGTGCATGACCTGACCGTCACCAGATCCGGCCGTCTGGCCATCGACGGCCCGAATGGCCGCGAATGGCAGATCACCGCGACACCCGACGGATTACCCCTGATCGCAGTTTCGGGCGCGATGGGCCGCGAGGCGGATGGCCGCTTCAAGCAGGGCTTCAAGACCACCGATGACTATGGCGTCGTGGCGGGCCGCGTCACCATCACCCTCGATCTCGCCGGGCTGGACCGTCGCCATGGCCTGACCCCCGATCCCGAGCCGGTCACGCCGATGGTGCTGGATCTGCCGATGCCGATGAAAGGCAAGCGGACAGAATTCACCGAAACCCTGATCGACGATCTGTCGAAGCACGTTTTCGCCAACCTTCCCGTCACCATGGTGTTTGCCGCCGTCGATGCCGCGGGGCAGGAAGGGGTGTCGCAACCCTATGCCGTCACGCTGCCCGGCAAGCGCTTCTTTGATCCGCTTGCAGCCGCCCTGATCGAGTTGCGCCGCGATATCCTGTGGAACCGGATCAACGCCCCCCGCGCCAGCCAGATCCTGAAGGCGGTCAGCAATGCGCCCGAAGGTTTCATCCGCCACGACCGCGCCTTCTTGCGCCTGCGCGTGCTGATGCGGACGCTGGATGCGCAGAAGGCCGCCTTGACGGCCGAACAGCGCGACGTGATTGCCGAAGAACTGTGGCAGATTTCCCTGATGGTCGAAGAGGGCAACCTGCATTCGGCGATGGAACGGCTGCAGCGCGCACAAGACCGGCTGGATGAGGCGATCAAGAACGGTGCCTCACCCGAAGAAATCGACCAGCTGATGAAGGAAATGCAGCAGGCGCTCAAGGAATACACCCGCGAACTGGCCGAAGAGGCGCAGCGCAATCCCGGCGATCAGCAGCAGTCCGAAATGATGCAAGGCCAGATGATGTCGGCCGATCAGTTGCAGGAAATGATGGATGAACTGCAACGCCTGATGAAAGAGGGCAAGACCGCCGAAGCCGCCGAGTTGATGGAACAACTGCGTCAGTTGATGGAAAACATGCAAGTCGTCGAAGGGCAGGGCGGGCAGGGTCAGGGCGCACCCGGCCAGAAAGGCATGCGCGATCTCGGCGAGACGCTGCGCGATCAGCAGGACCTGTCAGACGACGCCTACCGCGACATGCAACAGGGCGAAAGCGGCCAGCAGCCCGGCGACGAACAGCAGGGCCAGAACGGCGAGGAACCCGGACAGGACCAGCCCGGCGAAGGACAGGACGGCCAGGGTGGCGACCGCCAGGGCTCGCTGACCGACCGGCAGCGCGACCTGCGTGAGCGGCTGAATGATCTGCAGAACGGTCAGATGCCGGGTGACGGCACCGAACAGGGCGAGGAGGGCCGCCGCCAGCTGGACGAGGCTGGCCGCGCGATGGAAGAGGCGGAAGATGCGTTGCGCGACGGCGATCTTGATGGCGCGCTCGACCGGCAGGCCGATGCGATGGAAGCGATGCGCGACGGCTTGCAGAATTTCGGCGAGGCGCTGGCCGAAGAACAGCGCGAAAATCGCGGGGCGACCGGCGAAAACCGCGAGTTCGGCAGCGCCGACCCCAACGGGCGCGATCCCCTTGGCCGCGAACCGGGCGACAGCGCCCGGATCGGATCGGACAAGAACATGGTGCAGAACGACCCGGACGTCCGCGCCCAGCAACTGCTCGACGAGATTCGCCGGCGCTCGGGTGATCTGACCCGGCCGGGCGCGGAACTGGAATACCTCAAGCGTCTGTTGCAGCTTTTCTGATGCCTGTCCGGCTAAAGGGATCTGGTCCGGTCGCCGGCTACGCTGCGGGGCGGATGCCCGCGCATCGCACCCGCCCTACCCGGCCTGACGGTCCTGCACTAAGCTGCATCGGATGAACCCGACCCCGACCAGACGCATCCTGGCGCTTGACCTTGCCCGCACCGCGGCAGTGGTTGGCATGGTGATCTTTCACTTCACCTTCGATCTGCAAATGTTCGGCTACATCCCGCCCGACACCACGTTTCAGCCATTCTGGTACTATTTCGCCCGGCTGATCGCGGGCACGTTTCTGTTCCTGTCCGGTGTCAGCCTCTGGCTCGCGCACGGGCAGGGCCTGCGCTGGGCTGTCTTCTGGCGCAGGTTCGCCAGGATCGCGGCGGCGGCGGTGCTTGTCTCGGTGATCAGCCGCTGGGCGACACCGGGCGCCCCGATCCATTTCGGCATCCTGCACGGCATCGCCGCCAGCAGCCTGATCGCGCTGGCGTTCCTGCGGCTGCCACCCCTCGTCACATTGGCCGTAGCCGCCGCTGTATTTGCGCTGCCCTGGGCACTGCAAAGCCCTGCCTTTGACCCGATCTGGCTGATCTGGACCGGGCTCGCCGAAACCCGCCCGCCGATGGCGGATTACGTACCGCTGTTTCCCTGGCTTGCCCCCTGCCTTGCGGGTCTCGCCGTGGCGAAACTGGGTGTCCTGCCGCGCGCGTCGCGGCCTGTCACTCCGGCAACCAACGCACTGACCTTCGCCGGTCGCCACAGCCTGATCATCTATCTGCTGCACCAGCCCGTGATGATCGCGGGCTTCACCGTCTATGCCCGCCTGACCTCAGGCTGACCCGGCTTCCCCTTCGCCGCCCTTTGCGCTAATCCCTGACCCGCACCTTCCGGGACCTGACCACGATGAAATTCACCCTCGCCTGGCTGAAAGATCACCTCGACACCACCGCAAGCGTGGACACGATTGCCGAGGCGCTGACCGACCTTGGCCTTGAGGTTGAAGGCATCGAAGACCCCACCCGCGCGCTGGGGGCCTTCCGCATCTGCCGCGTCATCCAAGCCGTCCCGCATCCCAACGCCGACCGGCTGCGCCTGTGCCGGGTGGAAACCTACCCCGACGGCCCCGGCGGCCGGATGGAAGAGGTTCAGGTTGTCTGCGGCGCGCCGAATGCCCGCACCGGTCTGGTCGGCGTGTTCGCCCCCGTGGGCACCCATGTGCCGGGCACCGGGGTTGACCTGAAGCCCGGCAATATTCGCGGCGTCGACAGCAACGGCATGCTGTGTTCCGAACGCGAACTCATGCTGTCGGAGGATCATGACGGCATCATCGACCTGCCCGCCGACGCCCCCCTGGGCGCGCGGTTCATCGACTGGCGCGGCCTGAACGACCCGATGGTGGAAATCAAGGTTACTCCGAACCGCCCCGATGCGCTGGGCGTGCGCGGCATCGCCCGCGATCTGGCCGCGCGGGGCATCGGAACCCTGAAACCGCTGCCTGTCGCGCCGGTGATCGGCAGCTTCGCCTCGCCCATCGGTGTGCGTATCGACCCCGCGCTCAGGGCCGGGGGATGCCCGCATTTTGCCGGTCGGCTGATCCGGGGCGTGACCAACGGCCCATCGCCCGCATGGCTGCAGGCGCGGCTGCGGGCCATCGGCCTGCGTCCGATTTCCGCGCTGGTGGATATCACCAACTACTTCACCTTCGGCCTGAATCGCCCCCTGCATGTGTTCGATGCCGGCAGGGTGAACGGCGATCTGCGGGTTCATCCCGCTTCGGGCGGTGAAAGCTTTGCCGCACTGGATGGCAAGGCCTACACGCTTGCCGCCGGGCAGATGGTGATTTCCGATGACCACGGCCCGGAATCGCTGGCCGGTATCATGGGCGGCGAAGCCTCCGGCTGTACGCCCGAGACGACTGAGGTTTTCCTCGAATCCGCCTTCTGGGATCCGATCACCATCGCGGCCACTGGCCGCGCGCTCAAGATCAACTCCGATGCCCGCTACCGGTTCGAACGCGGCGTCGACCCGGCCTTCACCCTGCCGGGGCTGGAACTGGCAACGCAGATGATCCTCGATCTCTGCGGCGGTCAGGCCTCCGGCATCGTGCAAGACGGCAGCCCACCCCGCACCACCCGCGCCTACAAACTGACCCCCGCCCGGGTGATCAGCCTTGTCGGCATGGACATCCCCGCGGCGACGCAGCGCGCCACGCTGGAGGCTTTGGGCTTCACGCTCGCCGGCGATATGGCCACCCCGCCCTCCTGGCGGCCTGATATTCTGGGTGAGGCGGATCTGGTCGAAGAAGTCGCCCGCGTCGCCAGCCTGACCAGGCTGCAAGGCGCACCCCTGCCACGCCGTCTGCCGGGTGTGCCGCGGCCGATCCTGACACCCTTGCAGGTGCGCGAACGCAGCACGCGCCGTACGCTGGCGGCGCTGGGCTACAACGAATGCGTCACGTACAGCTTCATCGACAGCACTTCGGCGGCGCTGTTCGGCGGTGGCACGGATGCGGTGCGCATCGACAACCCGATCTCGTCGGAAATGTCGCACCTCCGCCCCGATCTTCTGCCCGGTCTGTTGCAAGCCGCCGCCCGCAATCAGGCGCGCGGCTATATGGATCTGGCCCTGTTCGAGGTCGGCTCCGCATTCCAGGGCGGCGAACCGGGCGAACAGCATTTGCAGGCGGCGGGCCTGCTGATCGGCGGCGCGGCCCCGCGCGATCCGCATGCCGCGCGCCGCACGGTGGATGTGTTCGACGTCAAGGCCGATGCCGAGGCGGTTTTGGCCGCCCTCGGCGCGCCCGCCCGTCTGCAGATCACCCGCAAGGCTGCGGCGTGGTGGCATCCGGGGCGCTCCGGCGTGCTGGGCCTTGGCCCGACGGTCCTCGCGACTTTCGGCGAGGTTCATCCACGCATTTGCCAGGCGATGAACGTGAAAGGCCCCGCCGTGGCCTTTACCCTGCTCATTGCCAATGTGCCCTACCCGAAGCTTAAATCGCCCACCAGACCGGCACTGGTAATCTCTGACCTGCAAGCGGTCGAACGTGATTTCGCCTTCGTCGTCGACAGCCGGGTAGAGACGCTGACCGCCGTCAACGCCGCCGCCGGGGTGGACAAGGCGCTGATCGAAAGCGTCCGCATCTTTGACCAGTTCATCGGCGACAAGGCCGAGGCGCAGATGGGCGCCGGCAAGAAATCCATCGCCCTGACCGTCCGCCTGCAACCACAACAGCGCACCCTGACCGAAGCCGAGATCGAGGCCGTGTCGGCGAGGATTGTGGAAAAGGTCAGCAAGGCAACCGGCGGAACGCTCCGCGTCTGACCGGAAAAAAAGAGGGCGGGTTTCCCCGCCCTCAGGTCATGAAAAGGTCGTCTCGCAGGCAGCGTCAGAAGCCGTAGACCAGCGACAAGCCCAGCTTGTTGTCAGTCCTGATCGCACGGCTGTCGTTGTATTCGGTCAGATAGCTGACCCGGGTGGAAAACGCGTCGGTCATCTTGAAGTTGACGCCAAGGTCGTTGTTGATCCGCAGCGCCGAATCCGATTTCAGGATATCGGTGTCATTGGTCGCAAACACATTGTCGTTGAACGCATAGAAAAAGCGCGACGAGGCGATGTAACCGGTCTCGGTTTCGCTGTTGCGCGCACCATCTTCAAGATAGCTGACACCGATACCGGCCTGCACGCGCCAAGTCATCTGTTCGGTGTTGACGATCCGGTAACCCGGACCCACGCCAAGGAAAGCGTCACGGCGAACCGCGTCTGCCGGCACCAGCGCATCTTCGGCCAGCCCGTCCTTCTCGATCCGGCCAAGGATGAAGCCATAGAAGCTTTCATTGAAATACAGGTTCGCGTCATAGACGGCGAAAATGTCTTCCTTGGTCGTCGTCCCCGCATCATCCGCAAAGTCGAGTGCAAAGCCCAGCGTCTGCACCAGATTGCCCTGTGCAAACCGCAGACGCGCACCCGCCGTAAACTCCTGCGATTCGCTGTTGCCGGTCTTGCCCGAATAGCTCAGCGAAGCTGAACCCGACAGGCCGGGGCGAAACTCAGGGTTGCCGAACCGGCTTTCGTCTTCGGAGCGGCGGAAATCGTCTTGGATGTCTTCATCGATATCATCAAGCCGATCATCCAGGGTGTCCATCCCGGTCAGATCGGTCTGCGCCAGCGCCGCCGGCACGGTCAGCGCCAGAGCAACAGCCGAGACCGTTGCCAGCAGTGTTGCATGGTTCATGGTGTTTCCTTTCAACAAGTCAAAAGCCGGATCGCGGCCGATCCAGACGGCGTGTTTGCCTTGCATTCGACATAGTCAGCGGCGGTGTCGAAGAAAAATTCAGAAAACTTGACGCTGACCCGAGTATTTCTCATCAACGCGCCCCTTGAAAAAATACACCCCCTCCAGCCCGTCAGAACAGCGAGCGTGAAGGACAAAATTAAGTATATTGAACAATATCTTAGTGGCGCTTCATTCCCACAGTCTCGGCTACCGCCGAGGTGTCCTTTGCCGCCTGCCTGGCCACGTCGGACAGTGTCTTGCGTGCAACTTCCGCAAGATCTTCGTCAAGGTCATCGCGCCAGACCGACCACGCGACATGGGTATATGCGGGCGCCTTTTCGACCAGATGAAGCTGCCCCGTTGCCAGCAGCGGTCCGGCGACCCGCGCCGGCAAATAGGCTGCAAGGTTGCGCGCCAGCAGAAAAGGTGCCGAGGCGGCCCCCATCGCCAGCGTCAGGCCAGCATTCGCCAGATCGGGCAACCGGGCATTGTGAAAACTCAGGAAATCCGGCCCCCAGTCGATGAACGCATAGCGGCCTCGAACCTCGTTCGTCGTGGCCCCCTTCCACGGTGCAACCAGCACCAACTCGTCTTCCATGACCTTTTCGACGCTCAATCCCGGGCGCATCACGGGGGCATAGGTCAGGCAGACCTGCATCACCCCGTCCGCCATGGATTGTGCCAGACTTTCCGGCATTCCCAGTTCGGCGCGGATGGCCAGATCAGGCAGCGCACCGATCATCCGCTCCAGCCAGCGAAAGCCCAGACTTGGCCACAGGGAAAACTGCCCCCCCATCAACAGCGACCGCGAATAGCCTTCGGGGACGGCAATCTGCTGGCGTGCCTGTTCCCAGGTTCGCAGCAGCGACAGGGCGTAGGCAGTAAACTCCTTGCCGCTGGCGGTGGGTTCGGTTCCGGTCCGCGATCTGATGAACAGTTCGTGACCCAGCATATCCTCCAGCCTTTGCACCCGCAGACTGACGGCTGACTGGGTGACATGCAGCCGTTCGGACGCGGCAATGAACGATCCGGTATCGCTGACCGCAAGGAAGGTTTTCAGAAGGGCAATGTCCACCGGGGCACCTTGAACTGAAGATAGTGCCCTTCGCTGGCACCGGAATGATGGCTTGGGCATCGGCACGCCCCGACCGTCTGACACAGGGTTGGCCCGCGCCACCAGTCTGCCTGTCGGTCTGCGTCGACGCTTGCCGTGCCTTCAACAGTGAACGCGGCTGCATGGCATGGGGTTCCCCCGGCGGCAGGACGTAATCAGCAATTCGCTGAAAACCACAAAACTGCCAAGTTACAATATGTTACCAGACTGATCTGCCCCCGCGATCAAGGTCTGTTCCACAGCCTCCCCGCCGGATAGTCTCGCACCCATGACCTATGATTTCATAATTGCCGGTGGCGGCTCCGCAGGCTGCGTGCTTGCCGCCCGGCTGTCGGAAGACCCGTCCGTCAGCGTTTGCCTGATCGAGGCCGGGGGGCCGGGAACCAGCCTTCTGATCCGCGCCCCGGCGCTTGTCGCCGCCATGGTTTCGGGCCGGCCAAAGCTGAACAACTGGGCCTTCCACACCATCCCGCAGCGCGGCCTGAACGGGCGACGCGGGTTTCAGCCGCGCGGCAAGGCGCTTGGCGGCTCATCGGCGATCAACGCCATGCTCTACCTCCGCGGCCACCCCGCCGACTATGACGAATGGGCCGATCTGGGTGCAGACGGCTGGGATTGGCAGTCCGTCCTGCCCTATTTCCTGCGCGCCGAAGGCAATGTGCGCGGCGCGGGCCCGTTGCATGGCGCCGACGGCCCGCTGCAGGTCGCCGATCAGCGCCAGCCGCGCCCGATCACCCAGGCCTTCATCGACGCCGCCGCCCACTTGCATGTCGCCCGCAACGACGATTTCAACGGCCCGCATCAGGAAGGCGCCGGTCTGTATCAGGTGACGCAATTCCACTCCGGCCCCCGCAAGGGCGAGCGTTGCTCTGCCGCCGCCGCCTATCTGCATCCGGTACTGCACCGTCCGAACCTGACGGTGATGACCGGGACCCGCGCCGAACGCATCGTTCTGCAGGATCGCCGCGCCACCGGCCTGATCGTCCGGCAGGGACGCCGCCGCCTGACCCTTGCTGCCCGGCGCGAGGTTATCGTCTCGCTGGGCAGTTTCGGCTCGCCGCAGCTGCTCCTCCTCTCCGGCATCGGTCCGGAAGAGGAGCTGCGCCACCACCGCATCCCCGTCGCCCATGCCCTGCCGGGGGTCGGGCAGAACCTGCAGGATCACCTCGATTACACGCTCAGCTACACCTCGCCGCGCCGCGATGTGGTGGGGCTGAACCCGCGCGGTCTGGCGCGGCTGCTGATGGCAGGCATGGCGTGGCGCAAGACCGGCGAGGGGCTTTTCGCCTCGCCCATGGCCGAAGGGGCGGGGTTCCTGAAATCCGACCGAAGCCTTGCGCGCCCAGACCTGCAACTGCACTTCGTGGTGGGCATCGTCGATCAGCACCTGCGCAAGATCCACCTTGCGGACGGGTTTTCCTGCCATGTCTGCGCCCTGCGACCGGCAAGCCGGGGCACTGTCGGGCTGCGGGACGCCAACCCCGCATCCGCCCCCCGGATCGATCCGAACTTCCTCAGCGACCCGCATGATCTGGCCACCCTGGTCAAAGGCGCGCGGATCATGGACCGCATCCTCCGCGCCCCGCCACTGGCCCCGTGGCGCGGGCGCAAACTTTACCCGCTGGACGGGTCAGAGGCCGCCTTGATTGCCGATATCCGGGCGCGGGCCGACACGATCTATCACCCCACCGGCACCTGCCGGATGGGCAGCGATCCACTGGCGGTCACCGATCCTGACCTGCGGGTGCGCGGCATCGAAGGGCTGCGGGTGGTCGATGCATCCGTCATGCCGCGCATCGTGGGCGGCAATACCAATGCGCCGACCATCATGATCGCCGAACGCGCCGCCGACCTAATCAGCGCCGCTACTTCCTGGGGGTCCAGGTTCTGACCCAGGCCCCCATCCGGCCAAACAGCCCGCGCGCCTGCTTGCGCGCTTCGTCCGCCCTCGCATCCACGCTGTCCCATGCTTCGCCCGCGTCGGCCAGCACCGGGTCCACCGCCCGCTCGCGGAACTGCAGCCACATCCGGCGCAGCATGAAGATCAGAAATGCCAGAAAGCTCAGGATGATGATGTTGACCCAGGGGATCAATGTCACATCCGGCCCCTCGACCGGGGTGATGCTGACCGCGTTCGGAAAAATCGAAAAGATCGGCAGCCGCCAGCCGTAATGCGTGACCGCCACCCACTGCGGATTGATCTTGTCGGATTTCAGGTTCTGCGCCTCGGCCTGCAGGGTGCTTGAATCCCATTTGAAATAGGGTGGCCAGAACCAGCCGGTATCCTCGTTGCGGTACACCATGACCGAGGTTTCGTCCGGGAACACCGCGTCGATGAAGCGGATATCGCGGATCGTCGCGCTGGTTTCGACCCCCGTCCCGGTATCCTCGATCGAATAGAATATCCAGTTCGCCCCGATCGGCGTGTTCTTGTTGTAGGTGTTGATCACATGCACGATATCGCGCTGCGGCAGCGTGTAATGCAGGAACGCGCCGATGATCAGGATCGCGACAATCCGCAATCCCCATTTGATCTTGGTCCACATGGCCGTTCCTTTCAGGTCCAGTTCACAAAGTAGATCGTCGCCACGAAGCCCAGCGTCGGAATGATATAGATAAGCCACAGAAGCCGCTTTTTAAGCCCCGTCTCGTAATCCACCATGCCCGCCTCGATGAAGGCCGCCCTTTCCTCCGCAGGCGCCCCTTCCCGCGCGGGATCGGTGTCCCACGCCTCCTCCAGCTTCTCCCGCCGCACCGACCGCGAATAGATCGCCGTCAGGAAATAGGCGATGGTCAGCCCGACATAGAGGAAAAACGCCAGCCGTAGCCATCCGATGATCATCGCCGCCCCCTTGCAGACCCCCAGGGCCCGACCACATCGCGTGACGGTTTCGGCCCCGCCGCCATCTGTGGCCGCTGCGCCTCATCCATCCCCGGCTCCGGCCCGAACAACGCGGTGCGCGCACCTTCCCGGTCCACCTGATACTCCCGCGCCAGAAAATCGGCCACATAGGTCTTCTTGCGATCGCTCCACTTGGCATAGCTTTCGTAGAACAACTCCTTATGCACGATATACATCTGCCGCACGTCCATCGGCGACAGTTCCGCCAAAAACATGTTCACCAGATCGCGGTTCGGCCCCGCCTTGCCCCGCAGCGTGTAGAAATAGGCCGGATGTTCGCTGGTGATCTTCGGCCAGCCACCGCCGCCCTCTACCCAGCGCAGCAGCGCCGCGAGGCCCAGAAACTCCTCCGGCAGCGATGATCCCAGCTTGTAGGCGATCTTGCGCAACTCCGTCCGCCGCGCGTCGCCGATCTCGATGCCCAGCGCGTCCGCCGCCTCGACTAGGATGAAATCCATCTTCTGGCGCAGCACCGCCGCCGCATCCATGCCGCGCGCCTGCACGATGGGTTCGACCAGCCCGTTCCGCTCCAGCCAGTCGGCGATCTGGTTTCTGAGGGTCAGATCCATCACCTGCGCAATTGGCACCTCGCCCAGCGATTTCCACGGCAGGGTCGAAATCGCCGCCGGATATTTCACGTCGCGAAAGATGTAGAGCCCGCCGAAATGGCTGGTCCAGAAATTCGCCTGCTGGAACGTCATCGCCGGCAAATGGATCGGCACCCGCGTCACATCGCCGGTCTTTTTCGCCAGCCCGATCATCTCGGCCACCAGCACATCGTCGCGCCAGCCGTCCGGCTCCGCCCGGAACCGGGTGATCAGCGCCGCCAGCTTGCCCGCATCCGCCACATGCCCGCCGATGGTATCCGCCTCCACCGTGATCTGGCGGATGTCGAACAGCTTGGCGGGCGTGTCCACCGCATAGACCGAATTCTGCAACTCCCCACACACCGCATCCCGCGCGGTCAGGGCAAAAAGCTGCGCCTCGTTGGTCTCGATGAACTGCTGCAGGATCCCGCGCGAGGTGGAGAACTTAATGTTGAGCAGCGGCGCATCCTTCTGCGCCGTGGTCAGCAGAATGAACTGCCGGTTCGAGCCCTGGGGGTTGAGGTAGAGGTCATCCTTCAGCTCATCCCCGATCTCGGGCGAATAGCCGCTGAGGTCGATGTGGAAGTCCTTGAGCTTCGTCGTCTTGCCGGTCAGATGCTTGAGCGCCCGGTTGTAGCGTTCGATGAGCGCGGGGGAGGAAACCTCGATCAGGTTCCCGAACATCAGGCCGTGGGCGATGAGGCGTTTCATGCGTCGAGGATCCTATTCGCGTCAGCTTCCATTCTTTCAATGATGCGCCTGCATATTGGAAAGAATTTCTGTTCTATCTCCTCTGGTTTGAACTTCTGATCACCACTTGAGAAATCCATCAACTGAAGATGTAACGCTGCATCTAATCCTTTTGCATCGGGGTCATTAGGATCGACCAGCAGGATTATCTCGATCATTATAGAAGTGGATTGCTCAAGTAGGTCCTTCAGCGTGGCCTTTGGAATCTGGCCAGCGATTCCGCTGCTAAGGCCGGCGTGCAGATCGACGCCGAGCATGAAGTTTGCGCTTTCGTATCGGCGAACAGCCGAGCGCAGTTGCTCGATCTTCTTTTTTTGATCGTCAAACAACCGAACCTGACGCTGTAGAACTCTGTCTTTCTCCTGTGACTTGAGACTGGCCTTGGTAGTTATGAAAGCCACGATTCCTGACGCGATAGCAGTCAGCACTGGCAAGCCAACAGCCACAACCAAAGCCTGATGGGTGGCTATCCAAGCGTCAACCGTCTCAAAAGCACTCACCCCTTCCCCTCCCCATCCACCATCTTCAAACCCAGCCGCCAGTTCACCTCTTGCGCCTTGACCAGCCAGACGAACCCCAGCAATGGACCCCACAGCATCGCGAACAGGGCGGACCGGCCAAGGAAGAACCCCGCCCGCTCCACCGGGGCGGTCAGCAGCATCGCATAAGCCCCCGGATTGATCGCGGCGTAAAGCCCTGCCAGCAGCACCGCGCCAAGGACAAAGGTCACGGCGGCGGTCTTGGCCACGGCCCACGTCAGGACCTTAGGCGACAGGTTGTCCTTGCCCGCGAACCAACCGGGCATCAGCACCACCGATCCGCACAGCAGGACCAGCGGCAAAACCGAATTCCACAGTGTCAGGCGAAGCGCGTCGGTCATGGTTCCCGTCACAAGATCACAAGCGGGGGGCGGCATTTCAAGTCCTGCCTGCCGAAACTCTAGCGCCAAGCGGTCCGCCCCGCCACTGGCCTTGCACCCGCCGCGCTTTGCCCTATTCTTGGTGACACCTCGGGGAGCCTTTACCGGCTGAGATGCGAAAGCGAACCCGTCGAACCTGAACCGGATCATACCGGCGGAGGGAAGGTGTATGGGTTTCTCCATCCCCGACCAATCCGTCGCATCATGGAGAGACCAATGAACACCAGACTCCTTGCTGCGGGCCCAATTCTTGCGGGTCTTGTCGTCATCGCCTTTCCGGCGCTGGCGGAAACTCCCGTCCTGACTGTCCTGACCTATGACAGCTTCGCCTCGGAATGGGGCCCCGGACCTGCCATCGAGACCGCGTTCGAGGCAACCTGCGCCTGCGACCTTCAGTTTGTCCCCGCTGGGGATGGCGCGGCGCTTCTGGCGCGCGTCCGGCTGGAGGGTGCGGCTTCGGACGCCGACATCGTGCTTGGCCTTGACACCAGCCTGACGGCGGCGGCCACCGCCACCGGCCTTTTTGCTCCGCATGGGCTGACGCCTGAAACCGCGCTGCCGGTGGATTTTGCCGACCCGATGTTCCTGCCGTTTGACTGGGGCTGGTTCGCCTTTGTCTACCATGCCGAAAAGCCGACGGATGCGCCGAAATCCTTCGAAGCTCTGGCCGCTTCGGACCTGAAGATCGTGATCCAGGACCCCCGCTCCTCGACCCCCGGGCTCGGGCTGCTGCTGTGGGTAAAGGCGGCCTACGGCGATCGCGCCGGGGAAATCTG
>JAYSYZ010000071.1:0-4763 GCA_043727195.1 Paracoccaceae bacterium
CTCCCCCTCGTGGGGAGGGATGGGGAGGGGGCTCTGTCCAAACCCGCGCCAAATTCCCCCCTCTCCCAACCCCTCCCCAAGCGGGGGAGGGGAGGCGCACCCGCCAACATCCCGTAGGGTGCGCATTCATTGCGCACCGCCTACCCATACCATAGGCCTCCAATGATCCCCGAACTCACCGCCCTCGCCCTCGCCGCCCTGCTGCAGGCCGCCCAGTTCACCCTTTTCGCCACCCTGGCGAACCGCGATCTCACGCCCGGCTACACCACTTCACCGCGCGACCGGCCACCCAGCCGCCAGATGACCATCCTCACCGCCCGCCTGCAACGCGCGCTGAACAACCATTTCGAGGCGTTGATCCTGTTCACCCTCGCCGTCACCGTCGTCACCCTCGGCAACCAGTCCACCGCAATCACCCAAACCGCCGCCTGGGTCTACCTTGCCGCGCGGATCCTCTACATTCCTGCCTATGCCTTGGGTCTCACCCCTTGGCGCTCGGTCATCTGGACGATAGGCTTCTTCGCAACTCTGACGATGATCGTGGCAGCCCTCCTCTAGCCCTTTCATCTTGGACCAAATATCCCACGGGGGCCCGGGGGTGTGAAACCCCCGGTTTCCCGGCTGATCAAAGGAACCAACGATGCCCAGTTTTGACGTGATCTATATTGGTGCCGGCCCCGGCGGCTATGTCTCCGCCATTCGCGCGGCGCAACTGGGGCTTTCCGTGGCCGTGGTCGAAGGCCGTGAGACGTTGGGCGGCACCTGCCTTAACGTCGGCTGCATCCCGTCAAAGGCGCTCTTGCACGCGACCCACATGCTGCATGAAACCCATGAAAACTTCGAGAAGATGGGCCTGATGGGTGCCGCACCCACGGTCGATTGGGCCAGGATGCTCGGCTACAAGGATGAGGTGATCGGCCAGAACACCAAAGGCATCGAATATCTGTTCAAGAAGAACAAGATCACCTGGCTCAAGGGTTGGGGCAGCATCCCCGAGGCGGGCAAGGTCAAGGTCGGCGACGACACGCATCAGGCGAAAAACATCGTGATCGCAACCGGATCCGAAGTGTCCAGCCTTGCCGGCGTCACGGTTGACGAAACCACCGTGATCACCTCCACCGGCGCGCTGACGCTGGGCAGGATCCCCAAAACCATGGTGGTGATCGGCGCAGGCGTGATCGGGCTGGAGCTGGGCTCGGTCTACGCGCGGCTTGGCGCGCAAGTGACCGTGGTCGAATACCTTGACGCGATCACCCCCGGCATGGATGCCGAAGTGGCCAAAGCCTTTCAGCGCATCCTTGCCAAACAAGGTCTGAAGTTCATCCTCGGCGCTGCTGTTCAGAACGTCACCACTACCCCGCAGGGTGCGACCGTCGGCTACAAGCTGCGCAAGAACGATAGCGAAGCCAGCCTCGAGACCGATGTCGTCCTCGTTGCCACGGGGCGCAAACCCTACACCACGGGCCTGGGGCTTGAGGCGCTGGGGGTCGAGATGCTGCCGCGCGGGCAAATCCAGACCGACGATCATTTCCAGACCAATATCAAGGGCATATATGCAATCGGCGATGCCGTCGTCGGCCCGATGCTGGCTCATAAAGCCGAAGACGAAGGCATGGCGGTGGCCGAGATTCTGGCGGGCAAGCATGGCCATGTGAACTACGGCGTCATTCCGGGTGTCATCTACACCACGCCCGAGGTGGCTATGGTCGGCCAGACCGAAGAGCAGTTGCAAGATGCGGGCGTGGCTTACAAGGCGGGCCGCTTTCCCTTTGTCGGCAATGCGCGCGCCAAGGCGGTGTTTCAGGGCGAAGGTTTCGTCAAGCTGCTAGCCGATGCGGCGACAGACCGTATCCTCGGCGCGCATATCATCGGTCCGATGGCAGGCGATCTGATCCACGAGGTTTGCGTGGCGATGGAGTTCGGCGCCTCGGCACAGGATCTCGCGCTGACCTGCCACGCGCATCCGACCTACTCCGAAGCGGTCCGCGAGGCGGCGCTGGCCTGTGGCAACGGGGCGATCCACGCCTGACCCCCGCCCGTTTGCGTGCCCTGTCGCGTTCAGGGGGTGACCTTGGTCGGGATCAGGGCCTTGTCCGGATCGATGCTTGCCGCCCGGAACAGCGGGAAACCGTTCTGCCAGCATTCAAGCGCGCTGGCAAATTCAAAGCTTTCGGCGAATTTTTCGACGCCGAAAGCATCCAGGGTGACGTTTTCATAGTCGCGGCAGATCTGGTCGTAGTTCTGTTTGAGAACCTGATTTTCCGGGGCCAGATTGGTCACGCAAATCAAGCCCGTCGGCCGCGCATCCAGCATCGTCAGTTGTAAATCCGGGCGATATGCCTGCAGGATCGGGATCAATTTCCAGACATCCCCGGTCCATGACCCCTTTGGCAAATTGTCGATGTCCCGCGTTGTCATCTGGTGGTCGAACGGCACGCAGTCGTGCATGACAATCACCCCGTTCGCCGCGCTATGCGCCTCGGTGTTGATGAAATCGCGCAGCAGAAATTCGAACAGATGCATGCCGTCCAGAAAACTGACACCCAGCCGGATATGGTTGTTGGCAAGAAAGTTTGACGCAAAAAAATCGTCGCTGGGCTTTTGAAAAACATGCAACTCGGGCTTGCTGCCGATGATGTTGATCTCGGCGCGAAAAAACGGGTCCACCGCGATGGTCTTGCTTCTGACGGGTGCAAAGGATTGGCCGCTTCTGCAACCGATTTCCATGTACCAGTCGAACAGCAGGTCCGAATGCAGACGGTTCAGAAACCGGTAATAGCTCAGCCCCGCAGCCTGCTTGAACATCGGTAATCCTTTGGTAAAGCTAACGCGGTCCTCGTGCCGGTCATTCCATCACCCGGCCAGATGCCGCAAGCCTTGCGTCACATCCGTCCTGACTGCAAGTCGCAATCCCGGCTCGTCGCCCGCCTTCAAGGCGGCAAGGATCATCCGGTGATGCTGCGGCGGTTCACGCCGCGTCAGCCGGGCATAGACCGCCCGCATCGTCGGACCAAGTTGCAGCCAGACCGTCTCGCACATCGCCAGCATTGCCGGGGCTTGCGCTCGAAGATAAAGGGTGCGGTGAAATTCCAGGTTGGTGCGCACATAGGCCACGGCATCCTGCTTGACCGCTGCATCGGCGTTCAGCAGGTTGATGGCACTCAACCGCTCGATCAACGCGAAATGCGCCCTTGGCAGCGCGCGGGCGGCCATTTCCGGCTCCAGCAACGCGCGGATCGCGGCCAGCTCCTCGATCCGTTCCGGGGTCAGTTCCGGCGTGGATATCCGGCCCGAGGATGACAGGGTCAGCGCCCCCTCCGCCACCAGCCGCCGCACCGCTTCGCGCGCGGGGGTCATCGACACGCCGAACTGTTTGCCAAGACCGCGCAGCGTCATCGGATGGCCGGGCGCAAGTTCGCCGTGCATCACCTGCTGGCGCAAGGACCGGTACAGCCGCTCATGTGCAGCGGCGTTCGGATCGGTCGGGCGGGGCGGGATCGGCATGGGCGACAGGGAAACACCCGCTGCCCGCCCCGGTCAATCCCCGAAGCGGAGACGGTGCAGCGTCTGGCCATGCGCGTGCAGCCAGGCGCGCTCTGCCTGCCATCCCGGAAAGACCCGCTCCACCACCGCCCAATAGGCCGCGGAGTGGTTCATTTCCACCAGATGCGCCGCCTCGTGCGCGGCCACATAGTTGAGCACCGATGGCGGGGCCATGATCAGCCGCCAGGAATACATCAAGGCGCCGTCCGGGCTGCACGAGCCCCAGCGCGACCGCGTGTCCCTGAGGGTCAGCCGGGTGTAGCGCCGCCCCAGCAGCCCCGCGTAGTGGCTTGAGGCCCGGGCCAGGCGGTCGCGCGCCAGAACCTTCAGCCATGCCGCCACCCGCGCAGCCGCCTGCGCCGGATCGCCGGGCACCAGCAGGTGGTCACCCTCCACCCGGATCGCCCGGCCCGCGCCCTGCGACAGGGTCAGCGCCCGCCCCTCGACCATGACCGCAGAACCGATCTCCACGGCCGCGACCGTGGAATCCGGCATCGCCTGCAGCGTAGCGCGCAACCACCCTTCCTGCCCGCGCAGGAACGCCAGCGCCTCGGCCTCGCGGGCGCGGGTGGGGATCGACAGAGTGACCTTGCCATCCAGCCGCGACACCCGAAGCGAGAATCGGCGTGTCCGGGCTGACCGCTTCAGATGCACCTCGACGGGCGGAGCCCCAGGCAGAACCGGCATGAGACCCCCCTTGCGCTGCCCGTCTCTGATAGCCATTTCCCGGCGCAGACGAAAGCCTTTGACAGCGCCGCGCACCTGTGGCAAGCGACGGCTTTCCTGTTAGACAGCCTGTGAAGGGATCACCATGCCCAAACAAGAATGGGGCACGAAACGCATCTGCCCGACAACCGGCAAGCGGTTCTACGACCTGAACCGCAGTCCGATCGTCAGCCCCTACACGGGCGAAGTGGTGGATATCGAATCCGTCCGCCGCAAGATGGCGGCCTCGGTGATCGCACGCGTTGTGCCGGAAAAGGACGAGGATGTGCTTGTCGAGGATCTGGAGGTCGAAGACGATCTGCTGGAAGGTGCCGTCGCCGAAGACACCGAACTTGACGACGACCTTCTCGAAGATGATGCCGACGACAATGTTTCGCTCGACGATCTGACCGACGTGGCTGGCGACGAGGAAGAAGTCTGACGCCCGAAAACCGGGTCGGCGGGCGCGGAATTTCCCCTTGCGCCGTCCCGCGACCTACCCTAAACACCCGGCA
>JAYSYZ010000072.1:0-4751 GCA_043727195.1 Paracoccaceae bacterium
GCGAAACTGAACGAGGTCGATCACGGCGTAAACTCTCCGGCCATGGCTTGCTGCGGACATGCCAGTCCGGCGCAGGTGAACATGATCCGGCGACCAGACGCAACCGCCGACCCCAGGGGCCGGCGGAAACGAGGATGTCGGTGCCAGGCCCATGTCACCAATCCGTGGCATCACCGGCCAGCGCGCGTTCCAGCGACGTATAGGCCCAGGTTTCAGCGCCCCCACGCGCCACGATTTCCGTCAGTTCGGCGCGTGCGCCTTTGATATCACCGTCGGCGATCAGCGCCTGACCCATGTAGGACCGCGCCAGAATGTAGTCGGGGTCGATTTTCAGCGCCGCCCGGTAATACTCCATGCCCTCGGCCACGCGACCCGCCTTGCGGTTGACAAACCCCTTGTAGTTCAGGATGCGCGGATCGTTCTGGTTCTCCGCCGCCGCCAGCACCTGCAGCGCCCGGTCATGCTGGCCGTCATAAGCCAGTTCACGGGCGGCGGTGTAGATCTGGTCATCGCTCAGGCCCGCGCCTTCGACGTCAAGGCATTTCTGCGTCTTTTGGTCGAAGACCTGCCCGTCCTTGCAGACTTGCGTGGTTTCCGTCTTTACCGGCGGCTCGGTCGAATCCGATCCGGCGGCGAAAGCAAAAGTGGTGATTGTGGCCGCCGCCATCGACATGGCGATCAGTCTGAAGTGCTGCATGGATGCCGTACCCTTTGGTTGTTGTTCAAGTCACTCTGCAGCCGCCTGCAGCCTTGCCAGGTCAACGGCGGCGCTGACACCCAGCCAACGCCAGAGCGTCCGGATTTATTCGGCTATGCATGAATTTTTCACGAAAAGGGCACGACGAACCTCGTGTGATCACATACCTTCTCATGCCGAGACAGGATGTGGTCGCGGTAAGGCCGGCTGGCCACCTGAGTTCACGCGAACGCTCTGGTTGGACGGCGCGTTCCGTCAACTGCGAAATGGAAAAGACGGTCGGTGGGCAGGGTCAGGAAAACCGTCTCTGTCACGGCGTAATCATGCTCTCCGAACATCCGCACGGTCAAAAGCCCGTGCATGTCGGTCCGCACGTAGACCAGCGTTTCGCCGCCCAGCTTTTCCACATGGCTGACCTCGCCTGCGATGTCGCCGGTCTGCCGGGACAGACCCAGATGTTCAGGCCGTGCGCCCACCTGCCCCGGCGGCTGGCCAAGTGCTGCGGCGTCAAGAAAGTTCATCTGCGGGCTGCCGATGAAGCCTGCCACAAAGGTGTTCGCGGGGTTGTTGTACAGTTCCATCGGGGTGCCGATCTGCTCCACCTTTCCCGCCCGCAAGACGACGATGCGGTCCGCGAGGGTCATCGCTTCCACCTGATCATGCGTCACATAGATCATCGTGGCCTTCAGGTCGCGGTGCAGCCGGGCAATTTCGATCCGGGTTGCGACGCGCAAGGCGGCGTCCAGGTTCGAAAGCGGCTCATCGAACAGAAACAGTTTCGGCGTGCGCACGATGGCGCGGCCGATGGCGACGCGCTGGCGCTGCCCGCCGGAAAGTTCGGCGGGGCGGCGCTCAAGCAGCGCCTCAAGCGCCAGCATCCGGGCGGCACGGTCGGTAGAAATGGCAATCTCGGCCCGCGATTTGCCTGCCTGTTTCAGCGCCAGTCCCATGTTGTCACGGACCGAAAGATGCGGATAAAGCGCATAAGACTGGAACACCATCGCCAGTTCGCGCTTGGCCGGGGCCAGGTCGTTCACCCGCTTGCCATCCAGCAGTATATCGCCCGAGGTTGCATCTTCCAGCCCCGCGATGATCCGCAACAGGGTGGATTTTCCACAGCCCGACGGCCCGACAAAGACGCAGAACTCGCCCTCGTTCACCTCAAGGTCGATGCCCATGATCACCTCGGTCGCGCCGAAGCTTTTCGTCACCGATCTCAGCTCAAGTGCGCCCATGGCACCTCACAATTTTACAGCTTCGCCGGAGCGGACGCTTTCATCCGCAGCAAGGCAGATGGCAAGGGATTGCACGGCGTCCTGCAGGTGCCGCGTCAGATCAAGGCTCTCGGTGATCGCTCGCGCAACAAAGGCTTGTTCGCGTTCGCACAATTCCTGATGGCCGGGTTCGTCGGCCATCGACAGGTTCCGGTCCGGCTGGCCGACGCGGTGAATGCGCAGCATGGCGGTCTTGGTATGGGTGTCCACATCATCCGACCGCGCGCTTTCGGGCATCCGGATCGACACCGCGCCATTCGGACTGACCACATCCTTTACGAAAAACGCCGTGTCCGACATCATCGGCCCCCAGCCCGCTTCATACCAACCCAACGATCCATCTGCAAACAGCACCTGGAAATGCCCGTAATTGTACATGTCCGGCGCAATTTCATGGCTCAGCCGCAGGCCCATGCCCCGCACCTCTACCGGTTTGGCATCGGTGATCTGGCACATGACATCCACATAGTGCACGCCGCAATCCACGATCGGCGAGGTGGTCTGCATCAGCGCCTTGTGCACGTCCCACGTCGCGCCAGACGATTGCTGGTTCAGGTTCAGCCGGAACACGTAAGGCCCGCCCAGGGCCCGCGCCTCCTCGATCAGCCTGATCCAGCTGGGATGATGCCGCAGGATATAGCCCACCACCACCTTGCGCCCCAGCCGCTTTGCTGCATCCGCCACCCGCCGGGCATCGGCGACGGTAGTGGCCAGCGGCTTTTCGACGAACACATCCGCCCCCGCCTCCATCGCCGCGATGGCATAATCGGCATGCGTGTCGGAATAGGTCGCGACGCAGACAAGATCGGGCTTAAGCCGCGCCAGGGCCTCGTGAAAATCCGGCGTGATCGGGTAACCTGCCAGTGCGGGGTCAAGCGTGGGTGTGCTGCGGTTCACCAGCCCGACCAGATCGAAGCCCGGGGCACGATGATACGCTAGCGCATGGCTGCGCCCCATGTTGCCCAGCCCGGCGACCATGACCCGGATCATTTGACCGCCCCCGCCGTGATCCCGCGGATCAGTTGCCGCGAGAAGACCAGATACATCACCAGCACCGGCACGATTGCCAGCGACAGCGCCGCCAGCACAGCATTCCAGTTGGTCACGAACTGGCCGATGAATACCTGAGAACCAAGGGTAATGGTCTTGACCTCTTCGCTGGGCGCAAGGATCAGCGGAAACCACAGGTCGTTCCAGATCGGGATCATGGTGAACACCGCCACTGTCGCCATCGCCGGGCGCACCAGCGGCAGCACCAGCGTGAAGAAAATCGCATATTCCGACAGCCCGTCGATCCGCCCGGCGTTCTTCAGATCGTCCGACACCGTCCGCATGAACTCCGCCAGGATAAACACCGCCAGCGGCAACCCCTGCGCGGTGTAGACCAGGATCAGCGCGGTCAGCGTGTTCACCAGCCCCGAGGCAACCATCATCTGCAGAATGGCGACGGTGCCCAGCCGGATCGGGATCATGATGCCCAGTGCCAGGTAAAGCCCCATCAGAGTGTTGCCCCGGAAGCGATATTCGGAAAGCGCAAAGGCCGCCATCGCCCCGAACAGCAGCACGAAGAACAGGCTGGCCACCGTCACGATCATCGAGTTCTGGAAATAGGCAAAGAAATCGCCCTGCTTCATCACCGTCTGATAGCCGATCAGATCGAAATTGCCGGGCAGCGGCAGCGCCAGCGGATCGGCGAAAATCGCCCGTCGGGATTTGAAGCTGTTGATGACGATCACGAACACCGGAAAGAGCGCGATCAGGGTATAGCTGATCAGCGCCGCATGGGCGGCAATCGTGCGTCCGGTCGACATGCGGGCCGCCATCAGAACTGATACCTTCTGAGCCGGGTCTGGATGCCGAACAGATAAACGCAGACCCCCAGCAGGATGACCCCGAACATCGCCCCGGCGATGGCCGACCCCATGTAGGGATCACCTAGTTGCAGCTGAAAACCAAAGAAGGTGCGATAGAGGAAAGTGCCAAGGATATCGGTCGAAAAGTCCGGCCCCGCCAGTGCGCCTTGCGCGACGTAGATCAGATCGAAGGCGTTGAAGTTGCCGACGAAAGTGAGGATCGAGATGATGCCGATGGCAGGCAGGATCAAGGGCAGCTTGATCTTCCAGAACTGTGACCAGCCGGTGATCCCGTCCATCTCTGCCGCCTCCAGCACCTCGTCCGGGATGGACAGAAGGGCCGCATAGATCAGCATCATCGGGATGCCGACGAACTGCCAGACCGAGATGAGGGCAAGCGTTGTCAGCGCATATTCCTCTTTGCCCAGCCACGGGGCGAATAGGCTTTTGAGGCCGATGAGGTCCAGCATTCCGGGCGCGATGCCCCAGATCGGCGACAGGATCAGCTTCCAGACGAAACCGACGATCACGAAACTCAGGATCGTCGGGATGAAGATCGCGGTGCGGTAGAATGCGGCCATGCGCAGCTTTGGGGTTGAAAGGATCGCGGCCAAGGCGATGCCGATCGGATTCTGCACCAGCATATGGATCAGAAAGAACCAGGCGTTGTTGCCCAGCGCATTCCAGAACGTTCCCGACCAGCGCGGGTCACCAAACAGCGTGGCAAAGTTGCCAAGGCCGACGAAACTGATCCCACCGTCGGTCTTGTTGAACAACGCCAGATTCAGCGTGCCGAACAAGGGCACGATCATCAGCGCGGTATAGACCAGGACTGCCGGGGCCAGAAACATGGCGATGTGCCAGCGCACGGGCTTTTTCAAAGCCATGTCCTTTCCCTTTCATCTTGGCGAAAATATCCTCGGGGGG
>JAYSYZ010000073.1:0-12991 GCA_043727195.1 Paracoccaceae bacterium
CATTATCAGCGCCATGATCGGCGCCTTGCCCGGAAACGCGTAGCGCACCGAGGCCCGCGCCGCAAACACGCCCAGGATCGTCGAAAGCGTCGAAACCGACAGGGCGATGATCAGGCTGTTCTTCGCCGCCGTCCACAGGTTCTGATCCGCCAGCATTTCCGCAAACCAGCCCAGCGTCACGCCCTTCAGCGGAAAGGCAACCACCTTGCTGTCGTTGAAGGCAAAGATCGGCAACAGCAGGATCGGCCCGTACAGAAACAGCAGATAGAACAGCGTGTAGCCTTTGAGGATCGGCGCCCGGGTCATTTCTGCCCCGCGATAAAGCGCTTGTTCAACAGCACGAACGCAATGCTGACCACCGCCACCATCAGCATCGAGGCGACAGCCAGCGCCGAGCCTTGCGGAAAGTTGTTCAGCTTCAACAACTGCGTCTCGATCAGGTTGGCGATCATCGGCACCTTGCCATCACCCACCAGTTCCGGCGTGACATAATCGCCCACCGTCGGGATGAACACGATCAGAACCGCCGCAATCACCCCCGGCATCGACAAAGGGAGCGTCACCCGCAAAAATGTCACCCAGCGGCTTTCGCCCAGATCCTGCCCCGCCTCCAGCAGGCTGCGGTCGACCTTTTCCAGGCTGACGAAAATCGGCAGCACCGCGAAGGGCGCATAGGCATGTGCCAGCACGATGATGATCGCCGGCACCCCATAAGACGCGACGTTCAGTGGTTCGTCTGCCAGCCCAAGCGCCATCACCGTCTGGTCGATCACCCCGCCATAGCCAAGGATCACAAACCACAGGCTGACCCTAATGATGTAGCTGGTCCAGAAGGGAATGGTGATCAGGAACAGCCACAGGCTCTTGCGGGGCGGCTTGACGTGAAAGCTGACGAAATAGGCGACCGGGTATGCCAGCACCACCGTCGCGAAGGTGACCAGCAGCGACACATAAAGCGACCGCCACAGAATGAATCCGTAAATCGGCTTTTCCCACAATTCCCGGTAGTTGCCGAAGGTGACCGGCAACGCCACCTGACCACGCCCCCCCGTCAGCACCGAATAGATCAGGACGGTGGCCAGCGGGGCTGCCAGCAACAGAATGGCATAGATAGCGGTCGGGCTGATCAGCGTCAGACCGGCCTTCGCCTCGGACTTCGACGATTGCGCCATGGTGCCCCCTGTTGGCCGCGCGGTCAGTCTTTTAGTTTGATCAAATTTAGACCGTTTGCCAACGCGAAGGCAAGGGGGGCTTCATGGCGGCGGAAAAGCAGCGCGAAAACCGGGCGGATTGCGCCGCCCGGGATGCGACAGGTGCCGCAAGCAGCCTCAGCCTGCGACGCGTTCAATCGCGATGGCGCGTTTTTTCAGTTCGTCATACAGCGTCGGCACCACCCGCAGGCTGCCCACGGCAACGCGAAGCGCCTCCGATATGCGCGCCTCGGACGGATCACCGGACGCCACGCGCCAGATCATCCGCCGCATCACGCCATCATCATACACGATTTCGGTGCCCCCGGCCCGCGTCTTGCGCCAGCCAAGGAAATCAGCGCCCCCGTGCGGGGCGTGAAAGGTGGTTTGCTGTCCCATTTTTCGGGCTCTCTTTTGTTTTTCTGCTCTGTGTCGAATCCTGAGGCATATCCGGGGTTTCGGTCAACTCCCGCCGCGGGCAATTCCGCGTGATCAGTGCCCATCTGCAACAGGTCAGGTTTTCCCGCCCCGCGGGGCTCAGACCGAAAGGTCTGCGGGCGGGCGGGCCAGAAGTTCTGCCAGCACCGTCAATGCCGCGTCAAAATCACCACGCGGCAGGTTGCCGGGAATTGCGATCCTGACCGCATTCGGCGCGCGGCCATGAACAAGCGCATATTCATCGGCCGAGCGCACCAGCACGCCCCGCGCCTCGGCCATCCGCAGGAAGGTAGAGGCGCGCCACCCCAGCGGCAGCCGCAGCCAGACAAACGGCACACCCTGCTGCCAGCCAAGATCATACGCGCCAAGAAGGTTGACCAGACTTTGCAGCCGCGCCGCAAATTCTGCCTGCACGCGGGCCTTGATGTCCGCCGCAGCGCCTGAGCGGAACAGATGCAGCATCAGGTCCGCCACCGGGCGCGACAGCGCAAAAAAGCCGTGCTGTGCCGTCAGCCGCCCCGCCTCGCCCATGCCTGCCGGGCAGATCACATAGCCAAAGCGCAGCGCCGCCGAGATGGTCTTTGACACCGATCCCACCAGCCAGACCCGCTCCGGTGCCAGCGCGCGCAGGCTCGGGATCGTCGTTTTGGCCACCGAATAGCAGTCATCCTCCAGCACCTGCAGGTCATAGGTCCTGGCGATCTCGGCGATCTCTTGGCGCCGTTTCACTGGCATCCGCCCTGTCGTCGGGTTCTGCGCCTCGGTCGTCAGGCACAGGACCTGCGCGCCGTGCCGCCGACAGGCCGCCTCCAAAGCATCGGGCACGATTCCCTGATCGTCGATCTCTACCGGCACCACTTCGGCCCGGGCGGCGCGGGCGGCATAGCGAAAGCCGGGATAGGCCAGTTCCTCGATCAGCACGACGGGGCGGTCGCCGCGCAGGCAACAATCGAAGATCAGGTGGATCGCATTCTGCCCACCATGGGTCAGCGCCACATCCTCGGGCCCGACCGGCCCCAGTATCCGGTCGCCCATCCAGGTCACGATCTCGGCCCGCAGCGCGGTTTCGCCCAGCTGGCTGGTGTAATCCAGCCAGCCAGCGCCGGTGCCTTCGGCCATCTGCAGCAGTGCGGCGCGGAACGCCGGTGATTGCCCAACCTCGGGCACCTGCGGCGGGCGCAGGTCGACAAGCCCGCTGCTGCCCCCGGTGATCCGTTCGGTATACAATGCCTGCGTCGGCCCAAGCCGCGGCAACTGTGCCGCAACAAAGGTGCCGCGCCCCACGGTCGCGGCCAACAGCCCCTCTTGCGTGGCCATCTGATAGGCGCGCGCCACGGTTCCCGGCGTCAGATGCAGCCGCCAGGCCAGATCGCGCACGGTAGGAAGCTGCGCATTGGCTGCCAGATCGCCACCCCGGATCGCATCACGCAGGGCACGGCTGAGGGCCAGATACTTCGGACCAGGAAATTGACTCAGATCGGGGGCCCAATTTGTATCAGTCACAATAATCCTCTGGCAACCCATTGCGGCATTTTGATACAATCAGCTTAGCAAACGATATAAATTGTATCAATACAAAAAGACAGGAGGCCGTGATGCCCCAGACCAAGACCATTTTCGCCGGCAATCGCAGCCGCAGCATCGGCGTGTTGGCGCAGCTGCGCGCCACGGTAACCGCCGCCCTGACCCGCCGCCGCGAGCGTGCGATGCTGTCACGCCTTGATGCGCATCTGTTGCGTGACATGGGCATCGACCCGCATGCCGCCACCACCGAGGCGCGCAAACCCTTTTGGCAGCCCTGAACGTAGAGGCTCGGATGTTCCCCTGACTGGGCCGGGATTTCCCGGCCCTTTTTTTTGATTTGAGGCCCGGAGTATGAAAAGGCCCGCCAATGGCGGGCCTTTCCCAGTTTCGAAGGCATGCGCCTGTGGCGCCCCGGCCTTAGCGCTTGGAGAATTGGAAGCTCTTGCGCGCCTTGGCCTTGCCGTATTTCTTGCGTTCGACGACGCGGCTGTCACGGGTAAGAAAGCCTGCGGCCTTCAACGCGCCACGCAGCGCCGGTTCATAAAGCTGCAGCGCCTTGGAGATGCCGTGCTTCACGGCCCCTGCCTGGCCCGACAACCCGCCGCCCGCAACCGTGGCCATCACGTCGAACTGGCCCTCGACGTTGGCGATGGTAAAAGGCTGACGCAGGATCATCTGCAGCACCGGGCGGGCAAAATACACCGCCATTTCCTTGCCGTTCACCACGACCTTGCCGGAGCCGGGCTTGATCCAGACACGGGCAACCGCGTTTTTCCGTTTGCCCGTGGCATAGGACCTGCCCAGCTTGTCGCGTACCGCAATCCGCGGCGCGGCAACGACGGCAGGTGCTGCGGTGCCAACGGCCAATTTCAGATCGTCGAGGGTTTTGATATCGGCCATGCTCATGCGCTCCGGGTGTTCTTCGGGTTCAGCGAGGCCACGTCAAGAACGACGGGCTGCTGCGCTTCATGCGGATGCGCCGCACCGGCATAGACGCGCAGGTTAGTCATCTGCACGCGGCCCAGACGATTGCGGGTGATCATTCGCTCGACAGCCTTTTCGACGACCCGCTCGGGGTGCGCGCCTTCCAGCACCTGCCGCGCGGTGCGCTGCTTGATGCCACCCGGATGGCCGGTGTGCCAGTAATAGATCTTGTCGTTGCGCTTGTTGCCGGTCATCTGGACCTTGTCCGCATTGATCACGATGACATTGTCACCCATGTCCATGTGCGGGGTGAAGGTCGGCTTGTTCTTGCCGCGCAGGATGTTGGCGACGATCGTGGCAAGACGGCCCAGAACGACGCCCTCGGCGTCGATCAGGATCCACTTCTTGTCGATGTCGGCCGGAGTAGCCGTGAAGGTTTTCATGCGAATGGTCCCGTGAGGATGATCGGGGACGTCGCCCCAAACTCGGATGCGGGCTTATCCGCGAAACGCAGCGCGGGGTCAAGTGCGTGGATGTAGTTAAATTCTATATAAATCAACATCTTCCAGGAACGGTATCATTTTACCCCATATTACCGCAAGATCGGCGGCTTGTCCGGCCGCATCCCCGGCGCGCCTGGCCCGTCTGGCAGCGCGGGCTTTGGCAGATCGAACCGCAGGGCCACCCGTGCCATCTTTTGGGCGACAGGCTGGTCTGCGGTGAAAAAGGCCACATCCAGCTCGCCCGCCTCCACCCCCGAAAACACCAGCGCCTCGGCCACCGCCCGCGCCAGTGCATCCTGCGCCCCGGGTGCCGCATCCAGAAACGCCAGCAGGTGGCCGCGCCGCCCGCCCGCATAGGTGACCCCGGCCAACAGAACTCCCGCCGCCAAGCCACCCGCCTTGGCCAGCTTTGCGTCAAGGCCCTTCACCACCCCCTCCGGCAGTCCTTTCGGCGCATGAAACGCCTCCGGCAGCCCCTCTGCCGTCTCCGGCCCGGTTTCCAGCGCCATCGCCAGCCAGTCCAGCGCTTCGGGTGGCAGCAGCATCGAGGACGCGGCCACCCCGAGGTTCACCCCCAGCCCGATCCCCTGCCCCTTCAGCATTCCCGCAATCACCCGGCCCGGCAGTGCGGCATAGGGTGCGATGCCGCCGGTGAACGCCGCCAGACGCTCTTCCCGGTCAAAGACCAGCACCACCGGCCCGCCTTCCAGCGCAAAGACACGCGGTTCCACCTGATCGCCCTTCACCTCGCGTTGCAGCAGCAGGATCAACTCGCCATCCGCCAGCCGCTCGTAGAACCGCAGGCGCAGCGCGTCGTTGTCCGGGTCGGCCGACACCGCCGCATGGGCCGCGTCCAGCAAGGTCACCACATCACTCATCCATCACCCCCCGCACCGCCCGGCGCAATTCGGGCAGCAGGTCTGCCTCGAACCACGGATTGCGCTTCAGCCACCCGGTATTGCGCCACGACGGATGCGGCAAGGGGAACACCCCGCCCGAAACCGGCCCGCGCCATCCTGCCACAGCCGCCGTCATATTGGCCTGACCCAGATGCCAGCGGATTGCCGCGCCCCCCACCAGAAGCGTTACCCGCACCCCCGGCAGCGCGTCCATCACCCGCCCACGCCAGGTTGCGGCGCAGATCGCCGGCGGCGCCAGATCCGCGCCTTTGGCGTCATAGCCGGGAAAGCAGAATGCCATCGGCACCACGGCGACCCGCGTCAGGTCATAGAATTCCGCCTCGCTCAGCCCGGTCCAGTGGCGCAAACGGTCGCCCGACCGGTCGGTAAAGGGCCGCCCCGAGGCATGCACCCGCGCGCCCGGTGCCTGCCCCGCGATCAACAGCCGCGCGCCGGGCTGAAACCAGACCACCGGACGGGGCTGATGCGCCGTCATTGTGGCGGCAAAGCGGTCCGCACACAGGCGGCAAGCGCGAATATCCCGAGCAAGGTCCATCCGCCGATCCTGCGCCAATGCTGCATGGGGCTGCAAGGCCCCACTCCCCATTGCAGCACGGCACCGCTTCGGTCTAATGCCGGGCACGTCACCTCGTTTGCCACGCCCGCTTTACCAGATGCAGCCCGGCGGGTGCCGCCACAATCGCCCCCGCCCGGCCTTGAGAGAGCCGCCGATGTACCGCGTATCGCCTTTTGTCAGCCGCTTTGCGCTTGCCCTGCTGGCCGGGGCCACGCTGGCGACCATCTGGGTCAACCTCGCCCCCGCAACATATTACGACAGCATCGAATGGCTGCTGTTCGATGTGGCGCTGCCCGGCTGGCTGGCCCGCCTGCCCTTCAGCCTTACACCGCTGATGCTGGTCAGCGATGTGCTGATGGCGTTCTTTCTGTTCTTTCTGGCCAAGGAGCTGTGGGAAGCGCTGATCCTTGAGCACGGCGCATTGAGGCGGCAACGGGCGCTGCTGCCACTTGCCCTTGTGTTTGGCGGCATGGCCGGGGCGGTACTGGTCTGGACAATCACCGCATCCCTGATCGAAACTGCGGAGGAGGCGGGTTTCGCCACCGGCTGGCCGGTGCCGCTGGGATCGGACGTGGTGCTGGGCTACCTTGTCGGACGCCGCATCTTTGGGCCGGGGCATCCGGCGCTGCATTTCCTGCTTGTGTTGACCATTATCGCCGACATCGCCGCCCTTGTGGTCATGGGGGTGAGCCATCTGGACATCTCGCTCCGCCTTTTGTGGCTGATCTTGCCGGTCGCAGCGTCGCTTGCTGTCTGGGCGCTGTTTGGCCGCCGCCCGCCGGACCACGCCTCTGAACAGCGCAAACGCGCGACGCTGCTTTTGTGGCCCTACATGCTGGCCGGGCTCATGTGCTGGTTCGGGGTGGCAGCCTCGGGTCTGCCCCCGGCGCTCGGGCTGCTGCCGGTTGTGCCGGCCATTGCCCATGCCAACCGCACCTTTGGCTTGTTCGCCGAGGCCGAGGGCCTGCTGCACGACCCGCTCAACCGTCTGGCGCAACTGATGGCTTGGCCGCTGGTCGGGGTGCTGTTCCTGTTCGGGTTGACCTGTGGCGGGGTGGACCTTTTGGCCTTTGCACCCACGACGGCGACAACGCTGGCGGCGCTGTGGCTTGGCCGGCCGCTCGGGATGCTGGTCATTGGCCTTGGCCTTGCGGCGCTGGCTGGCCTGCCGTTGCCACCGGGGATTTCACTGCGCGACATCCTGCGGATCACCCTCATCATGTCGATGGGGTTCACCGTGCCGGTACTGGGCCTCGACAGCACGCTGCCCGGCGGCGCGATGCAAGAGGCGGCACGCCTTGGCCTTGCCATCAGCCTGATTTCGGGCCTTGCCGCACTGCTTGTCTGGTGCCGCAAAGATGCTTTGGTGGCGCACACAACCGCGTGACCGGCAGAGTTGCCACGTAACCGCCATGCTTGTGCCCTTTCAAGGCGCGATACCGGATGTTAACCCAACAAAGGTAACCCAAGGCTGGGCTGCCTGGCCAACCGGGGTTCGCAGAGGCTGGAATGATCGAATTTCAGGGTGTGTCAAAGTCTTTCTGGACCGGAAAACAGCGCAAGGTCATCCTTGACCGCGCTTCGTTTCGTGTCGAACTGGGGCAGTCGCTCGGCATCCTTGCCGAAAACGGCGCGGGCAAGACCACGATCATCAACATGATGGCGGGCCTTGAAAAACCGGATGAGGGGCGGATCCTCAAGACCTGCCGCGTGTCCTTTCCCCTCGGCTTCATGGGCGGGGTCAACGGCAAGCATTCGGCGCATGAAAACTGCCGCGCCATCGCCCGGTTGTACGGCCTTGACCCCGATTATGTCGAAAGCTTCTGCCGCTGGGTCTGCGATCTTGGCGAATATTTCGAGATGCCGCTGGCCACCTATTCCTCGGGCATGCGGTCGCGCTTCAGCTTTTCCCTGCTGCTGGCCATCGAATTTGACATCTACCTGATCGACGAAGGCATGCCCGCCACCTCGGACGCGGGCTTCAACCGCAAGGCGGGCAACATCCTGCGCGACCGGCTGCAAAACGCGACTGTTGTCATCGTGTCGCATTCGCCGCAAACACTGGAAAAGTTCTGCCGTTCCGCCGCCGTTTTGAAAAACGGCAAGCTGTATCAATTCGACACCCTTGCAGAAGCGAAAAGCCTCTATGACTACCACACCTAAGGCCACCCGGTTCCACATCCGCCGCCCGCAACCCCCGGCGCCGCGCCCTGAACCGGCGGCTGACGGGCTGCCTTTCAACACCGCCGATGACGGTTTCGGCGATACCGATTTCCGCCGCCCCGAAGACCAGCCGCCTGGCCAGCCGGCAACCGAAGCTGCGCCTGCAACCGCCAGCGCCTACAAGCAGCCGCGCGCCCTGACCGAAGAGGATGAAGAGGCCATCGCCGCCATTGCCGCCGAAGGCTTGACCGGGCGGCAATTGCGCCGGGCCCGGATGGTGGCCGAAAAGCATGGAGTGACGGCGCGGTCGGACTATGAGGCAATCCTGTCGCTGCGCCGTTCCGGGATCGACCCGTTCTCGCGCACCTCGATGCTGGACATGGTCAGTTCCGCCCCCCAGCCCGGAGCCGCCGATCCCGCGCCGGGGCCGGATGATACGCCAGCGCCAGGCGGAACGGGCCGCGCCTTGACCGCACTGCCCGGCGACGTGGTCCGCCTGCCGCAAAAATCCGCGCCGATCCGCCTTCCCGCACCCGACCAGCGGGCCGAGGTGAACCAGGCTGCCGAAATTCTGCGCATGCAGACCGACATCGCGCGCCGCCGCCGCCGCAAGCTGGCACTGCTGATGGTGCGGATGTTCGTGTTCGTTTTTCTGCCGACGATCGTTGCCGGCTGGTACTACTACCGGGTCGCGACACCGCTTTATGCGACAAAGGCGGAATTCGTCATCCAGCAGGCTGGCCCGGCCTCCAGCGGGGGCGCGCTTGCCGGGCTGTTTTCTGGCACCGCGCTGGCCACCTCGCAGGATTCAATTGCCGTGCAGGGCTATCTGCAGTCGCGGGACGCGATGTCGCGGCTGGACAAGGACGTGGGTTTCCGCAGCCATTTCCAGAACCAGAACATCGACGTGCTGCAACGTCTGGCAGGTGACGCGAGCCTTGAAAGCGCCTACCGGGTCTACAAGAAGTTCGTGAAGATCTCCTATGATCCGACCGAAGGCCTTATCCGGATGGAGGTGGTTGCCGCCGATCCGGATGTTGCGGCGGCCTGGACCAGCCAACTGATCAGATATGCCGAAGAACAGGTCGACCATCTGACCAGCCGCCTGCGCGAAGACCAGATGAGGGATGCGCTGGCCAGCTACCAGAACGCTGAGGCGGCACTGATCGGCTCGCAGCGCAAGCTTATCGAATTGCAGGAAAAATTCAAGATCCTGTCCTCCGAGGCCGAGGTTGGCTTGTTGACCGCCCAGATTTCCACGCTGGAATCGCAGCTGACCCAGGACCGCCTGTCGATCGCGCAGATGGAGGCGAACGAGAGCCCCAATCAGGCCCGGATGGAACCCCTGAAGCGCCGCATCGCCACGCTGGAGGACGAGATCGCCAGCCGACGCGCCAAGATGACCGAAGGCTCGGCGGGCGCGGAAAGCCTGGCACAGGTGCAGGGCGAACTGCTGATGGCGCAGGCCGATGTCCAGACCCGCCAGTTGATCCTGGCGCAATCGCTGCAATCGATGGAAACCGCCCGAACCGAGGCCAACCGGCAGGTCCGCTATCTGTCGATGTCGGTCAGCCCCACCGCGACGGACGAGCCCGCCTATCCCCGCGCCTTCGAGAATACGCTTGTCGCGATGTTGATCCTTCTGGGCATATACCTCATGGTCTCGATGACCGCCGCAATCCTGCGCGAACAGGTCTCTGCGTAAGATCGGGCCGGGGGTGTCATGACAGATGTACAGATCGGTGCGCTGACGGTCGGCAACGACCGCCCGCTTCTGGTGATCGCCGGGCCTTGCCAGTTGGAAAGCCTCGACCATGCGCAGATGATCGCGGGGGCGATGGCCGAAGCGTGCCGCGTGGCGGGCGCGCAGTATGTCTTCAAGGCCAGCTACGACAAGGCCAACCGTACCTCGCTGAAGGGCCGCCGCGGTCTGGGGATGGAGGCCGGGTTGCAGGTTCTGGCCGCGATCCGCGCGATGGGGCTGCCCGTGCTTACGGATGTCCACGACGCAGCCCAGGCCCGCGAGGCGGCAACGGTGGTCGACGTGATCCAGATCCCCGCCTTTCTGTGTCGGCAGACCGACCTCCTTCTGGCCGCGGGCGAAACCGGCGCGGTGGTCAACGTCAAGAAGGGGCAGTTCCTTGCGCCCTGGGACATGGCCAATGTCGCCGAAAAGGTCGCGTCCACCGGCAACAGCCGCATCCTGCTGACCGAACGCGGCGCGAGTTTCGGCTACAACACGCTGGTGGCTGACATGCGGTCGCTGCCGATCATGATGCGCACCGGCTATCCGGTGATCATGGACGCCACCCATTCGGTGCAGCAACCTGGCGGTCAGGGCAATTCCTCTGGCGGGCAGCGCGAGTTTGCCCCGGTGATGGCGCGGTGTGCGGTATCGCTTGGCATCGCCGGGGTGTTCATCGAAACGCACGAGGCCCCGGACACCGCCCCCAGCGACGGCCCGAACATGATCCCGCTTTCTCAGATGCCCGCGTTGGTGGCCAGTTTGATGGCGTTTGACAGGCTGGCAAAGGCCGGTCCGATCAGGGTCTGAGAGGGCAGAAGGCGAAAACCGCCGACATCCGGGGAGCACCGCCCGGTTCCCGAACGTTCCGCCTCGACCGGCAGCAAAAGACAGGCGATGATGACCGCAGGCAAGACCGTTGCCGCACGTCGCGGTCGAAAGGATGACCAATGGCAATTTCCAAGAACACCATCTGCATCTGGTTCGACAAGGATGCCGAAGCTGCCGCCCGCTTTTACGCTGAAACCTTTCCCGACAGCACGGTCAACGCGGTCCACCTCGCGCCCGACGACTATCCCTCAGGCAAGGCGGGCGATGTGCTGACGGTCGAATTCACCGTCGCGGGCATTCCCTGCCTCGGCTTGAACGGCGGCCCGGCCTTCCGGCAAAGCGAGGCGTTCTCGTTCCAGATCGCCACCGACGATCAGGAGGAAACCGACCGCTACTGGAATGCCATCGTCGGCAACGGCGGCCGGGAAAGCGCCTGCGGCTGGTGCAAGGACAAATGGGGGCTGTCCTGGCAGATCACCCCGCGCGTCCTGACCGAGGCGATTGCCGCAGGCGGAGACGAGGCGAAACGCGCCTTCGCGGCGATGATGGACATGACCAGGATCGACGTCGCCGTGATCGAGGCGGCACGCCGCGCCGATTAGGGCGGTTTACCGCTGCGCCGCGCTGTCGCCCCGGCCAAGGCGGCGACGGCTGGAAAACTCGTCAGGCATACCGCTTTCGGCTTTTGCATCGCCGGGGTGACCCTCCGGCAAGTCTCTGAATCTGAGCCTCTGTCTCAACGCTCCGGCAAATGAATCGGTGACCGCTCAGACCACCTGCCCCGCAGCCCAGCCCGACGACCAGGCCCACTGAAAGTTATACCCGCCAAGCCACCCCGTCACATCCACCACTTCGCCGATGAAATACAAGCCCGGCACGGCCTTTGCCGCCATGGTGCGGGCGTCCAGCGCATCGGTGTCCACGCCCCCCAGCGTCACCTCTGCGGTGCGGTAGCCTTCGGACCCGACCGGCACCAGCCGCCAGTCGGTCATCATTGCCGCCACCCGGTCAAGCACCGCGCCCGGCACTTCGGCCAGCGGCCCCGTCACCCCCGACGCCTCTTCCAGATGCCGCGCCAGCCGGTCGGGCACCGATCGCCCCAGCGCGGCGCGCAACATCCCGCGCCCTGATGCCGCCTTGGCCGCGCGCAGGTCGGCCGCCGCGTCGCGCCCGGGGGTAAGGTTCACCGCAATCCCCGCCCCCTCGCGCCAGTAGCTGGAGATTTGCAAGATCGCCGGGCCAGAAAGCCCGCGATGGGTGAACAGGACCGCCTCGTCAAAGCCCTGCCGCCCGCAAGCCACCCGCGCCTGCGCCGCCACCCCGGCCAAGGGCACCATCCACGCCAGTTCCTGCGCCGCGAAAGTCAGGGGCACCAGACCCGGCCGGGTTTCCACCAGCGGCAGCCCGAAAGCCTCCGCCACCCGGTAGCCAAAGCCCGTCGCCCCCATCTTTGGGATCGACTTGCCACCTGTTGCCACCACGACCGACGCCGCCGTCTGCGGCCCCCGCGCCGTATCTACCACAAACCCGGCAGGCCCCTGCATGACCGCGCCGACGTCGCAGCCCACCCACAGCACCACCCCCGCCCTCTCCATGTCACGGACCAGCATGTCCACAACCTGACGGGCCGACCCGTCACAGAACAGCTGCCCCAACGTCTTTTCATGCCAGGCAATCCCCGCCGCATCCAGCCGCGCGATGAAATCCCACTGGCTGAACCGCTTCAGCGCCGACAGGGCAAAGCGGGGATTCTTCGACAGAAACCGCTCCGCCGCGATGCCAAGGTTGGTGAAATTGCACCGCCCGCCACCAGATATCCGGATCTTTTCTCCCGGCGCCTTGGCGTGGTCGATGATCAGCACCCGCCGCCCGCGACGCCCCGCCTCGATTGCGGCCATCATGCCCGCCGCCCCGGCCCCGAGGATGATCGCGTCCCATTGCATTGCCCCGTCCTAGCGATGCCCACCCCGCCGGACAAGCGGCGAAAATCGCATCCTTCCCCCTTGCACGCCGCAGACCGCTTCGCTACACAGCGCGGCACGGTTGGGGCGTCGCCAAGTGGTAAGGCAGCGGTTTTTGGTACCGCCATTCCCAGGTTCGAATCCTGGCGCCCCAGCCAAGCCTCCGCACCATCAGGCACGACAAAAAGAAAGCCAAAGTGACGTGAGCCTTCGCACCCTAGCCATCGCTGCCCTGCT
>JAYSYZ010000074.1:0-1936 GCA_043727195.1 Paracoccaceae bacterium
TCCGGCCGGGAATTGCATCGGGCCTTTGCCGATCTTGAGGCGCTGGGGAGTGCCAGCAATGATCCGGCCATCACGGTCTATGTGCATCTGGGGGTCGAGTATGCCTCGACCCGCCGTCTAGATCACGCGGCCCGGATGGAAGCCGCCCTGATCGCCCTGATGCAGGAGGCGGTGCCGGATGCTGAAGGGGCCGAAGCGCAACCCCTGAACCTGACGGAAACTTGCCAGGCCTTGCGCGACAAAGGGCACGCGCAGGTGCGCCCAGATCTGGTGGCCACGAGGCGGACGGACACGCGTTTTTCAGCCATCGCGGCTTCCTTCCATCTGTTCGTTCAGTTTGCGCACCATCACCGCCTCGATCTCGGGCAGCAGTTCGGCGGCGATCAGGGTGTCGATGACCAGCGCCTGCGCCATGGCGAGCGCCGCGCCCATGTCCCAACCGAGGACCGCGCCGGGGATCACGCGCAGCTGGCCACCAAGGCGACCGACAAGGTCCCAGACCTGCCAACCCTCGGTGGTCTGGGGTCGGTTCAGTCTTGCGGGGCAGTCTGGGCAGGGGCCTGCGCAGGCCGCGCAGTACCGGTCGCCCCCGCCGAAGGACCAGTCGGCGAGGGCGCGGAGACGTTTTTTTCCGCGTCCAAGATCAGACCCTTCGCGACATACATGGTCTGGAAGGCCTCGAAGACCGGCCAGAGTTCCAGAAGGGCGTCGATGCCTTCGGGGGAGACGGGCACGACATTCCCGGCATCATCACCCACTCCTTCCCAATCCAGCACCGCGCGGCGAGCGACGGCCTTGCCCATCGCGAGCGCCAGCGCCTCTTGCGTCGCTCCTCCCGGCAGGGCTTCGATGGCTGGATCGGCACGCGCCGACACCATCAGCGCGGTGGTCAGGGGGCCGACGAGCAGGCGCAGGCCGGGGGCGAGGTCCAGCCATTCGGGCGTGGCAGTCAGGTTCAGTCGGATCATGATCAGTATCCTGCAAGGGTGTTGACGAGAACGGCGGTGCACATGCGGGCCGGGCTGGTGGCCTTGGCGGCCATCCAGTCGAAGGTCGCCTGCACGCCCTGGGGCCCGGCGATCTCGATGCGCGGGCGGGGCAGGTAGACGGCGTGTGCGGTGAAAGTGAAGCTGGCGTTGGCCCCTAGGCTGTAGTTGAACTCCAGCTCGCAGGGCGTGCCGTCGATGGCTTGCGTGATCAGTGTCGTGTCCGAAAACCGCACCTCGATCCGGCCTGAAAGGGCGGCCATGGCGGGGTCGGCGCCATCGATGCGACCGTCGCCGCGGATGGTCTCGATCCGGTCCAGGTTGTTGGAATAGGTGATCTCGGCCGAGACCACGTTGCCCAAGGCCGAGCCATTGCGTTTCACCGTGCCGTTGAAATGGCCAAAGCGCTGCAGGCCCAGCGCCGTTGGCATGCCAGCCGCCGTGGCAGCAGCGATGGTTTCGCCTTGGGCCACCAGCCGGGCCGTCGCAGTTAACAGGCCCGACCGCTGCATCTGCCATGTCAGCTGATCCAGCACACAGCCGGAATACATCGCGAAGCGGGGTACCTCAGGCATGGCAGTTTCGATGGCCATGCTGGGCAGGGTCCAGTTGCCCGACTGGAAGGTGTGGGTCTTGGGCGTTGTGCCGCTGGTCACCGGCTGGCCAAACGCCGCCTTCAGCCAATAGCCGAACGCCTCGACGTCGATGGGGATCACCACCTCGCCGTCGGCGGTGACCGCATCCTTGATCGGGGCCAAGGGATCGCGGCCATAGCCCAGAAGTTCGGATTCCAGCAGCGGCTGTTCCGATCCGAGCGTCGTCCGCGCAAAGGGCATCAATGGGAACCCACTCACCGGCGGGGTGCCGTAAACCGTCTCATACGCAAGCGCCATCTGCGCCCGCGCGCCTTGCGCACGTGCCATGGGGGTCTCCTCGATGTTGGGGGTGTC
>JAYSYZ010000075.1:0-4705 GCA_043727195.1 Paracoccaceae bacterium
AGAATGGTGTCGCTGTCGGTGTCATGCCCCGTCAGCATCATGATCGGGCATTTTACCCCACCCTTGCGCATCCGGCGGCAAAGTTCGCGGCCATCGGTATCGGGCAGACCCACATCGAGGATCACCAGGTCGTAAAGGGCGGCCTTCGATTTCTCCATCCCCTCGGCCCCGGTGCGGGCTTCGAAGACGTCGAAATCCTCGGTCATCACCAGTTGCTCGCTGAGCGCTTCGCGCAGGTCGTCATCATCATCAACCAGAAGGATCTTGCGAAGTTGGGCCATGGTAGCCTCCGTTGCTGTTGGGCAGGAGATGCGCTTCGATCACGAAGGCTGCAAGATTTGCGACAGGAATTTCACGCGGTCGTGTCGGGGGGCGCGGGTATGTTTCAATTTCGTCATCCGGGGGGTATGGATTGGGCATGACACCTGCCGCCTTATCATCCCCCACCCTGGCCCCGACCATCACCGAACGCCTGACCCGCGCGCGGGGCGATCTGCGCATGGGCGTGCCGGTGGTGCTGACGGGTGGCGGACAGGCCGCGCTGGTGGTGGCGGTCGAGGCGCTGGATGCGGATCGACTGGCGGCGCTGCGCGGGTTCGGCGTGCCGGTGCTGGCCATCACCGCACGCCGGGCGGAAACGCTGAAGGCGCGCGCCTATGACGGCGATCTGGCGCGGATCGCCTTACCGGCCGAGGCGGGGATGGGCTGGCTGCGCGCCCTGGCGGACCCGGCGGATGATTTGCGGATGCCGATGAAGGGCCCGTTGCAATCCTTGCGCGACGGCGCCGCCGACCTGCACCGCGCGGCGATTGCACTGGTAAAATCGGCGCATCTGTTGCCGGCCGCCCTGCTGGTGCCGGTGACGGGCGCATTGGCAGTGGCCCGTGACAACGCCCTGACGCTGCTGACACTGGAGGAAATCGGGCCAGTGCTGGCGGCGCTGTCCCCGATGGCCGAGGTGGTATCGGCGCGCGTGCCGCTGCTGGCCAGTCAGGCGGGCCGGGTGCATATCTTTCGCCCCGAGGACGGCACAGAGGAGCACTACGCCATCGAAATCGGCAAGCCGGACCGCAGCCAGCCGGTGCTGGCGCGGTTGCATTCGGCCTGTTTCACCGGCGATGTGTTGGGATCGCTGAAATGCGACTGCGGCCCGCAACTGCGCAGCGCCCTGGCGCAGATGGGGGCAGAGGGCGCGGGAGTGCTGTTGTACCTTAATCAAGAGGGGCGCGGCATTGGTCTTGCCAACAAGATGCGCGCTTATTCATTGCAGGATCAGGGCTTTGACACGGTCGAGGCAAACCATCGGCTGGGGTTCGAGGATGACGAGCGTGATTTCCGTATCGGCGCAGATATCCTGCGGCGGATGGGGTTTCGTGCGGTGCGGCTGATGACGAACAATCCAAAGAAGATCGCGATGATGCAGGGCTGCGGCCTGACCGTGACCGAACGTGTGCCGCTGCACGCGGGGCATACCGCGCAGAACAAGGGCTATCTGGCCACCAAGGCCGCGAAGTCGGGGCATCTGCCGTGAAGACGGAGGATATCGTCGTCGGCCCGTGGGGCGCGCGGTTCATGGGGCGGCGGTTTGCCTGCACGATCGGGCGCAGCGGCATCACCGCGCGCAAACGCGAGGGTGACGGGGCGACGCCTGCGGGCACCCACCGGATCGTCGGTATGCTGTACCGCCCCGACCGGATGGTGCGGCCGGCCGATTGGGCGCTGCCCATTGGGCCGCCAGACCTCTGGTCCGACGATCCAAAGGACGAGGATTACAACCTGATGGTCCGCGCGCCGCACGCTTTCAGCCACGAACGCCTGCGGCGGGCCGATCCGATGTATGACCTGATCCTGATCACCGACTGGAACTGGCCGCAATCGGTGGCTGGGCGCGGGTCGGCGATCTTTGTGCATGCGTGGCGACGCCCGCATGCCCGCACGGCAGGCTGCGTGGCCTTTGCCCCTGCCGATCTGCGCTGGATCGCGCCACGGATCACCCATCAGACACGGCTGATCATCCGGGGCTGACAGGGGTGTCAAGGTAAACCGCACTGCGGAATCGGTCGCCGCATTCGCAAGGGAGGGGCGCGCAACCTCTACCTGCCTTCACCATCGCCCCCCTTTCCAAAACGCTTTGGACCGCCTAACCTTTGCGTAGGATCAGGGAGGATGACCATGGCCGGAACGCCGTCCAGCGCGGATGACGCGATTTTTGAGCTGCGGCTGGCGCGGTCTGCCCCCGACCTGTGGCCGATGCTTCAGGCGCTTTACGGCCACCGCGCGGATTTCGCCGATTTCCAGGCGGCGCTGCTGCAGGTGCTGCGGACGGGCTGGACCGACCGCCCCGCCGATCTGAAACACCTTGACCTGCGGCGCGATCTGGAACCGGACTGGTTCCAGCGGCCCGACATGGCGGGTTACGTCCTTTACATCGACCGGTTCAACGGCACGCTGCGCGGCATCCTCGACAAACTGGATTATCTGCAAGACCTAGGCATCACCTATGTCCATCTGATGCCGTGCCTGCGCCCCCGGCCCGGTGACAGCGACGGCGGCTATTCGGTGATGGATTACCGCCAGATCAACCCCGCCTTCGGCACGATGGCGGATTTCGAGGCGGTGAGTGCGGCTCTGCGCCAGCGGGGCATGTCGCTTTGCATCGACCTGGTGCTGAACCATACGGCCAAGGAACATGCCTGGGCCAGGCAGGCCGCGACGGGCGATGCGGCGTTTCAGGATTATTACCTGATGTTCGACACGCCGGACATGCCGCGTCGCTATGAGCAGTCGCTGGTCGAGGTGTTTCCCGACAACGCGCCGGGCAACTTTACCCATTACCCCGCGTTCGGCAAATGGGTCTGGACCACGTTCAACGAACACCAGTGGGATCTGAACTGGGCCAATCCGGCGGTTTTTCTGGAAATCGTCGAGATCATGCTGTTTCTGGCCAACAAGGGTGTCGATGTGCTGCGCCTGGATGCCGTGGCCTTCATGTGGAAGCGGATGGGCACCCGCTGCCAGTCGGAACCAGAGGTTCATATGCTGCTGCAGGCGCTGCGGGCCTGTTCGCGCATCGCCTCTGCCGCCGTGATCCATCTGGAAGAGGCGATCGTGGCCCCGGCCGAAATGCTGCCCTATCTGGGTCGCGGGCGGCATGACGGGCGCGAGGGCAATCTTGCCTACCACAACAGCCTGATGGTGCAGTTCTGGTCGGCGCTGGCCACCCGCGATACCCGGCTGATGACCCATGTCCTGGGCACGCATTTCCCCGACCGGCTGACCAATGCGACCTATGCCACCTACATCCGCTGCCACGATGACATCGGCTGGGCGATCACCGATGAGGATGCCGCCGCGGTGGGTGCGTCGGGGCATGGCCACCGCAATTTCCTGTCGGAGTTTTATGAGGGCGGCTTTCCCGGCAGCTTTGCAGTCGGGGCGTTGTTCCAGTTCAACGAGGCAACCGGCGACAAGCGCATTTCGGGCAGCTTCGCCTCGCTGGCGGGGATGGAAAGGGCGATGGCGGCGGGCGATGTGGCGGGGGTCGAGGCTGCGGTGCAGCGCATCCTGATGGGCCATGCGCTGATCGCGGCGTATGGCGGTATCCCGTTGATCTACATGGGGGATGAGCTGGCGCTGACCAATGATCACGGCTATCTGCAGGTGCCGGAACATGCCCATGACAGCCGCTGGATTCACCGGCCCCGGATGGATTGGCAGGCCGCCACCGCCCGCCATGAGGGTGTCACACCGGGCGCACGGGTGTTCGCGGGGGTGCGGCACATTCTGGCGCGGCGGCGGGCGTTGCCGGCGCTGCATGCGGCCATGCCGGTGCGCGTGGTCAGTTCCGGTCTGGACGGCGTGTTTTCGTTCCTCCGGGTCGCGCCCACCGGGGTTGTGCTGTGCCTGTTCAACTTTACCGAAAGCTGGCAGCGGCTGCCCGAGGCGTGGGCGCGCGCCGTCGGTGTAACCCGGATGTACGATGCGCTGTCGGATCACCCGGTTCTGCCGGAGGACGGCCACATCGCCCTGCCGCCCTATGCAAGGGTCTGGTTGACCTGAGGAACGTCACGCCGCGCTGCCCCCAGCCCCTCTCCACCAGGGGGAGGGGAGGGACGGGTTCGGCAGCCGTGGCAATCTCTGGACAAAGGGTGCAACCCGCCCCCTTCCCCCTTCGTGGGGGAGGGGGGCTAGGCCCTTGGCGGCCGCGCGCCGAAGATCGCGCTGCCGACGCGGATATGGGTGGCACCATGGGCAATCGCCGCCTCGAAATCGCTGCTCATCCCCATCGACAGACCGGTCAGGCCGTGGTCGGCGGCCATCCGCGCCAGCATGGCGAAATGCGGGGCGGGATCTTCGGTTTCGGGCGGGATGCACATCAACCCGTGGGGCGGGAGGTCCATCCTGCGGCAGTCTTGCAGAAAGGCGTCCAGATCGGCGGGCAGCACCCCGGCCTTTTGCGGCTCGGCCCCGGTATTCACCTGCACGAACAGTTGCGGGCAGGTGCCGCGCGCCTGCGCGAGGTTGGCCAGTTTCTGTGCCAGCGACGGGCGGTCCAGCGTGTGGATCGCGTCGAACAGATCGACGGCGAGCTTTGCCTTGTTGGTTTGCAGCGGGCCGATCATGTGCACCGCAACCGCGCCGAACCGGCCCCGCAGGTCCGGCCATTTTTCCGCCGCCTCTTGCACGTAGTTTTCGCCAAAGGTCC
>JAYSYZ010000076.1:0-4702 GCA_043727195.1 Paracoccaceae bacterium
TGCGCCTCCCCTCCCCCGCTTGGGGAGGGGTTGGGAGAGGGGGGAATTTGGCGCGGGTTTGGACAGAGCCCCCTCCCCATCCCTCCCCACGAGGGGGAGAGCGTGATCGTTTTGTGGAGGTGGGTATCATGGTGCCGATTCAACTTTAACTTCGCGCGCTCCAGTTACTGGATCGACGAGAAGGCTTTTTGCAAAAACACCTCCATCGTAGATCGTCGATGTTGATTTGAGGAAACGATTGAAAAATACCTCTGTTAAGTAAACGCCTAAGTAGTCCAACCGGGCAAAACACCGTTGATGGTCGGGCATTGTATCTTCGCCTTTCACCACCAAAAACTGGATGGAAGCCGAAATATTCTGCAATTCAGGGTCGGTAAAATCGCATTGCCACGAGTGTGCAATTTTGTTGCGCGCTTTTGCAAACTTCTTGAGCGCATCTATCTCGCGGCCGCCAATCAATCCCAAGGCATGGGCGTACTTAGCTAATGTAACTAGACCTAGCCCACTTCCTTCTCCGAAAAGCTCTTCCGACGACTTGTTAGTCGCAAGTCGGCGTAAGATTGCTGAGCGTAAGAGTTCTTCCAGCAACCCCGATTCTAAAAGAATTCGTGATCGTGGGCTTTCACTATTCAGACGAATTAAGAAACCTTCGATATTATGCTCAGTTTGAATTTTGTTTCCTGTTCCAGTCATCTCACAAATCCATCAACAACCTTCTCGGATCCTCCAGCGCCTCCTTGACCCGCACCAGGAACGTCACCGCGCCCTTGCCGTCCACCACGCGGTGGTCGTAGCTCAGCGCCAGGTACATCATCGGGCGGATGACGATCTGGCCCGCCACGACAACCGGGCGGTCCTGGATCTTGTGCATGCCGAGGATGCCGGATTGCGGGGGGTTGAGGATGGGGGATGACATCAGGCTGCCGTAGACGCCGCCGTTGGAGATGGTGAAGGAACCGCCCTGCATCTCGGCCATGCTAAGCTTGCCGTCGCGGGCGCGGAGGCCCAACTCGGCGATCTTCTTTTCGATCTGCGCAAAGCCCATCTGGTCGGCATCGCGGACCACCGGCACGACGAGGCCGGAGGGGGTGCCGACGGCGACGCCCATGTGGACGTAGTTCTTGTAGACCACGTCCTGACCGTCAATCTCGGCGTTGACCTCGGGCACTTCGGCCAGCGCATGGCAGCAGGCTTTGACGAAGAACGACATGAAGCCCAGCTTGGTGCCGTGCTTTTTCTCGAACATGTCCTTGTATTCGTTGCGCAGCGCCATGATCGCGGACATGTCCGCCTCGTTATAGGTGGTCAGCATGGCGGCGGTGTTCTGCGCGTCTTTCAGGCGGCGGGCGATGGTGGCGCGCAGGCGGGTCATCTTGACCCGTTCCTCGCGGGCGGCGTCGTCGGCGGGGACGGGCGCGCGCGGCAGGGCGGCGGGCGCGGGCGCAGGTGCTGCAACGGCGGCGGCGGCACCGGGGGCACCGGCGACGGCGCGGGCAACGTCGTCCTTCATGATGCGGCCATCGCGGCCGGTGCCTTGTACCTGATCGGGGGTCAGGCTGGCCTCGGCCATCGCCTTCTTGCCGGCAGGCGCGTCTTCGACTGATTTCGCCGGTGTGGCGGCAGCCGGGGCGGCGGCGGGTGCTGGTTTGGCCGGGGCCGCGCTGGCCCCTTCGGTCACGATGGCAAGGCGCGCGCTGGCGGCGACGGTCGTGCCTTCGGGCGCGAGGATTTCGGCCAGCACGCCAGTTACCGGCGAGGGGACTTCGACGCTTACCTTGTCGGTTTCAAGTTCGCACAGCATTTCGTCCTGCTTCACCGCATCGCCCGGTTTCTTGAACCAGGTGGAAACTGTTGCCTCGGACACCGATTCGCCAAGCGCGGGCACCATCACGTCAGTCATTTTCGTCTCTCCCACTTCCGGGTTGTCAGGTCAGGCCAAGCGCCGCGTTGACCAGTTGTTGCTGTTCGTACTTGTGCCGGCTGGCCAGACCCGTGGCCGGCGAAGCCGAGCCGTTGCGGCCCGCATAGGTCATCCGGGTGGGCTTGCCGCGCACCTTTGTCAGGATCACTTCCATCTCGGGTTCCAGAAACGACCATGCGCCCTGGTTCTTCGGCTCTTCCTGGCACCAGATCACCTCGGCCTTGGGAAAGCGGCCCAGTTCCTGGGACAGCGAGATAGTGGGCACCGGATAAAGCTGTTCCACCCGCAGCAGATACACATCCTCCAGCTTCTGCGCATCGCGTTCGGCCAGAAGGTCGAAGTAGACCTTTCCCGAACACAGGACGACCCGCTTTATCTTGGCATCGGGCTTCAGCGTGAGGGCAGAGTTGCCTTTCTGCGCATCGTCCCAGAGGCAGCGGTGGAAGGTCGAACCATCGGTGAAATCGGCGGCCTCAGAGATGCACATCGGGTGGCGCAACAGCGATTTGGGCGTCATCAGGATCAGTGGCTTGCGGTAGGTCCGGTGCAACTGGCGGCGCAGGATGTGAAAGTAGTTGGCCGGCGTCGAACAGTTGGCGACGATCCAGTTGTCTTCGGCGGAAAGCTGCAGGAAGCGTTCCAGCCGGGCCGAAGAATGCTCCGGCCCCTGGCCTTCATAGCCGTGCGGCAGCAGCATCACCATGCCCGACATCCGCAGCCACTTCGCTTCGGACGAGTTGATGAACTGGTCGATCATGATCTGCGCGCCATTGGCAAAATCGCCGAACTGCGCCTCCCACAGGGTCAGCGCGTTCGGCTCGGCCAACGAATAGCCGTATTCGAAGCCGAGTACCGCGTATTCCGACAGCATGCTGTCGATCACGTCATAGCGGGCCTGTCCCGGGCGGATGTGGTTCAGGGGGTAGTGACGCTCTTCCGTCACCTGATCGACAAAGGCAGAGTGGCGCTGGCTGAAGGTGCCGCGGGTGCAGTCCTGGCCGGACAGCCGCACCGGAAAACCTTCGGTGCAGAGCGAGCCGAAGGCCAGCGCCTCTGCTGTAGCCCAATCGAAGCCTTTGCCGGATTCGAACATTTTTGCCTTCGATTCAAGTTGGCGGACGACAGTTTTGTGAATTTCGAACCCGTCGGGCACGCGGGTCAGGGCTGACCCGATCTCGGCCAGAGTTTCGGCCTTGATCCAGGTTTCACCGCGCTGGTAGTTGTTCAGATCCTTGGTGGCCATGTTCTTCCAGCGGCCATCCAGCCAGTCGGCCTTGTTCGGCTTGAAGGCCTTGCCGACCTCGAACTCTTCGTTCAGGCGGGCCTGAAACGCCGCTTTCATATCCTCGATCTCGCCTTCGGGGATCAGCCCGTCGGCGACCAGCCGTTCGGTATACAACTGCAACGTGGTCTTTTGCTTGCGGATGCGGGTGTACATGGCGGGGTTGGTGAACATCGGTTCATCCCCCTCGTTATGACCGAACCGGCGGTAACAGAAGATGTCGAGGACCACGTCCTTGTGGAACTTCTGACGGTATTCGATGGCCACGCGGGCGGCATGCACGACGGCCTCGGGGTCATCGCCGTTGACGTGAAAGATCGGTGCTTCGACCATCAGCGCGATGTCGGTCGGATAGGGCGAAGACCGGCTGTAGGACGGTGCGGTGGTAAAGCCGATCTGGTTGTTCACGATGATATGGATGGTACCGCCGGTGCGGTGGCCCTTGAGGCCCGACAGGCCAAAGCATTCGGCAACGACGCCCTGGCCCGCAAAGGCCGCGTCGCCGTGCAGCAGGATCGGCAGCACCGAGCCGCGTTCAGTATCGTTGTTCTGGTCCTGTTTGGCGCGCACCTTGCCAAGGACGACAGGATTCACCGCCTCCAGATGGCTTGGGTTGGCGGTCAGCGAAAGGTGGACGGTGTTGCCGTCGAAATCACGGTCGGACGACGCGCCGAGGTGATACTTCACATCGCCTGAGCCATCGACCTCGTCGGGCTTGTAGCTGCCACCCTGGAATTCGTGAAAGATCGCCCGGTAGGGTTTCATCATCACATTGGCCAGCACCGACAACCGGCCCCGGTGCGGCATGCCGATGACGATTTCCCTGACCCCGAGCGCACCGCCGCGCTTGATGATCTGCTCCATCGCCGGGATCAGGCTTTCGCCGCCATCAAGACCGAACCGCTTGGTGCCCATGTATTTGACGTGCAGGAATTTTTCATACCCCTCGGCCTCGACCAGTTTGTTCAGGATCGCCTTGCGACCTTCGCGGGTAAAGGCGATTTCCTTGCCGTAGCCTTCGATCCGCTCTTTCAGCCACGCGGCTTGTTCCGGGTCAGAGATATGCATGTATTGCAGCGCAAAGGTGCCGCAGTAGGTGCGTTTCACGATCTCCACAATCTCGCGCATCGAGGCGTGGGTCAGGCCGAGGACGTTGTCGATAAAGATCGGGCGGTCCATGTCAGCTTCGGTAAAGCCGTAGGACAGCGGGTCAAGTTCCGGGTGGTGCTTGGTATCGGTGAGGCCAAGCGGATCAAGATCGGCCGCCAGATGGCCACGGATGCGGTAGGCGCGGATGATCATGATGGCGCGAACGCTGTCGAGGACGGCGCGCCGGATCTGTTCATCTGACACCGCCGTGCCCATTTCGGCGGCCTTGGCGGCGATCTTGTCGCCAGCGGCACGCCCCTCTTTGGCGGGCGGGGTGGCCCATTCGCCGGTCAGCGCGGCCGTCAGGTCATCCGCCGGCTGCGGCGGCCAGTCGGCGCGGGCCCAGGACG
>JAYSYZ010000077.1:0-12809 GCA_043727195.1 Paracoccaceae bacterium
GGCCTTGCTTTCCAGATTGCCGACGACATTCTGGATGTGACCGGCGATGCGGCCAAGGCGGGCAAGCGGTTGCAAAAGGACGCCACCGCACACAAGGCGACGTTCGTCTCATTGCTGGGGCTGGATGGGGCGCGGGCGCGGGCAGCAGCGCTGGTGGACGAGGCCTGCGCTGCCTTGTCGCCTTACGGGCGGCGCGCCGACCTGCTCAAGGATGCAGCACGCTTCACCATTGCGCGGGAAAGCTGATGACCGACCGTCCCAAAACACCCCTCCTCGACCGGGTGACCCTGCCGGTTGATATGAAGGTGCTGTCCGATCGCGAATTGCGCCAATTGGCCGATGAGGTGCGGGCCGAGACGATTTCCGCCGTTTCGGTAACGGGGGGTCATCTGGGCGCGGGTCTGGGCGTGGTGGAACTGACCGTAGCGATACATGCCGTGTTCGACACGCCGCGCGACAAGCTGATCTGGGACGTGGGGCATCAGTGTTACCCCCACAAGATCCTGACCGGGCGACGTGATCGCATTCGCACGCTGCGGACCGACGGGGGACTTTCCGGCTTTACCAAACGGTCGGAAAGTTCTTATGACCCGTTCGGCGCGGCGCACAGTTCGACATCAATCTCTGCGGCGTTGGGCTTTGCCATGGCGGCAGACCTTGGCGGCGACCCCGGCGATGCGATTGCGGTGATCGGTGACGGGGCGATGTCGGCGGGCATGGCGTTTGAGGCGATGAACAATGCGGGGCATCTGAACAAGCGGCTGTTCGTGATCCTGAATGATAACGAGATGTCGATTGCCCCGCCGGTGGGGGCGCTGTCGGCCTATCTGAGCCGGCTTTATGCGGGCGCGCCGTTTCAGGATCTGAAGTCTGCCGCCAAGGGGATCGTGTCGCTGCTGCCCGAACCGCTGCAAGAAGGCGCGCGACGGGCCGGGGAAATGCTGAAGGGCATGGCCGTGGGTGGCACATTGTTCGAACAGCTGGGGTTTTCCTATCTTGGCCCGATCGACGGGCATGATCTGGACCAGCTTTTGCCGGTGCTGCGCACGGTCAAGGCGCGGGCGACGGGGCCGATGCTGATTCATGTGCTGACCAAGAAGGGCAAGGGCTATGCCCCGGCAGAGGCGGCGCGCGACAGGGGGCATGCGACGGGGAAGTTCGATGTGCTGACCGGGGTGCAGGCGAAACCAGCGTCGAACGCGCCCTCCTACACCAAGGTCTTTGCGCAAAGCCTGATCGCCGAGGCGGAGCGGGATGACAGGATCGTGGCGGTGACGGCGGCGATGCCGGATGGCACCGGGCTGAACCTGTTCGCTGACCGGTTTCCCAAGCGCTGCTTTGACGTGGGGATTGCCGAACAGCATGCGGTCACGTTCTGTGCCGGACTGGCGGCGGGGGGGATGAAGCCGTTTGCGACGATCTATTCTACCTTCCTGCAGCGCGGCTACGATCAGGTGGTGCATGATGTGGCGATCCAGCGGTTGCCGGTGCGGTTCGCCATTGACCGGGCGGGGCTGGTGGGGGCGGACGGGGCGACGCACGCAGGCGCGTTTGATGTAGCGTTCCTGTCGAACCTGCCGGGTTTTGTGGTGATGGCCGCCGCTGATGAGGCAGAACTGGCCCATATGGTCGCCACGGCGGCCGCGCATGATGCAGGGCCGATTGCGTTCCGTTTCCCGCGAGGCGATGGCGTGGGGGTGGAGATGCCGGTGCGGGGCGTGCCGCTGGAGATCGGGCGTGGGCGGGTGCTGCGGGAGGGGAGCCGGGTGGCAATCCTGTCCTTCGGCACGCGCCTGTCAGAAGTGATGCGCGCCGCCGAGGCGCTGGCTTTGCGCGGGGTGTCGCCGACGGTGGCGGACGCCCGGTTTGCAAAGCCGCTGGACCGCGATCTGATCCTGCGGCTGGCTGCGGAACATGAGGCATTGATCACGGTCGAAGAGGGTGCGATTGGCGGCTTTGGCAGCCATGTGGCGCAGCTTCTGGCCGAGGCGGGGGTGTTCGACCGGGGGATCAAATACCGGTCGATGGTGCTGCCGGATATCTTTATCGATCAGGCCAGCCCGGAGGCGATGTACCGGGTGGCGGGGATGGATGCGGCACAGATCGAGGCCCGCGTCCTGCAGACGCTGGGGGTTGTCATGATGGGGAAACGGGCGTGATAACACGCGTGTTATCATCGTTATGCTATTGTATTTGATGAATTTCCTAAATTTTGTTAAGGTTTTGGTAAGGGTATTTATGCCCTGAGCATCGATGCGCCGGACCACTGAACTGCCCCGCGATGGGTCAGCCTTTTCGCAACCCGTCCATCACCTGCACCAGGGCTTCGCTGATGCCGGGTTCCGACAGCGCGTGACCGGCCAGCGAGATCATTTTCAGATCGCATTTCACCCAACCGTCAGCCAGTTTCCAGGCCGAGACGGGCGGGCAGATCATGTCGTAACGGCCTTGCACGATGCTGGCCGGGATATGTTCGACCCGGTGGCGTTCGCGCAGGATCCAGCCGTCGGATTGCAGAAAGCCACCATTGTGGAAATAGTGATTCTCCAGCCTGGCGAAGGCGCGGGCATAGTCGGAGGGGCTTTCCCCCATCGGACCTTCGTGGTGCAGCGAGGCCAGCGCGTTTTCCCAGTTTGCCCAGATCCGGCCAAAGCGGGATTCTTCCATCAGGTTGCCGGAAAACAGCCGCCGGTTATAGGCAGTGATCAGGTTCTGCCGTTCCGACGCGGGAATGGCCGCGACAAAGCGGCCCCATAGTTCGGGAAAGAACACCCCCGCACCACCGCCGTAGAACCATTGCAGTTCGGCCTTGGTCATCAGGAACACGCCACGCAGCACCAGATGCAGCACCCGGTCGGGATGGGTGATCGCATATACCAACGCCAAGGTTGCGCCCCAGCTGCCGCCGAAGACGATGAAGCGGTCGATGCCGAGAGTCTTGCGGATCGTCTCGACGTCTTCGATCAGATGCCAGGTGGTGTTGGCGATGACGGAGGCATGCGGCCGTGACCGCCCGCAGCCGCGCTGATCGAACAGGATGACGCGATACACGGTGGGGTCGAAATAGCGGCGCATCGCGGGGCTGCAGCCGCCGCCGGGACCGCCGTGAAAGACGATGACCGGAATACCATCCGGTCGCCCGCATTGTTCCATGTAGATGCGGTGGCCATCGCCCATGTCGAGAACGCGCTGATCGAACGGATCGATCGGCGGGTAAAGAAACTCCACTGCGCGCTTTTGCCCTGATCTTTGATCCATCGCCGTCGTATATAGCGCTGGCAATGCCCGGAGTCGAAGGGCAATCAGGAGGCGCCGATGGAAACCACAACCGTCGATCCGGCCGAGGTGGCCAAGTTCGAGGCGATGGCGGCGGAGTGGTGGGACGCCGAGGGCAAGTTCAAGCCGCTGCATATGCTGAACCCCTGCCGGCTGGATTATATTACTGCGCAGATCGCGGCAGAGTTCGGGCGCGATCTGGCGGGCCCACAGCCTTTCAAAGGGTTACGGCTGCTGGATATCGGCTGCGGTGGCGGGCTGCTGTCGGAACCGATGGCGCGGCTGGGGGCGGATGTCGTGGGCGCGGATGCCGCACCGCGCAACATCCCGGTGGCGCGGGTTCATGCGGAACAATCGGGCTTGATGATCGACTATCGCCACACCACTGCCGAAGCGATGGCGGCGGCGGGTGAACAGTTCGACGTCGTGCTGAACATGGAAGTGGTGGAGCATGTGGCAAACCCGCAGGCCTATCTGACCGCCTGCCAGCAGTTGTTGAAACCCGGCGGGCTGATGATCTGTTCCACGCTGAACCGGAACCCGAAGTCTTTCATGATGGCGATCATCGGGGCGGAATGGGTGATGCGCTGGCTGCCGAAGGGCACGCATGACTGGAACAAGTTCATCACCCCGGACGAGTTGTATGCGCTGATCGAGGCGGCGGGCCTGAGGCCGGTGGACCGCAAGGGCATGGTGTTCAACCCGGCCCGCTGGCGGTGGAGCCTGTCTGACCGGGATCTGTCATGCAACTATGTGACGGCGTCGATCAAGCCGCAGTTTTAAGTCGGCGGGGTTTGGGCCAGCGGGATCTGTACCAGCGGCGCGGTGTGGCTGCGGGCTGGGCGGCGCTGGCGGTCAAAGACGCGGGTGACGTCGCGGATCAGATCGGCCAGATCGTCGATATCTGCGGCGCTATGATCTGCCATAAGTTGTAGCCGCCAGCGCGGCGCATGGCTGGCCACGGTGGGGGCTGCCAGCAGGGTCACCAGCACCCCCGCACTTTCCAGAAGCGCGGTGCGGGCCTGTGCGGTGGTCATCGGCAGCCGCACCGGTACCAGGGGCGACGGCTGGCCCATCACGCGGATGCCATCGGCCATCAGGTGGTTGCGCAGCCTCAGCGCCGAGGAATGCAGGCGGCGACGGCGATTGCGGCCCTGGGCGCTGTCGACAAGGTCGAAGGCGGCGAGGATCGTCGCGACATTGACCGGCGAGATTGCGGCTGACGGGCGCTGGCCGTGATGCGACCGGCGCAGCGCCTGTGTCAGTGCGGGGTCGCGGCAGGCGGCAAAGCCACCCGCCGCACCGAAGCATTTGGCAAAGCTGCCGATGACGATGCCGGTGCGGCCAAGGCAGCCCTGTATTTCCAGCACACCACCGCCGCCCTGCGCCATCGACCCCAGATCATGGGTGACATCGACGATCAGTGTGGCGCCGTGATCACGGCAAAGATCGACGAGGCCGGCAAGATCGGCAATGACAGACGCGTGGGCAGAAACGGCGGGCACCGCCACGAACAACCGCCCCCGCCGGGGCTGGGCGGCAAGCCGGCGCAAGCGGCGTTCGACTGCGTCCAGCGAGCCCGGCGGCGCGCGGTGGAGGGTGGCGCAGGCCGCCACAACAGTCTCGAACATCGCAGGATGTGCGCCGCCATCGACGATCACCTGATCGCCGGCGCGGAGGGTGCAGCGCAGCGTGGCGCGGATCGCCTCGGTGCCGGACGCGAAGACAACCGCCTCTGGCAGATGGAGGAAGCGGGCGACCCGGTCTTCCAGCAACACGGCCGGGGCGGTCAGACCCTGTTGCGGATTGGCTGCTGTCGCGGCCGCGCGCAGCGCCGGGTGACCGGCCAGTGACAGGTAATCCTGCGCGGCGAAGTTCAGGCCCGGCGCGACATTGCCCTGCGGGTCGATTGCCGCAAAATGAACCCCTGCGACAGCATGGGCGATGCTTGGCCCGGCTGCGGCGGGTGACACCGAAAGCGCCGCCTCAGGCGACGTGCCGGCAGACAAGGGGGGGGTGGCAAACCGGGGCATGGCAAGACCTTTCGCAACGTGACGAGCGGACAGGCACCAAGACGACGCCTGACGAACAGCAACCTCGACCGTGCCGCGACCCTGCCTCAGCAGGTGGTTCCGATGCGCGTTAATTCCCCGTGAAATCCGCGAAATGCCGGGCCAAGCCCGGCGAAACGCCAAAGGGACTGTGGCATGCTGCGGCAAAGCGACATCGCCGGGGGTGGTTTCAGGATGAAGTGGCAACGGGTGACCAGTGGACTGACCCATGGCGGTTACGCCGCCTGGGAAGCGGCGGTGGCCGAGGTGGAAGGGACGGGGCCGCGCGACCATCTGCCGGTGTTCTTGCGGCTGGTTCAGCCTGCGGGCGTGACGATGACGCAGGCCGATGCGATCACCGCCACGCTGGCACTGCCCGGGGTGCTGTTCAGCCGCCATGAACGCGACCTGCTGGCAACGGCGCGGGAGGAGGCACTGGCGGCGGGCTGGACGATCGACGTGCGGGCTGTCGCGTTTTGCCCGCGCGCGATGCTGTCGGCGCTGCCCGCGTTCTGGCGGGTCTTGCAGATCGGGCCGGCCATCGCGGTTCCGGTGATTCCCGATGGCGCGGCCGGCACTGACCTGCGCACCACGACCGGCGATCTGGACCGGAAGGTGCCGCTGATTGCACTGATCGATGACGGGATCGGCTTTCTGAACACCCGCTTTCGCAAGAACCGCCATGCGACGCGGTTCAAGGCTGTCTGGCTGCAGGCAGCCGAGCGGGTGGAAGCGGAAGGTCCGGCGCCAAGGCGTGATGTGGTGGCGGGCCGGGTGCTGACCGAGGCCGAGATCAATGCGCATCTGGCTGCGGGCGGCGACGAGGCGGAGATCTATCGCCAGGTGAACACGACCCTGCATTGCCGCACCGACAGCCCGCTGACCAACCGCCGCGTGGCGCATGGCACGCATGTGCTTGACCTTGCCGCCGGATCAGCCCCCTGGGCCGCCGAGGCGATGGCACGGGTGCCGCTGCTGGCGGTGCAGTTGCCGCCTGCCACGGTGCGCGAAACCTCGGGGCGGCGGATGGAGGCCTATCTGGTGCAGGGATTGCGCTGGATTCTGGCCGAAACGCTGCGGCTGTCAAACCGGACGGATGTGCCGCCGCTGGTGATCAACCTGAGCATCGGGTCGCTGGCGGGGCCGGGCGACAAGTCGGCGTTTCTGGCAGAATGGTTCGCGCATGAGATCGAGCGCCACGCACGTCAGACCGGTGGGGGCGAGGTGCGGCTGGTGATCGCCTATGGCAATGCGCGGGAAAGCCGTCTGGTGGCGCGTGGCGAATTGCGCCGGTCGCAGCCCATCACGCTGCAGTGGCGGGTACAGCCGGATGACCACACCTCAAGCTTTCTGGAGCTGCGGGTGGATGCCAAGATGATGCGCGGGCTGAAGCTGGTGCTGACGCCGCCGAAGGCGTCTGGAATGCCAGTGCTGGAGGTGGACTGGCCGGCGGGCGGCACCGGATGGCGGCTGCTGGCACCGACCGTTGGTGGGCAGACTGCAGGGGGGCCGGTCGCGGCGGTGACATCGCTGATCGAAGCGGAGGGGCAGGCCCTGCTGCATCTGGCGCTGGCCCCCACGGTGACGGTGGGGCCGCTGCAGCCCTGCCCTGCCGGCACATGGGGAGTGGAGGTGCGCACCGCCGAGGCGGAGCCGGTGCGGTTGATCGCACGGGTGCAGCGCGACGACACGCCGCCGGGGTATCGGACACTGGGGCGGCAAAGCTGGCTGGACCATCCGCAGGGCTGGGACTGGGACGAGGAACAGCGCAGCTATACCGCGCCCCGCCCGCTGGCGGATGCACCGGGCTGTCCGGTCACGCGCGAGGGTTCTTGCGTGGCATTTGCCGGGATACAGGACCATCGCATCCTGTTCGTGGGTGCCGTGCGGCCGGACGGACGGACACCCTATGGGGTGAAGCCGATGCGCTATTCTTCGGTCGGGGTGCGGCTGCTGGCCCGGCCGGGCGAATCGGCCGGGCCGACGCTGGTGGCGCAGGGGGATGACGGGACGGCTTTGCCCGGGCGGCTTGCGACCGGAGTGTTGAGCGGGTCGGTCACCCGCATATCGGGAACCAGCATGGCGGCACCGGCAGTGGCGAGGGCGCTGGTGCGCTACTTTCTGACCATGCCCGAGGTAGACCGCAACCCGATGGCCGAACGGCGGGCGCTGAGCGGGCGCGACGACTGGACGGTGCCCGATCCGCGGCTTGGTCATGGGGCGCTGATTGCCTGAAGGCATGGGGGTGCCGCCCCCGGACAGTCGGATCAGGCAATGGCAACCTGTGCTGGCGCGCGGGGGTGGCCCCATTCGGCGACCGCGGCGCGCCACAGCTGTGGCAGAACGTGCCAGCCTTCGGCCTTTGCCAGCGTGGCGGTGCCGGTTCGCCAGCCCTGTTGCCCGGAGCCATCCAGCGCCGCGCACCATTTGCGCAGTGAAAAGTCACCGGGCCAGTCATTGCCGTTTGCCGCCCATTCCGGCACCGGGCGATCTAACCCGCCGCCAAGGCAGTGGCTGACAAAGGCCAGTGCGACCGCAAGGCCCAACAAAGCGCCATGCGCCGAATCCACCGGATAATGCACGCCCGCAACGGTGCGATTGTCGGCAATCCGCGCCGCCAGCCGGTACAGCAGGATGATCGGGTCGGTGTCGGGCGCGGCTTCGACCACCGGGGTAAGCTTGCCAAGGATGCTGTCGATCAGATTTGCATCCGGCGTGCCTGCCGCCGACATGCGCAGGGCCGCAAAGATGGTGGCGATGGCAAAAGCCTCGGTCGCGTGACCGGACGGGTAGGCGGAATGGCCCGGCGTTTCGATCAGCGGCTGGATTTGCGGCGACAGATCCACCGGGCGCGGCACCGAACACAGATGTTTCAACCTTTGTTCCTGCGCGATGACGGCATCATGCAAGGCGGTGATCAGGTGAACGGAAAAGGGCCGCCGATTGATGCCAATCGGGTTTTGCGCGGTGAAGAATTCCAGAAATCCGGCAGACTGGGCGATGATTTCGGGCAACCGGTCGGCGCGCAGATCCATTGCCGAGCGCAGTTCTGCCATCTGTTCGGCGATCTTGCCGGCATCTGGCGGGGTCAGGCTGATCAGATCGCTTTCGGTGCGCACCACATGTGACGATCTGGCACCCGGCCGGATGGTGAACAGCGACATCGCCTCATGCGCCAGGACCGAGGCGCGGGGGAAAGGTGCAAGGCGCATCAGCCGGGTCAGCTCATCGGCGGTGGCGATGGTCGGGACCGGGACGGTGCCGTCCCAGTAGCCCATCAGCGCCTCGGCCGTCTGGCCCAGCGCCGAGGCAAGCAAGGGCGAGGTGCCGCCAGAGTGGGAACCATGCGAGCCGTGCGAGCCGTGCGAGCCGTGGGAGCCGTGGGAGCCGTGGGAACCATGCGAGCCGAATACAGACATCAAGACCTCCGGGTTCAATTGGCATAGCCTGCACAGAAATTTTGCCCTCGGCAAAGACGGCACAGATGCAGGACAGTGAAATTGACGCAAAATTCACGAATATTGCTTGTGGCGGAGTGACCGCTTAGCCTTCTGCAAGAAATCTGGGGATGGTGATGTTCATACGCCTGGTGGGCGTCTTTGAAGTGCGCGATGACGCCGGGCGTGATTGTACGCCGCGCGGGGCGAAGGCGCGCGCGATCCTGGCAATGCTGTGCCAGACCCCGGATCACCGGCGCGCCCGCCGCTGGGTGGAAGCGCGGCTATGGTCTGACCGGGGGGCGGAACAGGCCAGCGGCAGCTTGCGGCAGGCACTGATGGAGATCCGAAAAGCGCTGGGGGCCGAGGCCGTCCATCTGGAAGCTGACCGCGATTCGGTGCGCCTGAACGGGGTGACGACCGATCTGCAGCAGGATCCGTCCGCTGCGGCAAAGGCGCTGCAGTCGGGGCGGGAATTTCTGGAAGGCATCGACATCATCGACCACGCCTTCGACGACTGGCTTCGCGACGAACGGTCGCGCGTCGAGGCGCGGATGGGCATCACCCGGCCGGCGCTGGCGATGGTGCCGATGGCGCGGACGGCACGCATCCCCTTTGTGATTCGGCTGGGGCACCTGCCGGACGGGCTGGGCGCCTTCGCCGGGATCGCGCTGGCCGACGCCATCGGGCGGCTGGTGTCGGAATTCGCGCATGTCGATGTCTTTGGGGCGGGCAGGATCGCGGTTCCGCCCGACCTGCCGCCGGAAGGCATGGCCCTGCATGTCGAAGGCGCCGAGATTCAGGGCCGGGTGCATGTACTGGTCAGCCTGTCGTCGATTGCCAGCGGACAGACCATCTGGAACCAGCGGGCGGCGATCCCGCTGGCGGAGGCGGATTTCATCGGCACCGGGGAACTGCCGCCGCTGGTGTTTCAGGCGGCGGATGCGGCGCTGGGCTATTTTCCGCGGCTGGCGGAATGCGACGAGGGCCCGCGGCGGGCCAATTCGCTGATTGCCCGGTCGCTGACCGAAATGTTCAGCTATGATGCCCAGCGCCTGCGCGTCGCCGATCAGATGCTGGTGGAGGCGCAGGATATCGCTGCATCGGGCCGCATCTATGCCTGGCGGTGTCTGGTGCGCCAGATCATGTTCGTCGAGCGGACCGAGGCGGATTATCCCAAGCTGATCGAGGAAGCCGACGAGTTTTCCCGCAAGGCGCTGGAACTGTCCAAGGCCAACCCGCTGGTGCTGGCGCTGGTCAGCCAGGCGCGGGTGATGGTGGACGAAAACCCGGATGCTGGCATGGTTCTGGCACGCGATGCAGTGGCGCTGAGCCCGTTCAATGCCTTTGGCCACTGGGCGTTGGCAGCGTCATTCAACCGCACGGGCGACAATGCGGCGGGATTGGCCTCGGCCCGGCGCGGCGCAGAGATCGCGGCGCGAACGGCGCATGTGCATTGGTGGGAGGCGCTTTCGGGTCTGGCGGCCCTGCGGGGCGAGCAATACGCCCCCGCCATCGCCCATTATGAGGCCGCACATTACCGTGCCCCGAATTTCCGTGCGGCGATGCGGCATCTGCTGTTTTTGTACCTATGGGCGGGAGAGCGCGAGAAGGCCGGCCGCGTGCTGAAAGACCTGTTGCGGGTGGAGCCTGATTTCACGCTGGAGCGGATCCTGAACGAACCGGATTATCCCGCCGTCACCCTGCGGCGCAGCGGGCTGTTGATCCGGTATGGCGATCAGCTCAAAACGCTCTGATCCGCACGCCGCGCGTGTGGTGGGGCCGGGGTGAGGGCCGCCCCGACCGTTAGTCGGACGAGGATTTGGCCCAGAGGTTGATATCCTTTTCTTCGGAAATCGCGTCGATGCGGGCCAGCTCATCCGTTGTGAAATCAAGGTTGGCAATGGCCCCGGCGCAATCTTCGACCTGTGCGGCGCTTGACGCGCCGATCAGGGCGCTGGTGATCCCGCCACCGCGCAGCACCCAGGCCAGCGACATCTGTGCCAGCGTCTGGCCCCGCGCCTCGGCCATCGTGTTCAGTTTGCGGACCGAGCCCAGGGCTTTTTCAACGACGTTCAGGTCAAGCGATTTGCCTTGCGTGACACGGCTGCCTTCGGGGATGCCGTTGAGATATTTCTTGGTCAGAATCCCCTGTGCCAGAGGGATAAAGGCGATGGAGCCGATGCCAAGCTCTTTCAGCGTGTCCTTAAGCCCGTCGGTTTCGACCCAACGGTTCAGGATGTTGTAGCTCGGTTGGTGGATCACGCAGGGCGTGCCAAGCGATTTCAGGATGGCCGCCGCTTCGCGCGTGCGCTGTGCGTTGTAGCTGGAAATCCCGGCATAAAGCGCGCGTCCTGACCGCACGATGTAATCAAGCGCCCCCATGGTTTCTTCCAGCGGGGTGTCGGGGTCGAACCGGTGCGAATAGAAGATATCGACGTAATCGAGGCCCATCCGCCGCAGGCTTTGATCGCAGGAGGCGACAAGGTACTTGCGGCTGCCCCATTCACCGTAGGGGCCGTTCCACATGTGGTATCCGGCCTTGGAGGAGATGATCAGTTCATCGCGGTGGGAACGAAAGTCGGTGCCAAGGAGTTGCCCGAATGCCTCTTCGGCGCTGCCGGCCGGGGGCCCGTAATTGTTGGCAAGGTCGAAATGGGTGATGCCGTGATCAAAAGCCGTACGGCAGATGGCCTGCTTAACCTCGTGTGGCGTGTCGTGGCCGAAATTATGCCACAGCCCCAGCGAAATGGCGGGAAGTTGCAGGCCAGAGGCGCCGCTGCGGCGATAGATCATGCGGTCGTAACGGTCGGATCGGGCGGTGTAGGTCATGGCGTGCCTCCTGAAAGGGGCAGCATTTCATGCACGCCAACCGGGTGCAAGTTGCGCCGTGGCGCAGTGCGGGCCATGCTGCGGGCATGAGATACAGCATCGGCACAGTGTGGTCTTTTCTGGTTGCGGTCTGGAACCGGGTTGCCGAGGGGCATTTTGCGCTGATTGCCGCCGGGGTGGCATTCTATGCGATGTTCGCGGTGTTTCCGGGCCTGACCGCCACCATAGCGATCTGGACGATGGTGGCCGATCCCGGGGTGATCAGCGGATATCTGGCGGTGGCCGAACGGTTCTTGCCGCCCGAAGCCGAGCGGCTGGTGCATGATCAGGTGATCGGTCTGATCACCGCGCCGAAAACGGCGCTGGGCTGGGCGACAGTGATTTCAGTGCTGATCGCGATCTATTCGGCGCGGGCGGGGGTGTCTGCGCTGATCCAGGGGCTGGATGTGGTGCACCGGGCCAAGCCGCGAAGCTGGCTATGGGGTTGGGCAGTGGATTTCATCCTGACCGCGGCGCTGATCGGCGCACTGATGGTGGCGCTGGTGACGGTGGTGGTGGTACCGATCCTGTTGTCATACGTCAGGTTTGGCACGTTCGGGGCCTGGCTTATTCAGGTGCTGCCGTGGGGGGCGATGTTCCTTTTGGTGCTGACCTGTCTGTCGATCTTATACCGCTTTGGCCCCAACGTGCCGCTGCGTTTGCGGCCACAGTGGATCACGGTGGGGGTGCTGGTGGCAGCCCTTGCATGGTCGGGCGTGTCGATCGGGTTTTCCGTCTATCTGGCGAACTTCAACAGTTACAACACGATCTACGGGTCAATCGGGGCGGTGATCATCCTGATGACCTGGCTGTATCTCAGCGTCTGGGCGGTGCTGCTGGGCGGGGCGATCAATGCCGAACTGGATGAGAGGATGCGCCACTAACTACTGTGGCCGGGCGGCAGCAGAAAATGCGCGACGCACAGGGGCGTCGCGCGGCAAGTCAACTCATCAGATGAACCTGTTCCAGAGATTTTCCAGCCGTTCCTGCCGCCCGGATTTGGGGTCTGGTTCAAGGCCTTCTGCAGTGACGCGCTCTGCAGCCTCGGCCAGGGTGCCGTTCAGCATCGCCTGCGCCCTTGGGGTATCCCAGCCTGCGTAACGGGCCTTGACGGCAGCCTCCATCTCTCCGCTTTCCATCAGGGCGGCGGCGGCTTTCAGCGCGCGGGCGCAGG
>JAYSYZ010000078.1:0-1918 GCA_043727195.1 Paracoccaceae bacterium
GAAGCGCTCGACCGAGATCGCGGAGGTGCTGCTGGAGGAGATCCACAAGCTGGACGATCCGGATCAGGACAATGTGAGCTTCTGCGTGATCAAGGTGAACGACGCCTCGGCGCGGCCAAAGACGGCACGCGCCACCCGCCCGTCGATGGCGATCAGCCGACCCCGGCGCCTGACCACGCTGGTCAGCGACCCGACGGTGGTGCCGATCCACGCCCGCACACCAGAAGCGCAAACCGCAGAACGGGCGGTGCAGAAGCCCCGGCACGACGAGCCGGAACACCCGGATGTTGCGGCCGAGACGGTAGCCGCCCTTGCGCGGGACCCGGCCACCCAGCCCAAGCTCAGACCAAGGCGGGTTGCCGTCTTGAAGTGAGCCAGAGTGGTCGGATCCTCTGCAGTCAGCCGAACCCGCCTGAACCACGTTTTCCGCTGCAGAGGCGTCATGACCGGGCGGGCTGACCTTCTACCGCTATGATCAAGGCCCGATGTCGGCTGTGGCTTTGCGATCCTTCAGCCGCCGCCGATCAACACCCCGGCGGCAAAGACCAGCGCACCACCAAGCACGACCTGCAAGGCGGCACGGATGAAGGGCGTCTCCATATAGCGGTTCTGAATCCATGCGATGGCCCAAAGTTCGACAAAGACCACGACCATCGCGATGATCGTTGCCGTCCAGAAATCGGGGATCAGATAGGGCAAGGCGTGGCCCATGCCGCCAATCGTCGTCATCACGCCGGACGCCAGCCCGCGTTTGAGGGGACTGCCCCGCCCGGAAAGCACGCCATCGTCGTGGGCGGCTTCGGTAAAGCCCATCGAGATTCCGGCACCAACCGAAGCCGCAAGGCCGACCAGCAAGGTTGTGTGGGTATTCTGGGTGGCAAACGCCGTTGCAAAGATTGGCGCGAGGGTCGATACCGATCCATCCATCAGCCCCGCCAAGCCGGGCTGAACCCAGGTGAGGATAAACTGGCGTTTGGCGGCCTGATCCTCGTTGCCGCGCGCATCGTCCGTCAGATGCTCGGCCTCCAGTGCCCCGGCATGGCGTTCGTGACCGGCTTCGGCTGCAGCCAGATCGCCCAGAAGTTTTCGCGTTGACGCATCGGTGGTCCGTGCCGCCGCGCGGGCGTAGAAATCCTGTGCCGCCCGCTCCATCACCTGCGCCTCGCCCCGGATCGTCTCAAGGCTCAGGGTTTCGGCCAGCCAGACCGGACGGCGGGCATAAAATCCCGCGACATGTTCGCGCCGGATCAGCGGGATCACCTCGCCGAACCGTACGCGGTGCAATTCGATCAGCCGCCCCCGATGGCCGTCCTCTTCATTGGCCATCCCATCGAAGACCGCAGCCGAAGCGGGAAACTGGCCACGCAACCGATCCGCATAGCTGCGGTAGATCCGGCCATCATCCTCTTCGGACGAGATCGCGAGAGCGAGGACCTCCTGCTCTGACAGGTCAGAAAAGCGGCGGCGGGAAACCAGAGATGTCAGCACGGGCATTACCTTTATTGGAATGATTCTAACCTAATTGGATGCAAAGAATTGACAACTGGCAAAAATGAACCCCAGACCCTGACCGTGCTGTTGCCCGCGATCAGGTTTCCCACCGGCACGCTGACCACCGCGTCCAAGGGGTGCGATCCGGCCCGGACGGCGCCCCCGGTCTGCCAGCGCAACGACTGACAGCGCAGACCGGGGCGCTTGCTGCGCCCGGCACCGATGATCTATGGTTTCCCACGGGGGATCCGATGACAGCAGTCGCAGAACAGGTGGTCCGGCGCGGCCGGAAATACGATCAGGTGCTGGATGGCGCGCGGACCGTTTTCCTGCGTGACGGGTTTGAACGGGCAGCGGTCGATGATATCGCGCGCGAAGCCGGGGTCAGCAAAGCAACGATCTACGCCTACTTCCCCGACAAGCAGCT
>JAYSYZ010000079.1:0-12752 GCA_043727195.1 Paracoccaceae bacterium
AAGATCCCGGCCCCGTGCTGGCCGTGATGGCACACCGCCTGCAGGCGGCAGGGGCCGAGGCGCTGGCGATGCCCTGCAACACCGCGCATCACTTTGCCCCGGCCATCCGCGCGGCGGTCACCATCCCCTTCATCGACATGGTGGCCCTGTCGGTGGCGCATGCGGCCACGCTTGCCGGCAAGGCTGGTCGCGTCGGCATCCTCGCCTCGCCGGCCGTCCGCAAGGTAGGTCTGTTCGACGCGCCCTGCGCCGCAGCGGGCCTGACCCCGCTCTATCCGGCGGATGAGGTGGCGACTTTGGCCACCATCCGCCGGATCAAGGCCGAAGGCCCCAGCGCCGCGGCGCGGACCGGGCTTGCCGCCGCCGCGACGGCACTGCAGGATCAGGGTGCGACGGTGCAGATGATCGCCTGTACCGAGTTTTCGCTGATTGCCGATGCCGTCAGCCCCGGCATCACCTGCTTTGACACCCTCGACTGTCTGGTCGGGGCCATCATCGCCTTCGCGGCCCGCGGTCGCGACGGCCCCCCGATAGCGGCAGGATAGCCGCGTACCCCAGCATCGGCCCAAATCCGATCTGACAACAGCAAGGAGTGTTAGAATGACCAACCCCCTGAAAAGACTGCTGATCGGCGCGGCGGCACTGGCGCTGACCGTCGGCTCCGCATCGGCCGAAACCGTGATCATCGGCAACTTCGGCAGCCCCACGCCCATGCAGGTGGCCCGCGCCGAAAAGAAGTTCGAGGCCGCAACCGGCTGGGAAATCGAATGGCGCACCTTCGGGTCGGGCACCGAAGTCATTGCCGCCATGGCCTCGGGCGATGTGCAGGTGGCCGAGCTTGGCTCCTCCCCCCTTGCCATCGGCACCAGCCAGGGCGTCGAGATTCAGCTGTTCATGATCGCGCAGGGCCTTGGCACCGCCGAAAGCCTGATCGCCAAACAAGGCTCCGGCATCGAAAAGCTTGAGGATGTGAAGGGCAAGCGCATCGCCGTTCCCGTTGGCTCCACCGCGCATTATTCGCTGATGGGCGGCCTTGCCCATGCCGGGATCGCCGAAACCGATGTGACCATCATCAACCTGCCCGCCGATCAGATCGCCGCCGCCTGGGATTCGGGTCAGGTCGACGCCGCCTTCATCTGGGAACCGGTGCAGAACCAGATCCTGCAGACCGGCACCTTCATCCTCGGGGCGGATCAGACCGCCGCCTGGGGCTATCCCACCTTTGACGGCTGGGTGGTGAACAAGGCCTTCGCCGAAGCCAACGCCGACGCAATGGTCGCTTTCGTCAAGACGATGAACGACGCCAACATGGCCTATCTCGCCGATCCCGCCGCCTGGACGGCCGACAGCGCCCCGGTCAAGACGATTGCCGAGGTGACCGGCGCCGCGCCGGATCAGGTGCCGAACATCCTCAAGGGCTTCACCTTCATCCCGCTGGCCGATCAGATGTCGGACACCTGGCTCGGCGGTGCCGCCGCCAACATGAAGACCACGGCCGACTTTCTGGTGAAAGCAGGCCGGATCGACGCGGCGGTCGATGATTACTCCGGCTTCGTCAACCGCAGCATCCTCGAAGCCGCCATGAAATAAGCACATCGCCCCCGGGCCGCCAGCCGGCCCGGGGCAGCGCAGGCAGGGGGCGGGCATGGGGCTGAACATCCGCAATGCGTCAGTGACCTACCCCGCATCCGGCGGGCGCAAACCGGTTGCCGCCTTGCAGAACATCGACCTCGCCATCGACCCTGGCGAATTCGTCGTCGCCTTGGGCGCCTCGGGCTGCGGCAAATCCACCCTTCTCAACCTGATCGCCGGGTTCCTGTCGCCGACCGATGGCGAAATCCTGCTGGACGGCCAAAAGGTGCAAGGCCCGGGGGCCGACCGCTCGGTCGTTTTCCAGAAACACGCGCTGCTGCCCTGGCTGAACGTGATCGACAATGTCGCCTTCGGGCTCAAGATGCAGAACGTGCCCCAGCAAAAGCGCTACGAGGTGGCAGAGAATTTCATCGCCCTTCTCGGCCTCGACGGCTTCCAGAAATCACCGGTCTACATGCTGTCAGGCGGCATGCAGCAACGCGTCGGCATCGCCCGCGCCCTGACCTGCGACCCGAAACTGATGCTGATGGACGAACCCCTTGGCGCGCTCGACGCGCTGACCCGCGAAAAGGCGCAGGAACTGATCCTCGGCATCTGGCACCGCACGCAGAAATCCGTGTTCTTCATCACCCATGACGTCGAAGAGGCGTTGTTCGTCGGCACCCGCCTGATCGTCATGTCGCCCCGCCCCGGCCGGATCGCCCACCGCTTTGATCTGCCGTTTTCGCGCCAGTTCCTTGCCGGAACCCCTGCCCGCACCGTCAAGGCATCACCCGATTTCATCGCCCTGCGCGAAGACGTCCTGAAGATCATCTTCGCCGATGAAGAGGCCGCCGCATGACCGACAGCCCGAAAAAAACCGGCACCCCTGAAAAGCCCGGCGCCCCCTCGTTCCTCGCTACCCTTTCCAAAGCCCGCCCCACCAAACCGGGCGAGATTTACGGCGTCCCCGGCCAGGGCAGCACGATGTGGCTGTCCATCGGCTCCATCGCGTTTTTCATCTTCGTCTGGTGGCTGGTCACCTGGATGGGCTGGGTGAAACCGCTGTTCGTCCCCGCCCCCGGTGCGATCCTGACAAAGTTCGTCAGCGTCTGGCAGAACGGCTTCACCAACACTCCCTTCCTCGAACATGTCTTCGTCAGCACCGCCCGCGTCTTCGGGGCCTTCGCGCTGGCCTGCCTCGTCGGCATCCCTCTGGGCCTTGCAATGGGGATGAGCCCGCTGATCCGTGGCATCTTCGACCCGCCGATCGAGTTCTACCGCCCGATCCCGCCCCTTGCCTACCTGCCGCTGATGATCATCTGGTTTGGCATCGGCGAGACGGCGAAAGTGCTCCTGATCTTCCTCTCGGTCTTTGCCCCTGTCGCCCTTGGGGCGCGCTCCGGCGTGAAATCCGCGGCCATCGAGCAGATCCACGCCGCCTATTCCTTCGGGGCCACCCGCTGGCAGGTGCTGCGCCATGTCATCCTGCCCTCCGCCCTGCCGGAAATTCTGACCGCGATGCGCATCGGCATCGGCTTTGGCTGGACCACCCTCGTTGCCGCCGAAATGGTCGCCGCGACCGAAGGGCTTGGCTACATGGTGCTGTCGGCCAGCCAGTTCCTGCAAACCTCCACCGTGATGATGGGCATCATCGTGATCGCCATCATCGCCTATGCCTTTGACCTCCTCATGCGCTTTGTCGAGCGGCGGGTCGTGCCCTGGAAGGGCCGGATGTGAAACGGAAATCATGACAATCACCTACCTGAAAACCGCCGCCCGCACCGCCGGATCGGGCCAGACCGACGTGCGTGCCGCCGTCGAAGCGATGCTGGCCGACATTGAACGCGACGGCGACGCAGCCGCGATCCGCCTTGCCCGCGACCTTGACAAATGGCAGGGCGAAATCGTCGTCTCGCCCCAGGCGCGCGCGGCAGCGGCGGCGCAGGTGCCGGAAAAACTGAAAGATGACATCCGCTTCGCCCACCACAACATCCGCCGCTTTGCCGAGGCGCAGCGCAGCACCATCACCGACTGCGAGATCGAGATCTTGCCGGGCCTCACCGCCGGGCAGCGCCAGATTGCGGTGTCGTCCGCCGGCTGTTACGTGCCCGGCGGGCGCTACAGCCACGTGGCCAGCGCGATCATGACCATCACCACCGCCAAAGTCGCGGGCGTGCCCCATATCGCCGCCTGCTCGCCACCGCGACCGGGCCAGGGCATTCCACCCGCCGTCATCTTCGCGATGGATCTCTGCGGTGCCGATGTGATCCTGAACCTTGGCGGCGTGCAGGGGGTGGCGGCGATGGCCAACGGCCTGTTCGGCCTGCCAAGGGCCGATATTCTCGTCGGCCCCGGCAACCAGTATGTCGCCGAAGCCAAACGCATCCTTTACGGTCAGGTCGGCATCGACATGTTCGCCGGCCCCACCGACAGCATGGTCATCGCCGACGCGACCGCCGACCCCGACCTCGTCGCCTGGGATCTCGTCGGTCAGGCCGAACACGGCTACAACTCCCCCGTCTGGCTGGTCACCACCGACCGCGCCTTGGCCGACCGGGTGATGGCCCTTGTCCCCGCGATGATCGCCGAACTGCCCGAGGTGAACGCCACCAACGCCCGCGCCGCCTGGGGCGATTATGCCGAGGTGATCCTCTGCTCCACGCCCGAAGAAATGGCGGCCGTGGCCGACGATTACGCCCCCGAACATCTGCATGTGCAGGCCGCCGGTCTGGATTGGTGGCTGGCGCGGCTGCGCGCCTATGGCTCGCTGTTTCTGGGCGAGGAAACCACCGTGGCCTTCGGCGACAAATGCTCCGGCCCGAACCACGTCCTGCCCACTTCCGGGGCGGGGCGCTATACCGGGGGCCTGTCGGTTCACAAGTTCATGAAAACCGTCACCTGGCAACGCGCCACCCGCGACGCGTCACGCGCGCTGGCGGTCGCCACGGCGCGGATTTCCCGGCTGGAGGGGATGGAAGGTCATGCCCGCTCCGCCGATGTGCGGCTGGCCAAGTTTTTTCCCGCGGAAACCTTCGACCTCAGCCCGACCGACGACCCAGCCTGAGCGCCGCCGCCCAGGCCAGCGCCGCCATCACCCCCGCCGTGGCAAGGCACAAAGGCAGCCCGCCAACCTGATAGCTGAGGCCCGATAGCAGCGTCCCCGCCAGCCGCCCCGCCGCATTGGCCATGTAGTAAAATCCCACATCCCGCGTGATCCGCCCGGCGTCGCCAAAGGCCAGGATCAGATAGGAATGCACCGAGGAATTGACCGCGAAAACAAAGCCAAAGGCCAGCAGCCCGAAGATCAGCGTCACCGTCAGCCAGGGCGCGGGCCCGCCCGCCAGCAGTGCCGCCAGCGCCAGCGCAAACGGGATCGGCACCAGCGCCCCCGCCCACAGGATCGCCCGGCGCAGGATCACCGCCTCGGCCACGCCCCGCCCGCCAAGGATACGCGGCGCCATGGCCTGCACCGCGCCATAGGCGATGATCCAGATGGCCAGAAACCCGCCGATCAGAAAGAACGCCTCGCGCCGCCCTTCCGCCGTGCCGTCCGACAGCACGGACTGGAAATAGACCGGCACCCCCACCACGAACCACACGTCCCGCGCCCCGAACAGGAACAGCCGCGCCAGTGACAGCCGGTTCACCCGGGCATCCTTTGACCGCCAGCCGCCCCAGCCGTCCTCCGCTTTCATCCGGCCCGGCAGCCCCTTGGGCAGAAACAGCCCCACCGCCACCAGGATCAGCGCCAGCATCCCGGCCATCCCCCAGACCGCCGCCTGAAACCCCGCCAGCGCCAGCAATGCAGCGCCGAGGAAAAATCCCAGCCCCTTGACCGCGTTCTTCGATCCCGTCAGCCGCGCCACCCAGCGAAACAGGCCACCCTCCGCCGCAGGGGCCAACAGCTTGACCGCCGATTTCGACGACATCTTGGCCAGATCCTTGGCCACCCCCGACACCCCCTGCACCGCCATCACGAATGCGACCGACGCGGCCATGCCCCACCCCGGGTCCAACTGCGCCAGCGCCACCAGCGCGGCGATCTGCAAGGCCAGCCCGGCATGCAAGGTTGCCGCCAGCCCGAACCGCGCCGCCAGCCACCCGGCGGCAAGGTTGGTCACGATCCCGGCAATCTCATACAACACGAACAGCCAGGCCAGTTGCACCGGGCTGAACCCCAGCCCGTTGAAATGCAGCAGCACCAGCATCCGCAGCGCGCCGTCGGTGGCCATGAACGCCCAATAGGCCGCCGTGACCGCCGCATAGGCGCGAAGCGGCTCAGACCCGGACAAGGATTGCGCCTGCGGCTGGCCGCGAACCGGGGGCTGTCTGCCCCCGGACCCCCGAGGATATTTCCGGACAGATGAAACGGCTCACAGGCTTGCCGCCACCATCCGGACGATATCCGCCAGGCGGCAGGCATAGCCCCATTCATTGTCATACCAGGCGTAGATCTTCACCTGCGTGCCGTTGATGACCATGGTGGATTGCGCATCGATGATTGCCGAGCGCGGATCATTGGTGAAATCCGACGATACCAGCGCCCGCGTCTCATGGCCCAGAATGCCCTGCAACGCGCCCGCCGCCGCCGCCGCGAACAGCGCGTTCACCTCTGCCACCGTCGTCTTGCGCGCGACCTCGAACACGCAATCGGTCAGCGAAGCGCTCAACAGCGGTACCCGCACCGCGTGGCCGTTCAGCCGCCCCTTCAGTTCCGGGTAGATCAGCGTGATCGCCGTGGCACTGCCCGTCGTCGTCGGGATCAGGTTCAGCAGCGCCGACCGCGCCCGGCGCATGTCCTTGGCCGGGCGGTCGACGATGGTCTGCGTATTGGTCACATCATGGATCGTGGTGATCGATCCGTGCCGGATTCCGATGCCCTCGTGGATCACCTTCACCACCGGCGCGAGGCAATTCGTCGTGCAGGACGCCGCCGTGATCAGCGCCTGGCTGCCGTCATAAAGCTGGTGGTTCACCCCGTAGACCAGGTTCAGCGCCCCGCCATCCTTGACCGGTGCACTGACCACCACCTTGCGCACCCCGGCCGCATGGTAGGGCGCGACCTTCGCCCCGGTCTTGAACACCCCCGTGCAGTCGATCACCAGATCGACCCCCATGTCAGCCAGGGGCAGCGCCTCGATGGTCTTCTCATGGCTCAGCCGGATGCGCTGCCCCCCCAGCACCAGCGCGCCCGCCTCATGCCCAACCGGGGTGCGCCAGCGGCCATGGACAGAATCGAACTCCATCAGCAGCGCATGTTGGTCCGCATCGCCGACCGGATCGTTCAGCAACACGATCTCGCCCCCCGCCCCGGTATCGATCAGATCCCGCAAGACCAGTTTGCCAATGCGGCCCAATCCGTTCAGCGCAATGCGGGCCATCTCAGCCCGCCGTTCCGATGGCGTCGACCCGGTGCTGCAGCGACATCCGGTCCAGCGTCTCGAACGGCAATGCCACAAAGGCCGCGATCCGGCGGCGCAACCCGGCATAGGTCTGCGCAAAGACCAGCGCCCGCTCTGCGTCCGTCCCCACCGCCTTTACCGGGTCGGGCAGGCCCCAGTGGCCGGTGATCGGCTGGCCGGGCCACGGCGGGCAATCCTCGCCCGCCGCTGTATCGCAGACGGTAAACACGAAATCCATCACCACTGCCCCCGGGGCCTGAAATTCCGCCACATGTTTTGACCGCAAGCCCGCCACGTCATGCCCGTTGCGGGCCAGCACATCCACCGCCACCGGATTCAGCGCGCTTCCCGGCCGGGTCCCGGCAGAAAAGGCCTGAAACTTGCCCTGCCCCAGATCGCGCAGCAAAACCTCGGCAAAGATCGACCGGGCCGAATTGCCCGAGCAGATGAACAGCACGTCGAAATCGGTGTCAGGCATGGCGCGGTTCTCCTGTTGCAGGACCGAGGCCACGAGATCGGGCCGACCGCGCCCGACATCAAAGGCCAGATAGCCGATCAGCGCCTCGGTCGCGTCCAGATCGGCGGCATAGAACAGCGACCGGCCCTGCCGTTCGACCCGGATCAGCCCGGCAGCGGCAAGGTCGGTCAGATGATGCGACAGCGTGTTCTGCTTCAACCCAAGCGCCCCGGCGATCTCGGTCGGGCGCACGCCTTGTGGGGCAAAGCGCATGATCAGCCGGAACACCCTGAGCCGGTCGGGGTGGCCAAGCGTGGCAAAGGCATGAGCGGGCATCTGTTCCATATTTCCAGAATTAAGGAAATATCATTGGCGGTCCAGTGAAGGTTTTATGACAGCCCCGGCCCTTGATCAGGCACGACATTCGCCTCCCCTCCCCCTCTGTGGCGAGGGGCTCGGGGCGGGCGGCTCCGCCGGAACTGTCGCGATGCCCCGACCTCCGCCTTCCCACAAAGGGGGAGGGAAGCGCTTCCCACGCAACTTTTATGGTCACGGGCCGTTAGCCTAGCCCGTCAGGCTGATCAGCACCCGGCGGTTCTGGCGGCCCTTCTTTTCGATCCGGCCAATCTCTGCCCGCCCGATCTCGCCCGTCCGCGCCACATGGGTGCCGCCGCAGGGTTGCAGGTCCACCTGATCATCGCCCAGACCGATCCGCACCAGCCGCACCCGGCCCTGTCCCACCGGCGGCATCACCCGCAGCGTCTTGACCAGCCCCGGATTGGCCAACAGATCGGCATCGCTGATCCAGGTCTCGGTGACGGGCAGGTCCTGCTCGATCAGCGCGTTCAGCGCCGCCTCAAGTGCTGCCACATCCGCCGGTGGCTCTTCCATGTCGAAATCCAGCCGGCCACGGTCTGCCCCGATCTGCCCGCCGGTCACCGGCAAGGGGATCACCACCGACAAAAGGTGCAACGCCGTGTGCATCCGCATCAAGCGGTGGCGGCGGCCCCAGTCGATCTGCTGGCGTGCCTCGGCCCCGACCGGCGGCATCGCCAGCGGCTCGCCCGGCACCAGCGCCACCCCACCCTCCACCTTGATCGCCGTGGCAATCGGCATCCGCCCACCCGACCATTCCAGCATCCCGCTGTCGCCGGGCTGGCCACCGCCGGTGGCATAGAACACCGACCGGTCGACGATCAGCGCGCCTTCATCGGTATGGCCGATGATCCGGCAGGCGGTTTCGGTCAGATAGGCATCCTGCCTGAACAACAGCTCCGTCACCTGTCCGCCCCCTTGACCACGACCTTCTCCCCCGCCCGCGCGCGGCGCGGCTCCCTGTCCACCAGATCCGCCAGCGCCAGCACGGTTTCGGCCATTTTCACCGGATCGGTATCAGCGGCCGGCACGGGCGGCGCCACGATATGCACCCCTTCGGCGGCGAAGCGCTCCATGATCTGATGGTTCATGTCGCTGCGCACCGACAGGCTGAAATTGACATCCCGCAGGATCACCCGGATCTCGAAGTTCATCACCAGATTGGTATAGCCCATCAGCACCACCAGCGGCGGCGGGTTCAACACCGCCAAGGGCTGCGCCTCGGCGATCTCGCGCAGGATGCGGTCCACCTTGCGGGTGTCCGACCCCAGCGCCACCGCCACCGGCACGATCAGCCGCCCCGACAGGTTGAACCGCGTCCAGTTCGTCACCTGCCCGCTGATCAGATCGGCGTTCGGCACGATCACGTCGTTGCGGTCAAACGTCTCGATCCGGGTGGACCGGACCGAAATCGCCCTGACCCGACCCTGCACCCCGCCCACCTCGATCCAGTCGCCTTCGCTGACCGGGCGCTCGATCAACAGGATGATGCCGGACACAAAGTTCGACACGATGGTCTGCAAGCCGAACCCGATGCCCACCGACAATGCCCCGGCAACGATGGCCAGCCCCGACAGATCGATCCCCGCCGCATTGATCGCCACCAGCGCCGCAAGGAATATCCCCACATAGCCGATCCCTGCCACCAGCGCGGTCTGCCCGCCCGTATCCATGCTGGTCTTGGGCAGGATCGTCGTCCTGAGCGCCCCCTGAAACAACCGCGTCAGCATGTAGCCGATCACGAAGATCACCGCGAACACCATGAAGTTCGACGGCGAAATCCGCGTCTCACCCATCTGGACGCCTTCGGTGAACCGCGTCCACAACTCGGTCAGGTCCGACAGCCGCGCCCCCCAGATCAGCGCGAACACCGGCAGCGACGCCAAGGTCAGCCCGAAACCCGCCAGCACCGGCACCAGCGCATCGCGGCCCTTTTCGTCGCTCTTGATGATCATCGCCCAGACATCGCCGATCAGCCGCTGCGCGATGAACAACAGCGTGACCAGCCCCAGGGACAGGATCGCCGGATAGATCAGCGCCGATGCCGCCTGCACATAGCCGAATGCCGCCAGGCCCGGTCCTGCAAACCCGACGGCACTCAGCCCCCGCGCCAGGATCGTCAGCAGCCGCAGCGCGTAACTGCGGTCCGCCAGTTCCCGCGACCGCCGCAAGGTGCGCCCGGTGCGCATCAGGATCAGCCCCGCCGTCAGCAGGATCGGGAACGACATCACCGCCGTCGTCGCATCCGAATAGGCCTGCGCGTCCATCGCCGCACTGCGCAACTGCTCGGCCCCCAGCACCAGCCCCATCAGCACCGCCAGGAACCGCCCCTCTGCCCGCCGCTCGGGCGGCAGCGGCAGCACCGCATTCTCGCCCTGCGTCACCGGAAACGCCCGCCGCCCCAGCCAGGCCGCGACAAAAACCCAGAACCCCATCACCGGCAACGACGCCGTGATGGATTGCCCGATTTCGCCCAGCATCCCGCTGGCCACCAGCGCCGTTGCCAGCGCCACCATGCCAAGCGTCGGCAAGACGATCTCGCCGGTCGAGGCCAGCAGCGACCAGACATTCCGCCCCCGCGCCGAGGCACCGGCCAGCAACCGCTCTGCCAGCCGTTCCACCCAGCGGCGCACGTAAACCACCAGCGCCACCGCGACGACCAGAAGGATCAGGATCAGCGGCAGGTTGTCGAACATCTCTGCCCGCGCATCGGGGTCGCGCCACGCCTCTGCCGCCTCGTCCCACAGCCGCATCACCGTATCCGACAACCCGATCGCCGCCTCCGGCCAGTTGCCGGGGTTCACCGGCGAAGGCCACAGTTGCAGCAACTGGTCCGCCTGCCGTTCCCTGAGCGTCCGGTCGATCTCGCTGATCAACCCGTTCGCCCGCCGGTACGCCTCTTCCGCCGCGATGCCCGGCGATTGCAGCCGCACCAGTTGATCCGCCAGTTCCGCCCGGCGTTTCGAGATTTCCTCGCCCTCGCTCCCGCCCTCTGCCGGGGCCGCGCCCAGCGCCTCCAGCTGCTGGCGCAAGGTGCCGATCCGCGCCGAATTGGCGCTTTGCGCCTCCAGAAGCGCAGCCCGCCACTTCGCCAACTGGCGGCGGATTTCTTCCAGCCGCTCTGCCGTGGCGTTCCGGTCGGCAATTTCGGCCTCGGCGCGGCCGGCCATCTGCTCCCAGTCGGTGTAGTTCAGCGCAGCGCCGTCATCCGCAGGCGCACCGGTGGTGACCTGCGGCGCGCCCGGCAACGGGGTCAGCGGTGCGCCATCCTGTGCCGCCAGCGGCCCCGCCATGAGGGCAACCAGCGCCACCCATCGGGCAAACCGCTTCATGCGTCCTCGAACACCGCCGGGATCGCGCGCCCCGGCCGGTCCAGCCAATCCGGCACCGGCAACCCCTTTTCGCGCAGGAACGTCGGGTTGTAGACCTTGCTCTGATACCGGCTGCCGTAGTCGCACAGGATGGTGACGATGGTTTTGCCCGGCCCCATCTCGCGCGCCATCCGCACGGCACCTGCAATGTTGATGCCGGTCGATCCGCCCATGCACAGCCCCTCGTCGGTCAACAGATCAAAGATGATCGGCAGCGCCTCGGCATCCGGGATGCGCCAGCTGAAATCCGGGGTGAAGCCTTCAAGGTTCGCGGTGATCCGCCCCTGCCCGATACCTTCGGTAATCGAATTGCCGGGGGCGTCCAGCTTGCCCGTCGTGTAGAACGCATGCAGCGCCGCGCCCTCGGGATCCGCCAGCGCCACCTTCACGCCCTTGGGCTGCAACGCCGCGCCGACGCCCGCCAAGGTGCCCCCCGACCCCACCGCGCAGATAAAGCCGTCAACCCGGCCCCCCGTCTGATCCCAGATTTCCGGCCCCGTGGTTTCGACATGCGCCAGCCGGTTCGCCACGTTGTCGAACTGGTTCGCCCAGATCGCGCCGTTCGGTTCGGTCTTGGCCAAAGCCTCCGCCAGCCGCCCCGAATAGCGCACATAGTTGTTCGGGTTGCGGTACGGCGCCGCCGGCACCTGCACCAGTTCGGCCCCCGCCAGCCGGATCATGTCCTTCTTTTCCTGGCTTTGCGTTTCCGGGATCACGATCACCGTGCGAAACCCCATGCTTGCGCCGACCAGCGCCAGCCCGATCCCGGTGTTGCCCGCCGTGCCTTCAACAATCGTGCCACCGGGGCGAAGCTGCCCCTTCGCGATGGCATCCTTGATGATATACAGCGCCGCCCGGTCCTTAACCGACTGGCCGGGGTTCATGAACTCGCATTTCCCCAGGATCGTGCATCCCGTCGCCTCGGACGCCCGCTTCAGATGCAAGAGCGGCGTGTTGCCGATGGTGTCAGCCAGATCAGAGTGAATGCGCATCGCTTGGTCCCTTTTTTCCGTCCCCAAGGTGTAGGAGGGTCGGTAGGTAAACTCAAGCCGGGTGGGGGTGGGGTGGGCGGCGGAGGGTTTCCATCGGAAGGGGTTTGGCGAACTTGCCATAAACCTTCCGATTGCGCTTCTTTCGCACTGCGGCCTTTTCAACGGCACAGGTGTTCAGTGAGATTCTGTCTTTCCATTGCATTCTCAATTGTCGCAACGGCTGCCTGGGCAGAAAAGGACTGCACGCGACTGCCGCTTGCGCCTGAAACAACCGAGGTGGCCCAGTGGTATCGGCCAGACGGTGCTGCTCGATTTAGTCGCCGCTACTCCATACACCTACACGCAAGCTGACTTTAGCTTCAACGTCGCACGGGCCGACAGCTTTTCTACGGTCCTGAGTCCGCTTTCGATATCTCAGGCTATGGGCGGTGTAATCCAGGAACTTTACGACGAGGGCACAATTCAGTCGGTCATGGACGGAAAGCTCGTACTTTACGGCAGCGACGACGCTGATGTTATTAGTATTTACACTTCCCGCACCGGAATTAATGTTTCTTATCCCGGTTTTGATCTTCCCAAC
>JAYSYZ010000080.1:0-12736 GCA_043727195.1 Paracoccaceae bacterium
ACGGCGAGATCACCAGAATGCGCAGCGGGCCCTGGCCCCAGATCGGCTGGTCGATCAAGAGGGCGATCAGGATGCCCAGCACCACGGTGATGATGAGAACGCCGCCGACCAGCAGCAACGTGTTGACGATGGCGGTCCAGAAATCGGGCGAATTCAGGAACCAGGCATAGTTATTGACCCCGACCCAGCCGGTGCGGTCGGGCGACAGCAGGCGGTACAGGCGGAACGAGAACCAGATCGTCATCGCCAGCGGCACGATCATCCAGATGAACAGCAGGATGACCGAGGGTGCCACCATCAGGCGGGCAGCGGCGCGGGTGCTTGTGGTAGACATGGGGGCGCTCTTTCTGGAACGGCTTGAACGGGCAGGCCAACCGACAGCGAACGGGTAGAACGGGGCGGCACGCCGGACCGGGGCATGGCCGAAGGGTGGAGACCGGCCCTTTGCAAGGCCGATCTCCGCAACGTCAGGCCGCGAGGCCGATCACTTGATGTAGCCGGCCGAGGTCATTTCGTCGGTCACGAACGCCTGAGCCTCTGCCAGCGCCTCATCCACGGTTTTCTGCCCGGCGAGTGCGGCCGAGAAGATCTCGCCCACGCTGGTGCCGATACCCGCGAATTCCGGAATGGCCACGAACTGCACACCGACATAAGGCACCGGCTGGACCGACGGATTCGTCGGATCGGCAGCATTTATCGAGTCAATCGTCAGCTTTGCAAATGGCAGTGCTGCATATTCCGGGTTCGCATAGAGCGAAGTGCGCGTTCCCGGAGGCACGTTTGCCCAGCCCTCTTTGCTGGCAACAAGGGCAAGGTAATCCTTGTTGGTCGCCCAGTTGACGAAGGTCTTTGCCGCATCTGGCGCGTCCGACGATGACGGAATAGCCAGGGCCCATGCCCAGAGCCAGTTGGCGCGCTTGCCTTTGCCAGCGTCGGGCGCCAGAGCAAAACCGACCTTGTCCGCGAACTCTGACTGTTTCGGGTCAACCAACGCTGACGCTGAAACCGTTGCGTCCATCCTCATGGCGCATTTGCCCTGAAGCGACAGCGTCAAGTTTTCGTTGTAGCCGTTGCCGCTGGCACCGGGAGGACCGTAGTTCGTCAGAAGGTCCACATAGTCGGTCATCACAGCCTTCCATTCCGGGCTGTCAAACTGCGGTTTCCAGTTCTCGTCAAACCAGCGCCCGCCGTAGGAATTGGCCATCGTGGTCAGGAATGCCGTGTTTTCGCCCCAACCGGCCTTGCCGCGCAAGCAGATGCCGAAAACGCCGTTGTCCGGATCATGCATGGCCTTAGCGGCTGCCTTGATATCGTCCCAGGTTGGTGCGTCCGGAATGGTGATTCCTGCCTTTTCGGCAAGGTCGGTACGATAGTTCAGGAACGAGGATTCGCCGTAGAAGGGCGAGGCCAGCAGGTTTCCATCAACGGTAAGGCCCGCGCGGATCGGGGGCAGCAGATCGTCCACGTCAAAGTCGGCGGGCAGGTCATTAAGCGACACCAGCCAGCCCTGTTTGCCCCAGATCGGAACTTCGAGAGTGCCGATCGTCACCACGTCATACTGGCCGCCACCGGTGGCGATGTCGTTTGTTACGTTCTGGCGCAGGACGTTTTCTTCCAAGGTGACCCATTCGACCTTGATGTCGGGGTGCTTGGCGTAAAAATCATCCATCAACCCTTGCATGCGGATCATGTCGCCGTTGTTGACGGTGGCGACGGTGATGGTGGTTTCGGCCATGGCGGTGCCCGCGAAGGCAACGAGGGCCGTCGCGCCGAAAAGCGCGCGTAGCGTCATTGTCATGTAATCCTCCCTGGATGAGCGTATGAGCAAATCATCGCCTATCGGGTAAATGCTCATACCCATGCAGGAGTCGTCAAGCAGTTTCTTCGCCGAAAAGTCGGGGGATCGTGCTGCTTAGCGGCGTTGCATCTGCGGCGAAAGCAGGGCGCGGGCGGTCGGCTCATCCGTGATCAAGCCGTTGAGAATGCGGGATTTCAACGCTGCCGCGATGGCCGGAACCTTGGAGGCCCCGGCGGCCAGACCGATGGCCGGGCGATCCAGGCCGGGGGCGACGCGCACCCCGCCGGTGCGGGTGTTGGTGCCTAGGTCGAGGTAGAGCCCCTCCGAATCGAACACCCAGCCCGCGACTTCGCCCACAGCGCCGGCGGCCTGCATTTCGTCGAGTTCGGCGCGGCTGACAAAGCCGTCTGCCAAGAGCGGCGCGTCGTTCGACATCTGGCCGATACCGACGAAAATCACATCGGCAGCCTTGGCCAGTTCCACCACGCGGCGGACCGGGGCGAGGGCGTGGAAGGCGGCGTTTTCTTCGGGCGTGGTGGAGATCACCGGGACGGGCATCGGGTAATGCGGCGCGCGGACCTTGTCGGCGATGCGCATCACCACGTCGAAAAAGCTGGCCGAGCCGTCGGGCGCGATGTTGCCGATCAGCGAGACGAGGCGGTGATGCTCGGCCTCCACCTCGACCATGGCGTCGACCATGCCGCGCATCGCCCGCCCGGTGCCAAGCGCTATGACCAGAGGGTCGGGCCTGCGCAGAAACCGTTCCAGTTCGGCGGCGGCGGCAGGGGCGATGGCGCGCACCCCGTCGGCAACCGGACCAAGGCCGGGCGACACGCGGACGCGGGTCAGCCCGAACCGGTCGGTGAGGCCGGTTTCCAGATCCAGACAGGCGCCGATGCGGTGGTTGAGGCGGACATGGATCAGCCCCTCGGTCATCGCGCGGGACACCAGGCGCTGGGCGCGCTGGCGGCTGACGCCAAGCTCGGCGGCGATCTGATCCTGGGTCAGCCCGCCGATATAGTACAGCCAGCCTGCCCGGGCGGCATCGTCATGCAGGGTAGGTTCGGGGTCTTGCCGGGTCATGACGGCCTCTTCAGGTGGGGCGCAATGTGGAAGAAACCGGCGAAGGCGTCAAACCGTGCGTGCGGGCGGGCATCTTCGGGTTCGGGTTCGACGGGGCCGACGAAATGGCTGCCACCGGTAAAACGCCAGACCTGCATGCCGGCGGCGTGGGCGGCGCGGATGCCGGTGAGGCTGTCTTCGATCACCAGGGTGCGGGCGGGAGCGGCGCGCATGGTGGCGGCGGCAAGCAGGAACAGGTCGGGCGCAGGCTTGCCGCGCGCCACTTGCGAGGCGGTGAAGAGGCGGGGCCCGACAGCGGCGCTGAGACCGGCGAGGGCGAGCGATATCTCGGCCCGGCGCGGCGAGGAGGAGGTGGCGACGCAGAACGGAATGCCGAGGTCGCGCAGGGTTTCGGCAACGCCGGGCATCACGCGCAGATCGCGACGGAAGGCATCGAGCAACCGGTCGCGATACTGGTCTTCGAAACCGGGGGGCAGGTCGAGGCCGAACTCGCGCCGGATCTGGGCCATCACGGTGGGGTAGCTGCGGCCAAGGAAATGGCGTGCGACATAATCAAGGTCGATCAGCACGTTCAGGCGGCCAAGCTCTTCGATCAGCATGCGGGCGCTGATGATCTCGCTGTCGATCAGCACGCCGTCACAATCGAAGATCACCAGATCGAACACGCATTCCCCCCCGACACCCGGTTGACGGATCACTCCGGCTGGGCCCTGTCAAGCCTGCGGGGACCTGAACGGCAGTGCTGCGATTGCCGTTCCGAGAAGATTGCGGGTTCAGTTGTCAGAGGCGTTGCGTTCCTCATGTTCGCGCATCCGGGTGGTCAGGATGTTGAACCAGGTGCCATCGGCGCGGATTTCGGCGAGACCCTTGTTCAGGATGGCGATGTAGGCCGGGCCGTTCGGGTTGTCTTTCGGGATCAGGATGTGGCTGGTCTGGATCGAGGCCAGAGAGGTGATTTCCTGAACATTGTCACTGATTTTTAGGGTTACCAGATCGTCTTCGGCGGGGGCCGCGTCAAAGGTCACCACATCGACCTGATCCGCCTCGAGCGCTTTCCAGCAATCAATCTGGGTTGCCGGTTTGACCATGGTGACGGCGGGTTCGATCAGGCCCTCGGCCTCCAGATCCCACATGAACCATCCTTCGGGGCGGCACAGACGCTTGCCCTTGAGGTCGTCGTAGCTGGCGGCGTTGACCAGCGGATTGCCTGCCTTGGTGTAAAAGCCGACGGCATCTTCGAAGAACGGCTCGGTGGCAAGATAGGTGCCGCAGCGCATCTTTGCCTCGGGCCCGAAGAGATCGACCTTGGAGCAGTCTGGCATGAACCACATGTACCCGGCGTCGTAAGCGCCGCTGGGCAGCAGTTCGGAAAGGTGGACTTCGAAGTCGTCGATCCAGGTCAGCGTGTAGTCCTGATCCGGGTTGCCGCGTGCCATCGCGGCCTTGACGATTTCGACATGCAGGCCGCCGCCGGGCAGGCTTTGATCGGCAAACGGCGCGTAGTCGCCGGAGGTCAGGAACCGGAGGGGGGGCAGGGGGGCCGGTTCGGCTATGGGTGCGGCCGCGGGGTCTGCGACAGGATCGGCTGCGGTTGCGGATGTTGCGGCAGGTTCGGCCACCGGTGCGGCGACAGCGTCGGCGGAAGCCACGGCTGCGGGTTCGGGGGCGGGTGCCGTGGCGCCGGCGATGGTGCCGTCGGCGCAAGGGATCTTCAGTGTCATGCCGACCTCGATCATGTTGGGATCGGACAGGGTGCTGCGGTTGGCGGCGAAGATCCCCTTGTAGCCGTTTGAAATGCCGGCGCGCTTGGCGATTGCGGTAAGGGAGTCGCCCCGCTTGACGGTGTAGTCAGAGCAGAGATCCTGGGCACTGGCCGTGGTCGTCATCAGCATGAGGGCAAGCACCGCAGGGCCGAGAGCGATCCGTGCGGGCTGTGGGGCGAAGAGCATTCCGGGTTTCCTTTTGGCATTGCGCGCAGCGGCGATGATGCCAACACCTGATGCAGGATCGTGGTTACTAAATGGCGCGAAAGCACCAAAACGGCGTGCGTTGCGGCTGACCTTGCCACAATTCGGTTGACGGGGGCGGTTCAATCAAAAGGCGGCCGGAGGCCGCCTTTTGCAGGGACTGCACCGGGGTGGGCCTGCCCTGTTCAGTTGTCGGACGCGTTCATTTCTTCATGTTCGCGCATCCGGGTCGACACGATGCTGAACCAGGTGCCGTCGGCCCGCATGTCGGTCAAGCCCTTGTTCAGCATGGCGAGGTAGGCCTTGCCGTTCGGATTGGTCTTCGGGATGAAGACATGGCTTGAAACAACACCCGCCAAAGGCATGATTTCCTTGACGTTATCGCTGATCTTGAGGGTGGCGATATCGGCTTCGGCGGGCAGCGCGTCAAACGTGACGACATCGACCTGATCGGCTTCGAGGGCGCGCCAGCATTCGACTTGCGTCGGTGCGACCAGCATCGTCACCGCCGGTTCGACGAGGCCCTGCGCCTCCAGATCGAAGGTGAACCAGCCATCGGGACGGCAGAGGCGTTTGCCTTTGAGATCATCGTAGGTGGTGGCGCTGCTGGCCGGGTTGCCGGGCTTGGCGTAAAAGCCGACCGCGATTTCGAACAGCGGTTCAGAGGCGTCAAATTCGGTGCAGCGCGCCTTGGTGGCGTCGCTGAACAGGTCCAGCTTGGTGCAATCCGGCAGAAACCAGGGGAAGCCCGCATCATAGGCACCCGAGGGCAGCAATTCGGTCAGGTGTGCGCCCCAGTCATTGATGACGGTGAACTTGATGTCCTGACCGGCGTCGCCGCGCGCCATTGCAGCCTTGATGATTTCGACCATCATGCCGCCCTCGGGCAGTTTTTCGTCAACGAAAGGCGCGTAGTTGCCGCCGGTCAGGAATTTGAGCATGGGAAGGTCAACCGGCGTGGCCGGGGGGTCGATGGCAGGTTCCACCACGGGTTCTGCGGTTGCGGTGACGACCGGTTCGGCCACCGTTTCGACAACCGCTTCGGGTGCAGGTTCCGGCGCAGCCGCAGCCTCCACAGTCGGATCGGAGCCATCGGCGCAAGGGATCGTCAGTTTCATGCCGACTTCGATGATGTTGGGGTTGGACAGCATATCGCGGTTGGCAGCATAGACGCCCTGATAGCCGGACGAGACGCCGGCGACCTTGGCGATCTGGCTGAGAGTGTCGCCCGGTTCGACCGTGTAGACCGAACAAAGGTCTTGCGCGCTGGCGGCTGTCGTCATCAAGGCTATGGCGAGCGCGGTATGCCCGAAGGCAGTTTTGGCAGGACGGTGATGTTGACCCATTCCGGATATCCTTTGAGATGGTAATTGGGATGTCTGATTCGCGTTAGGATAGAAATCTGAATGACCTGAAATTATGGTCACTCCATGGCGTAACGATTGAAAATAATGATATATCCGGCATAATGGGGGAGGTTTTCGAGTTTCACAACACTATCGCCCGGGCATCTGTGTCACACGGAAAGGTTGTAGGGGGAGACAGCCCCGCGTTGTTATTGCTGGGCCGTCATCGCGGCGTTTGCCGCAATTGCGGCGTCGATCAGGTCAGCACCGATCGAGGCACGCGCCGCGTCAAGCAGCGGGGCGAGATGGGTGCGGAAGGCTGCGCGTTCGTCGGCACTGAGGGGGACGATCCTGCCGCCGTCGTCGACGACGACCTGACGGCTGATTTGCGCCCGTTCAAAAGCGAGGACGGATTGCCGGTGCAGCGTATTTTGCATCACGTCGTCGAGGACCTTGCGGTCTTGCGCTGACAGCGCTGCGATCACCGTCGAGGAGCCGACGAGGATGAGGGCGGTAACGCCATGGTTGGTTTCGGTGACAATGGCGGGCGGGGCGTAGAGATAATCGAAGTCGATGGTGTGCCAGGTGGCCGCCACCCCCTGCACCGCGCCGGATTGCAGCGCGGCTGACAGCTGATCGGCGGGGACGTCTGCCGCCCCGCCACCTAGCGCGGAGATCAGCGCCGCAGCTTGTGGCCCGGGATCGGCAAGCGCGAACGCAAGGCCTGCGGCATCTTCTGGCGCGAGAATGGCGGTTGGCCCGACAAGCTGTCGTGTGCCGGTGGCAAGGATGCCGAACGCCGCCATGCCATCGTCGGCGACATCGGCAAGCAGGGGGGCGGCCGCGTCGGACTGCAGGTAGGAGATCACGTGCTGCGGGGAGTCAAAGAGAAAGGGCAGGTCGATCAGGGCAAGGGTCGGCGCGAGGGGGAGAAGCGCGTCGGTCGGCAGCACGGCAAAGGCGACCTCGCCGGATTTCAGCGCGGCAAAGAGCGCGGCATCATTGCCAAAGAGAGCGGCGTCGGGGTGCAGGGTGATGCAGTAGCGACCCTGCAGGGCGGTGTCTGCGGCCTGCGCAAATCCCTGTGCCACGGCACCCTCGGCCGTGTCGTCGAGGGAAACGGCGAGGTTGAAGCGGAGGTCGGCCTCTGCCGCGTCGCAGGCGGGTTCGGCGGTGGCAGGGGCTGTGGCGGCGATGAAGAGGCAGGCGGATACAAGGCGGAGCGCGGGCGTGCCAAGGGATCGGGTCACTGCGGATCGTCCCGCACCCAGACTTCGACGCGACGGTTTATCGCGCGCCCGGCATCGGTGTCATTACAGGCCAGCGACATGACCTCGCCGTGGCCAACGGCGGTCAGGCGGACATTGTCGATCAGCTTTGGATAGATCTGCAGCAGGGCCGATATCACCTGCTCGGCGCGCTCTTGCGACAATTCGCGGTTCAGGTCGTCATCGCCCACCGTATCGGTGAAACCAAGAAAAAGCGCCTCTTTGCCGGCATAGGCTGGGCTGGACAACAGTGCCCCCAACCGGTCGAGGTCGATCAGGGCACGGGCATTCAGGCTGTCGGTGCCGGTCTCATAGCGGAAGGTTGCGGAAAGCTGCTGGGCGTTGGCAAGAGCATCCACCATCTTGCGCAGCTCTGCCTGCAGGGCAGCATCGGTGCCGATCAGCATCGCGGACGCGAGGCGCAGGGTTTGCTGGTCTGGCGATGCGGTGATGATCGCCTGATCAATGAACCCCGCCTCGGCAACATCAACCTGCGCCTGCTCAGACAGAAGGAAATCCGAAAAGCCCTGACCAATGTCGGACAGCGGTTTTTGGGTGCGGTAGAGGTAGAGTTTGCGGGTCAGCGGGTATTCTTCGGTCTTGACGGTGAAGGCGGTGGGTACGGTCTGGATGCCGCAGGTGCCGCGGATCGACATGGCGCGTGCAGGGGCCTCGTTGCCGATGCGGGCATAACCAAAGGCTGTCGGATCCTTGGCCACGGCATCAGCGACCACCCGGTCGGACCCCAGAAGAACGGCGCCGGGGGTGACCTTGAGGTTTTTCGGCCGCATGACCAGGGTATCCAGCACGTCGGCCGAGCCCAGATCGGGGGTGCTGGTATATACGGTGATCGGTTTGTCAGGCCCGCCGATGTCTGACCAGTTGGTGATCAGACCGGAGAAGATCAGCACCGCGTCGGCAAGGGTGATCGAGCGCACGGAATTGGATGGGTGGGTCAGAAACACCAGCCCGTCGAGGGCGATGATCTGCTCCAGCGCTTTGGAATGCAGATCGCCGAGATCGAGGTTTCTGGCGGCGCGCACTTCGCGTGTCAGGGCGCGGCGGTCGGACAGCGCCATTTCGGCGCTGCCATCCAGAAGCGCGCTGATGCCATCTGTCGAGACGCCGGGCACGATCTTGATTGCAGATCTGTCGGCGAATTCACCGCCCGAGAGTTCGACTAGGAAGGCACCGTCGAGGGTTTCGAGCATGGTGGTCTTGCCACCCTTCTGGCCGGCGTATTGGCCGAGCAGGATCGGCAGGAGGCCGATGCCAAGGGCGCGGTCACCGACAATCCTGACCTCTTTCGTGGTTGCCCCGGACCCGTCGGGGCAGCCGGTGCCCGCGCAAGACACGGTGTCGCGCCGGATGGTCACCGGGCCAAGGGCGGATGTGATCGTAAAGGCGTTGTCGGTGATTTCGGTCAGTTCGCCAATGACGGAATAGGTTCCGTCATTGGTGGTCAGGGTCACCTTTTCGGCCTGCGCGGGGGCGCTTGCGACGGCAAGGCTGAGACAACCGGCGACCGTTATTGCCAGCAAAGGGTGGGACATGCGTGTTTTCCAGTCTGGGGTCTGTTTCGCCCGGCATCAGCGCGCTGCGCATCGTGCAACAAGCGGTTCGGTATGGGCGTCATTGTCGGGCAAGCGGCATCCGGACGGCGATCACCTTACCTTTGCGCAGCACCTCGAAATTCGCTTCGGGAGCGGATCTGAAAGCGAGAAGGTCGATGATGACCTCAAAGCTTTCGGCGCTGTCGACGCGCTGGCCGAGGGTGGTTTCGCCCAGGATGATGTCATCGGGCAGGATGCCGTCCGGATCGGAATAGGTGATCGTGTCGACGGTGCTGCGCCATTCGCCGTTGACCGATTCCGTCCGGACCGTGGTGCCATTCTTCAGTGTCACCGAACGCGTCGTCGGTACCACGAGGGTGACCTGTTCAAAGAGGCCCTCTTCTTGGCCGCGGATGCGGACGGAAGCCGCGATCAGACCGTATTCGTCGGGTGTGGTTGAGACGCGCATCAGATCCTGGATGGCCGCACCATCGGCCACCCATTCACCGTTGATGGCATAAATGGTGACGCCGGGGACGATCCAGGCGTCATCGTTCGATCCGGTCAGGGCCTTGGGGTTGACTTCGGTCACAACGGGAAAAGTATCGCCGTCGACGTTCCGCGCTTCGGTGGTGAAGGGCAGGGCGTAGTCCCAGCGGACTTCGGCGAACTGATCGTCGAGAACCGGGGCATCGGCCAGTGCGGGGCGCGGCGTGACGGCGGCCAGTGCGGCGGCACGCGCCGCAGAAGCCGCTTCAGCGGCGGCGGCGGCTTCGGCCTCTGCTGCGATGCGCGCGTCTTCTTCGGCCTTGGCTGCCACTTCGGCTGTGAGGCGGGCGTCTTCTTCTGCTTTCGCTGCGGCTTCGGCTTCGGCTTCGGCGGCAATGCGCGCGTCTTCTTCGGCCTTGGCTGCCGCTTCAGCTTCGGCTGCGAGGCGGGCGTCTTCTTCAGCTTTCGCTGCGGCTGCGACTTCTGCTGCGATGCGCGCGTCTTCTTCGGCCTTGGCTGCCGCTTCGGCTTCGGCGGCGAGGCGGGCGTCTTCTTCGGCTTTCGCTGCGGCTTCTGCTGCGAGGCGCGCGTCGTCTTCGGCTTTCGCTGCGGCTGCGACTTCGGCGGCGAGGCGAGCGTCTTGTTCAGCTTTCGCTGCGGATTCGGCGGCGAGGCGGGCGTCTTGTTCGGCTTTCGCTGCGGCCTCGGCTTCGGCGGCCAGGCGGGCTTTGGCTTGCGCTTCGGCGGCGAGACGGCCGGTGTCGGCGGCCTTTGCATCCTCGGCAGGAATTGCGTCGGTCGCTGGGGCAACTGTCAAAATGGCTGTTGCCGCAGTCTCGATGCCGCCCGCCATCAGCCATAATCCGAGGCCCAGCGCCAGCGCCGCGACGACCGTGGTGCCGAACAGGACCGGCAGCCAGGAGGTGGGGGCCGTTTCAGCCGCAGCCACCGGCGAGATCATGTTTGTCACGATCCGCGACCGGGCGCGCAGAGACGACACTGCGCGCGATTGCGGCCCAACCTTGCGACTGGCACCGGCCAGGCTTTCCTCGATCAGTTCCAGCCAAAGTGCTGCGGTCTGGACCCGGTCTTTCGGCAAAACCCGGTTGGCCTTGTCGATGGATTCCAGAAAACCAGGCGGATAGCCTGCAAACCGACCGGCAAGGTTGCGGTACGGGTCAGGCGTGCCTTCGGCGATGGCGGCGAGGCGGCGTTGGCTTTCGGGCGGTGCCTGACCGGCGATGACATGGTAGAAGGTCGCGCCGAGGGCATAGACATCGGAATAAGGCCCCTGCGCCGCACCGGTCAGATAAAATTCCTGTGGCGAATAGCCGTCTTTCACCACCCGGCGGGCGGTGACCACGCGGCTGGCCTTGGATGCCTGTTCGCGGGCGGCACCGAAGTCGATCAGGATCGGGTTCTTGTGGGCGTCGATCAGGATGTTGTCGGGAGAAATGTCGCGGTGCAGTATTCCGGCCTGATGGATGAATTCCACGGCGCAGAGGGTTTTCTTCAGCATTCCGACAATTTCGGTCTGCGTGAAGGACTGATCCGACGACTCGAGGATTTCCAGCAGATCCTTGCCGTTGACATAGTCGATTGCCATGTAAGCGGTGTCGTTGTCTTCGAAGACCTGATGGACGCCGACGATGTTTGGATGGACCAGTTTGGCGAGGCTGCGCGCTTCTTGGACGAACAGCCGGACGATGGAGCGCAATTCGCCCTGATGGGCGCGGGAGCGGGCGCGGACGATGGTGTCGCTGCGCCGGCAGAGCGAGTTCGGAAAGCATTCCTTGATGACGACCGTGCGGTCGAGCGAATCCTTGGCAAGATAGGTGATGCCGAAGCCGCCGCTGTTGAGAAAGCTGATGATCGTGTATTGGCCGTTCAGCAAGACCGTGCCGGGTGTCAATTCGTCGACGAAGGCGTCGGGTTCTGCCTCGGCGGGAAGGTCGGAGATGCGATGGGCTGCCGTCTCGTTGCTTTGCATTGTTTTCGCTTCCTGCGCCGCGCGGTCGTCAGGCCAATTGGTGGTGGCCTTTGCTGCTCTGTTCGGTATTGCCATTCGAGTTCACCGATCTGGTCTGCGCGAATTTGTTTGCAGTGTGCAACGTCCGGAGGAGTATTAACGAAATCTCCACGTCTTGCAGGTGGTCGGGTCCAATCGAGGCTGCAGTTGGCCCGAATTGGGTCAATCTTGCGGCGAGTGGGGCAGGGAGCGGACGAAAAGCGAGCCTGTTGGCCATGGAGAGAGTCACAATGGCTGCAGTTTTGCAAAACTGTCAGGTGAACGAGCGTTAATAAGGTTGGTTCAGGCTGTTTTTTGGCACTTTGGAGAAAAACTAAATTGCCGCAGAATTCTCTGCACCGAGGATGTTTTGTTTCGAATTCTGCACAGAATTTGATCTGTTTCTGCCGAGTCGTGGGTGCCAACCTGTGCCGGCCCGGTGCAACCACAGAGTGAGTCGCAATCCACGCGGCCCGAATCGGTGATGCGAGGCAGTGGGGCGGCGCATTTGAGTTGACGTAATTGGATCGTTCCACTAACAAAATATGGAATGTTCCAAAATGCCCGGCGATCCGGTCGGGCCGGAAGCGGTGGCAACGGAAATGAGCAAGCTCGCCTCAGCGGCTGATGCCGCAGCGCGCATCAGGGACGGCGCGGTGGTGACGGTATCGTCATCCTCGGCGCTTGGGTGTCCGGACAAGGTGCTGGCAGCCATCGGCGCACGGTTCGAGGCCGAGGGGCATCCGCGCGGATTGTCCATCCTTAGCCCGATTGCGGCGGGTGATATGTACGGGGTCAAGGGGATCGACCATATCGCCAGAGAGGGGCTGCTGGCGCGGATCATTGCGGGGTCGTATCCGTCGGGGTCGTCGAACCTGCCGATGCCGGACATCTGGAAGATGATCGTCGAGGAGCGGGTGGCGGCGTATAACGTGCCGTCCGGAATTCTGTTCGACATGCACCGCGATGTGGCGGCGCGGCGGCCCGGCGTGCTGACCAAGGTGGGGTTGGAGACGTTCGTGGACCCCGTGCGCGAGGGCTGCGCGATGAACGCCCGGGCCGCCGCTGCGCCCATTGTGTCGCGGCAGGAGTTTGGCGGCGAGACCTGGCTGCATTTCCCCAACATCGTGCCGGATGTCTGTATCCTGCGGGCGACGACGGCGGATGAGCGGGGCAACCTGACCTATGAGCATGAGGGCGCATATCTGGGGGGCCTCGATCAGG
>JAYSYZ010000081.1:0-1909 GCA_043727195.1 Paracoccaceae bacterium
CGGCGAACCGGGGTAGGCTGCGATGCCGTGCGCCGCGCGGGTCTCGTGCAGGCGCTGGCGGTAGGGATGATCCGGCGCAAACCAGTTTTCGGCATGGGCGATGCCCTGCGCCGCCTCGCCAGTCTTGCGCGCCTCGTCTGCGCCAAGGTCATACAGGCCGCGCCCGGCGTGGGTTTCGATATAGCTGAGCGGCTTTTCCTTCTGCGTCAGATAATCCAGCACCCAGGCCAGCAGCGCATGCTTGTGCACGTCGGCCAGATTTCCCGCATGATAGTGGTGTTGATACGACAGCATACCGCCTGCGTAACCGGGATCGGTGCGGCTGGAAAGATCGGAACCGGGTTGAACGTCAGCCGTTGCCAGCGTAGGACCGGCGGAAACGCGGTAACGGGGGTGGCATGGAAATCTTTACCATTGACGGGTTCTATGCCCTTTTGCAGGTCATCGGCATCGACCTTGTGCTGGCGGGCGACAATGCCATCGTCATCGGCCTTGCGGCGGCTGGGCTGCCGAAGGAACAGCGGTCCAAGGCGATCCTCGTCGGCATCATCGCGGCGACGCTGATGCGGATCGGCTTTGCGCTGATCACCACGCAACTGCTGGCGATCGCCGGCCTGCTGCTGGCCGGCGGCATCCTGTTGCTTTGGGTCTGCTGGAAGATGTGGCGCGAACTGCGCAACGGTCATGGCGTCGAGGCGGATGCAGAAGAGGCGCTGACCGGCCGTGACCTGAACGCCGACGGCACCGTCGCGGGCGGCGCGCCGGTCAAGACCTTCCGACAGGCGGCAACACAGATCGTGGTGGCCGATGTGTCGATGAGCCTTGACAACGTGCTGGCCGTGGCCGGTGCAGCCAAGGATCATCCGACGGTGCTGATCATCGGCCTTGTGCTGTCGATTGCGCTGATGGGTCTGGCGGCCACGTTCATTGCCCGGCTGTTGAACAAGCACCGCTGGATTGCCTATGTCGGTCTGGCGATCATCCTCTATGTCGCGCTGAAGATGATGTGGGAGGGGTGGCACGAGGTGGAGCCTGTCGTGCTGGGGATGCTGGGCTAGGGCTGGCGGATGCGCGCCTGACGCTCAGGCCGCGTTGTCATTGCCTGCAAGCATCGCGTCGCGTTCGGCCAGCCGCTTGTCCAGTTTCTTGCGCAGCGATTTCAGGATATCGGCGCGATCAGGTGCCACCTTCTTGCAATCGAGGGTGCGCTGGCGCAGCACGGCAATATCGATGTTCAGCTTTTTCAGCGCGTCTTTCTTCGACCCGAACGACACACCGATGCCCCGGCGATAGCGGACCAGCCTTTCGTCGATGTAGGACACCTTTCCCAGCAGCCGGGCGCGGAACAGAAAGACCTGATCTTCGTATAACCCGGCTTCGCTGATCGGCCCGAACCTGTCAAAGATGTCGCGGTGCCAGGCACAGGTCGCACCCAGCGCATGCGACACCGCGCGGGCTAGTTCCGGCAGCGACTTCGCCTCGAGCACGTCATGGCGGGTACGCTCGCGTTGCTTGTCCAGGGGCACGCCGAAGCCGTCGAGATCAGTCACATTCGAATGGATGAGATAGGGTTGCTCGCGGGCGATCACCTCGGCGATGGCGCGGGCGCGGTGCGGTTCCGACATGTCGTCACCGGCGCTGTAAATGATGTAGTCGGAGGTGGCGAGGCTGAACAGCCGGTTCACATGCCCGATGAGGCCAAGGTTCGGCTCGTTCCGGTTCAGCACAATCCGGTGCGGCCCGGTATAGGCGGCGGCCATCTGCTGCATCACCGCAAATGTCCCGTCAGTGGAACAATCGTCGGTCAGCACGAACTCCAGATCGTTGTGATCCTGCGCGAAGGCGGCGGCAACGGCATCGCGCACCATGGTTTCCTGGTTGTAGGCCATGACGACGAAGGAAAGGCGCA
>JAYSYZ010000082.1:0-12729 GCA_043727195.1 Paracoccaceae bacterium
GACAGCGGCGGGCTTGATATCAAACCTGCGAGCGGCATGCGGATCATGAAGAAGGACATGGGCGGCGCTGCACATGCGCTGGCGCTGGCCGAGCTTATCATGGCGGCGCATCTGCCGGTGAGGCTGCACATGGTGGTCGCGGCGGCGGAGAACTCGATTGCCGGTAACGCATTCCGACCCGGCGATATTCTGAAGAGCCGCAAAGGAATTACCGTCGAGATCGATAATACCGATGCCGAAGGGCGGCTGGTGCTGGCCGATGCGCTGGCTTACGCCTGCGAGGAAGAGGTGGATGTGCTGGTGTCGATGGCAACGCTGACCGGGGCGGCGCGGGTGGCGGTCGGGCCGGATCTGGCACCGTATTACTGCGACGATGCCGGGATGGTGGCGGCGCTGGAGGCGGGGGCGGTGGCGGGGTTCGATCCGGTGTGGCGGCTGCCGTTCCATGACGCCTATGAGACGGCGATCGAGCCGGGGATAGCCGATCTGGACAATGCGCCGGGCTTTGGTTTTGCCGGGTCGATCACCGCGGCGCTGTTCCTGCGGCGGTTCGTGACCACCGGGCGCTATCTGCATTTCGACATCTACGGCCACAGCCCGACAGACCAACCGGCGCGGCCCAAGGGCGGCGCGGGGCAAGGCGCGCGGGCGGTACTGGCGGCCTTGCCTGCGATGCTGGGGCTTTAGCGGGATGGCGGGACCGGGGGTTCACACCCCCGGAGCCCCCGTGGGATATTTGCAAAAGGGAAAGACAATTTGAGGCAAATGCACTGGATCATGGCCTGATGGACCGGCGGGTGACCCCTTTTTCCGGCAGGGTGGCGCATGTCGGCTTGCGCGGGCTGGTGGACGCGCCGCTGACCGAGGGGGAGGCCGCATTCATCGCCGTGTCACTGGCCGATCTGTTGGCACAGCCGGGTGGCGCGCGCGACCGGCAACTGTTGCTGGGCGATGCCGTGACGGTGATTGACCGCGACCAGGGCCACGTCTTCGTGCAGGCGGCAAAGGACGGCTATTGCGGCTGGCTGGCCGAGGCGGCGGTCGGCGCGGGCGCGCAACCGACGCATTGGGTGGCCAGCCCGGCCACGCATATCTACCCCGAGCCGCGGGTGCAGGCACGCGAGCGCATGGCGTTGAGCCTTGGTGCGCGCGTCGCAGTGGTGGGCACGGCGGGCATCTGGGCCGAAACCACGCTGGGGTTCATGCCAACAGCCCACCTGCGCCGGATCGGCGATTGGATCACCGACCCGGTCAGCGTTGCCGAAAGCCTGATCGGCACCCCCTATATTTGGGGCGGCAACAGCCGGGCGGGTGTCGACTGTTCCGGCCTTGTGCAGTTGGCGCTGCATGCCGCCGGGCGGGCCTGCCCCGGTGACAGCGACATGCAGCAGGGGCTGGGTCAAACCATCCCGGAGGATGGCGCACTGCGGCGGGGCGATCTTTTGTTCTGGAAAGGCCACGTGGCGCTGGCGGTGGACGGGGAGCGGCTGATCCATGCCAACGGCCATACCATGTCTGTGGTCCATGAGGGCATCGCGGCGGCAACCGGACGGATCGCTGCACAGGGCGGCGGGCCGGTGACGGCGCGCAGGCGGGTCTAATCGACCGAGCGGATCAGCTTGCGCTCCAGCACGCGCAGCACGGCGGCGAGGTCATGGCCCCGCCGCAGAATCTGGCCATCCATCCCGACAACGGCGTAGATGCCCTGCCTGGTGCGGAGTTTCGGGCGCTTTTCGATACGGTAAAGCGGGTTTTCCGCCGTCCGGCGAAAGACGCAGAACACCGCCAGATCGCGCAGGGTGGAAATCCCGTAGTCGCGCCATTCGCCTGCGGCGACCATCTGGCCGTAAAGCCGCAGGATCAAGCCCAGTTCCCTGCGATCAAAGCTCACGTCTTCCGACATGCGCTGACCTACCGGGAAAGGGGTCGGAGCGTCGATAGTCATCGGTAAACTGTACCTGCTTTGCCCCGCAGATCAAGCATTACGGAAAGCCGGGGGCCGCGTGGATCACCCCGGTTTCCTTGCCGCGCCAATTGGTCTGCACCGCGTTCAGGCGCTTGCGGGCCGAAGGGTGATCGGCCTGCAGGACACCGGCGCGGACGAGCAGGGCCGCAATTGCCGCTTCGGCGCCGCGCCCGGCGCCATCGATGATCTTCAGCGCGATGCCAAGGCCCTGGTCGGGCAGGATCGCCACGAAAACGGCCTCGGCCCCGGACTTGAGCGCCACCTTGCCGCCGATTGCGCGCATCAGTTCGGTGCTGGCGCGCCCTTCGCCGGCCACCAGTTCCGGGTGGGCGGCCATGGCGCGGGCCAGCCGGTGCATCGCACGATCACGCACGTCGCCGCTGCCGGTGGCGTTGGCGAATTTCGCCATGGCGCGGGCCAGACCGGTGACCGAGGTGGTGAAATTCGGCGCGGAACAGCCGTCGATGCCGTGACCGGTGGACACCTCGTCTGTCACCTCTTCGAACGCGGTCTTGATGGCCATCTGCAGAGGGTGGTCAAGATCCACATATTCCGGCCCGGCCTTCAGGTGCCGGGTCACGGTCAGAAAACCGCAATGCTTGCCGGAACAGTTGTTGTGCAACTGGCAGGGCGTTTCGCCAGACGTGATCAGCCGGTTGCGTTCGGTGCGGTCATAGGGTTCATGCGCGCCGCAGCGCAGATCGGTTTCCGCGAGCCCAAGACCGGACAGCCAGCTCCGCGCCAGCCCGACGTGGCGGCCTTCGCCCTGATGGCTGGCACAGGCAAAGGCCAGATGCGCGTCGCTGAGCCCGGCGGCATCGGCGGCGCCGGTCTCGATCAGGGGCAGCGCCTGGATCATCTTGCACGACGACCGGGGAAAGATGACCGCGGCCGGATCGCCCCAGGCGTCGACGATGCCGTGGCTGTCGCAGATCACTGCATGGCCCAAATGGCGGCTTTCCAGCACGCCCCCGCGCCAGATTTCGGTCATCGGATGCGGGTTCGGCATGGTCTGGTTCCATAACAGTTGCGCGATTTTACGCCCAGAGGGCTTTCGCGGATTGGCATTTTTGGCTAAGGGGTGGGATATCGGGCCGAACCGCTCCGCGCCACAGGAAAAGGCTGGCAAGCCGCAGGTTTGCGGGGCAGAGGCAAAAGACAGCTTGGAGGCTGCGTCAGACATGACTTCCCTTTTCGGTCGCACCCTTGGGGTCGCAGCGTTTTGTCTGCTGACAACCGGGGCATTCGCACAGGAATCCACCAACCGCGTCGATACGATGACGGATTGGAGCGTGTTTGTGGAGGAAAGCCCCAAGGAATGCTGGGGGGTGTCGAAGCCGAAGGAAACGGTGAATACCCGCGAGGGCGCGCCGGTATCGGTGAACCGCAGCGAAATTCTGCTGTTCGTGACGTTCCGCCCTGGCAAGGCGGGTGAGATTTCCTTTACCGGCGGCTATCCGTTTGCCGGGGGATCGACCGTTGACGTGGCGATCGACGGCAATTCGTTCCAGCTGTTCACCGATGGCGAATGGGCCTGGCCGGGCAGTGCCGAGGATGATGCGGCGTTGCTGGCGGCAATGAAAAAGGGCACCTCGGCGGTGATGAAGGCGCGGTCGGGCAAGGGGACGCAGACGGCGGACACCTTTTCTCTGCGCGGGTTCACTGCCGCCATGGAAGACGCCGAGAAGCGCTGCCAATAGCGGCCGCCGGCAGGCGTGATCGCGGGCACCCGGCGCGGGGCGGGCGCTTTTGTTTTTGCGCGCGATGCCGTATAGGGGCGGCTTGCAACCGACGAAGGCCTGACAATGACCGCCGCGATCACCCAGGATGTGCTGACCCTGCCGCGCAAGCTGCCCGAGGCGGGGAAGGTCAACATCATCGGTCTGACACGCGATGGTTTGCGCGCGGCGCTGATCGAGGCAGGCACGCCCGAGAAACAGGCGAAGATGCGGCTGGGCCAGCTGTGGCAGTGGGTTTACCATTGGGGGGTGCGCGATTTCGCCCGGATGTCCAATCTTGCGAAGGACTATCGCGCGCTCTTGGCGGATCATTTCGTGATCGAGCTGCCCGAGGTGGTGACCCGGCAGATTTCCGCAGACGGCACGCGCAAATATCTGGTGCGGATCGCGGGCGGGCATGAGGTGGAGGTGGTTTATATCCCGGAAACCGACCGGGGCACCTTGTGCATCAGCAGCCAGGTCGGCTGCACGCTGACCTGTTCGTTCTGTCACACCGGCACGCAAAAACTGGTGCGCAACCTGACGGCGGGGGAAATCGTCGGTCAGGTGATGCTGGCGCGGGATGACCTTGGCGAATGGCCGGTGCAGGGTGCGCCGAAGGTCGAGACGCGGCTTATTTCCAACATCGTGCTGATGGGCATGGGCGAGCCATTGTACAATTTCGACAACGTCCGCGATGCGATGCGCGTGGTGATGGACAATGAGGGCATCGCCCTTGGCCGCCGCCGGATCACCCTTTCGACCAGCGGTGTGGTGCCGGAAATTGCGCGGACGGCGACCGAGATCGGCTGTCTGCTGGCCGTGTCGTTTCATGCCACCACCGATGCCGTGCGCGACCAGCTGGTGCCGATCAACAAACGCTGGAACATCGCCACGCTGCTGGAGGCGCTGAAAGCCTATCCGGGCCTGTCCAACAGCGAACGGATCACGTTCGAATATGTCATGCTGGACGGTGTGAACGATACCAAGGAAGATGCATACCGGCTGGTGGAACTGTTGCGCGGCATCCCGGCCAAGGTGAACCTGATCCCGTTCAACGAATGGCCGGGGGCACCTTACAAGCGGTCATCGGGCAACCGGATCCATGCCTTTGCCGACATCATCTATCAGGCGGGCTATGCCAGCCCGATCCGCACGCCGCGCGGCGAGGATATCATGGCGGCCTGCGGGCAGTTGAAATCGGCGACAGAGCGCGGGCGAAAGTCAAAGGCTGCCATGGCGGCAGACGCGGGGCTGTAGCACCCGCGCCAGGATTTGATCTTGCCGCCTTGCCGGGCAGCACCGTCGGCGCAGGACAGGATCGCCCGATGCCCGTCAGGCGGCTTGCGCGGGAATGCGCGCTGTGCCACCGACTTCGCATGTCTGTTGCCGTCATTTCAAACAGCCGCGCTCGCCGCGTCTTTCTGGACCGCCACGCCTTGGCCGAAGCGCCTGTCGGCCCGGCCTCGGGGTTGGCACTGCATGATCTGATCCACCGGATCGGCTTTGTGCAGGTTGACAGCATCAACACCATTGCCCGCGCGCATGAGATGATCCTGCTTGCCCGGCGGCAAAGCTATCGGCCCGACGCGCTGAAACGGCTGTTGGAGCGGGACCGCAGCCTGTGGGAACATTGGACGCATGACGCATCCATCCTGCCGGTGGGGCTGCATGGCATTTGGCAGCATCGTTTTGCGCGCGATGCAGAACGGCTGCACGGCAACTGGCGCAAGTGGTTCCGCGACGGGTACGAGGCCCAGTTTGACAGCATTCTCAACCGGATCGCCAGGGATGGGCCGGTGGGCACGGCGGATGTGGGCGCGGGCGAGGTGCGGGGCCGTGGCGGCTGGTGGGACTGGCACCCGTCAAAGACCGCGCTGGAATGGTTGTGGCGGACGGGGCAGATCGCCGTCACGCGGCGCGAGGGGTTTCGCAAGATCTATGACCTGACCGAGCGGGTGATCCCGGCGGCGCACCGGGTGGCGTTGCCGGGCGAGGCCGTGGTGGAATGGGCCTGCGGGTCGGCGCTGGACCGGCTGGGCTTTGGCACCAGCGGAGAGATTGCGGCCTACTGGAACGCGGTATCACCCGACGAAGCAAAAGTCTGGACCCGCGCCGCGCTGGCCCGCAGCGCGGTCATCGAAGTGGAGGTCGAAGGCGCACAAGGGCAGCGGCGGCGGATGTTTGCACGGCCCGGCATCTTGGCCGAGGTGCCGCCGGAGCCGACGGCCAGGCTTAGAATCCTGTCACCGTTCGATCCGGCCCTGCGCGACCGGGATCGGACGGAATTCCTGTTTGGTTTCCGCTACCGGATCGAGGTCTTCGTACCCGGGCCGCAGCGGGTTTACGGCTATTACGTGTTCCCCGTGCTGGAGGGCGACCGGCTGGTCGGGCGGATCGACGCCAAGGCCTTTCGCGATGCCGGGGCGTTGCGGGTCAAGGCGTTCTGGCCCGAGGCGGGGGTCAGGCTGACCAGCGCCCGGCATGGAAAGCTGGCGGCAGAGCTTGACCGTCTGGCGCGGTTCGCGGCGTGTGCGCGGGTGGAATTTCTGGACGGATGGCAGCGGGAAACCCTGCGGTAACACGGGCGACATTGCCCATTCTGCGTCAGCCCGCCTCTGCCCAGCCGTCGATCGCCGCAATCGCCTCTTCCGCCGTTTCGACCATCACGAACAGGTTCAGGTCTTCGGGGCTGATCACGCCGGCTTCGGCGAGGTGGCCCCAGTTGATCACGGTTTCCCACCACTGCCGCCCGAACAACAGGAAGGGGATCGCCTTCATCCGTTTGGTCTGGATCAGGGTCAGCGATTCGAACATCTCGTCCAGCGTGCCAAAGCCACCGGGAAAAACGCACACCGCCTTTGCCCGCATCAGGAAATGCATCTTGCGGATGGCGAAGTAGTGGAAGTTGAACGACAGGTCGGGGGTGACATAGGCATTCGGGGCCTGTTCGTGCGGCAAGACAATGTTCAGGCCGATGCTTTGCCCGCCCGCATCGTCGGCACCGCGATTGCCCGCCTCCATCACCCCCGGTCCGCCGCCGGTGACGATGACATTCTCGCACCCATACGATTCCAGGCTGCGTTCGGTCATCAGGCGGGCGAAGCGGCGCGCCTCGTCATAATAGCGGCTGAGGTCAGCGAGCATCGGCGTGCGGGCCGTGGCGCGATTTTCGGGTGCGGGGATGCGCGCGCCGCCGAACAGGACGATGGTGGATTCGATGCCGCGCTCGTCCATGATCAGTTCGGGTTTCAAAAGTTCAAGCTGCAGCCGGACGGGGCGCAGTTCCTCGCGCGTCATGAAATCGCGGTCGGTGAAGGCAAGGCGGTAGGCGGGCGCGCGGGTCTGAGGCGTATCGGGAATGCGCTTTGTTGCGGCGATATCCTCGATGGAATCGCGAAAGGGGTGGCTGCGGGGTTCGTCTTTCATGCCGGTCACTCGGATTGCGCGGGATTTGCGCAAGGCTTATAGGCTTGGTCCGGACAAGACCAATCGAAAAGGGTGCCCGATGTCTTACGCTGCCTTGGAAGCCGCCATTGAGACCGCATGGGACGGCCGCGACGGCATATCGCCCGCCACGACAGGCGAGGCGCGCGACGCGATCGACGCGACGCTGACCGCGCTGGATAGTGGTGCGCTGCGGGTTGCCGAAAAGCGGGGCGCGGACTGGCATGTGAACCAGTGGGCCAAGAAGGCGGTACTGCTGTCGTTCCGGCTGAGCGATATGGCCGAGATTTCGGGCGGCAATGGCGGGTCGATGTGGTGGGACAAGGTGCCGTCGAAATGGCAGGGCTGGGGTGCGGAACAGTGGCGTGAAGCGGGGTTTCGGGCGGTGCCGGGGTCGATCGTGCGGCGGTCGGCGTTCATCGGGCGCAACGTGGTGCTGATGCCGTCGTTCGTGAACGTGGGGGCCCATGTCGGCGACGGCTCGATGGTCGATGGCTGGGCCACGGTCGGATCCTGCGCGCAGATCGGCCGGAACGTGCACCTGTCGGGCGGCGTCGGGATCGGTGGGGTGCTGGAGCCGATGCAGGCGGGGCCGACGATCATCGAGGATGACTGCTTCATCGGCGCACGGTCCGAGGTGGTGGAAGGTTGCATCATTCGTGAGGGGTCGGTGCTGGGGATGGGCGTCTTCATCGGGAAGTCCACCAAGATCGTGGACCGCGACAGCGGCGCGGTGATGTATGGCGAGGTACCGGCAGGGTCGGTCGTCGTTGCCGGGTCGATGCCGTCGAAGGGCGGGATCAATCTCTATTGCGCGGTGATCGTAAAGAAGGTTGACGCGCAGACGCGGTCGAAGACCAGCATCAACGACCTGCTGCGGGACTGAGTCAAAGGGCTTTGCCCTGGCGCGCGTGGAAGGAATGGAATCCCTGCCTGCGCGAATCGATAAAATCTGCTATAATATGGAGGTATTTTAACGGATTTTTGAGGTGACGATTATGACAGACCAGTCCTCCGGGCCTGCGCCCGCTGATATCATGGCAGCCGAAGAACGGCTGCGTCCCCGTACCTGGTGGCAGTGGGCCGTGGTGTTTCCCACGCTTGCCATGGCGCTGATCACCGCATTGCCAGACTGGATCGACAGCGTTCAGGCGTTGCTGAAAGGCGTGACCGATGCCAAGAACTCCGAGCTGGTTGAGCGTAACCGCATGTTCACCCGCAACTTTGATTGCATCAGCGCGCCGTACCGCTGGTACAAGGTGGCCACCGGGGACCGGATCGTCGATGCGACCCTGTGCCCGTCGGGCGATCTGTTCGTGCGGGTACGGGTGCCGGACGATTCGTCACAACTGGCAGAAGTCGGCGGGGGCGAGCGGTTCCGCGACCGGGCGGATTTCGTCAGCATCGACAAGATCGTGGAGCGGGCGGACAGTTTTGCCGCGCTGGATATGCTGGGGCTGGCGGCCTATGCCGGCACGGTGCCACAGCAGTCGGTGCCACAGCAGTCGGTGCCAAAGCAGTCGGTGCCAAAGCGGACGGACGACCTGATCCTTGCCCAGGACCAGTTCGCCTTTGTGATCTGCCAGAAATTCGTCGACGAGCGGATGCTGTTGCGCCACTTGCAGGTAGAAGGACAATGCTTTGACGAGACGGTCGACACCTACACGGGTGTCACGGTGTCCCGCATCGAAGTGTCCTGCCGCACATCATGTTGAGGCGGGGCTGGCCGGCTGCGGGGCTGATCGCCATGCTGCTGTCGGGCGTGGCAACGGCGCAGACGGTTGAGGAGCGCCCGCCGCCAATGGACGAGCCGGTGCTGATGCCCGAAAATCCTATAACGCCGAAGGGCGGAGTGCCGGTGCTGACGCTGGCCGAAAAAGAAGAGCTGCGTAAATTCTGTGCCCAGGCTGCCAACAAGCGGGCGGCGGAGTGCGCTGGTTTTGCCCCAAGGTCCACGCCGCTGCCCGCCACCCAGTGACGCACTGGCAGCCGGAGGGTTTTCGTGCCCATGGCGGCAGCGCGCTGTCGGTGACGCACGCCATAATTGACAATCCCGGTCGCACCCGCCACTTGGCCTGAGTGGACGGGAGGACCCGATGGACAAAGACGACAGCAGCGACCGCCCGGAAAAGGTGAAACGTCCCCAGCAGGTCTATACCCTGCTGGTCGAGGTTGGCCGCAAGACCGGTGACGGGCTGCCCGACAAGGCCACCGGCGCAGGCCTGCTGATCTATGCCAGCGGGGTGGATGAAGCCGAAGCCGTGCGCGAAACCGTAGCGATCCTGAAGGAGGCCGATCTGGCCCCCCTTGATGTGGCCGGTCACGGGACGCTGGAAGAACGCCTGCAAGCCGGAGACGAGATCGACGCCGACGAACGCGCGCTGATGGGCCGCGCCCTTGCAGAAAACTCGGTCATCGTTGCCGAGATGACGCCATTTTTCGACTGATCGAACAGGCGCAGCCTGACCCCCCGGGGCGCGCCGCGACCATACCCCGATCCCGGGATTGCCGCGAAGTTCAGGGTCGCGGTCATGACATTGCGGACGGGGGGCGGAGCGGGTAGGTCTGATCGCCGCAACAGAGCCCGCGAAGGACCGCCCCATGCCGCATGACCCCGCCGATCCCGCAGCCCTGACCGCGCGGCTGATCCGTTGCGCATCGGTCACTCCTGCCGACGGGGGGGCGCTGGATCTGTTGGCCGAACTGCTGGGCGCGGCGGGGTTCACCTGCACCCGGACTGACCGGAACGGCATTGCCAATCTCTACGCCCGCTGGGGCGCGCGGGGGGCAAACCGTGCCTTCGGGTTCAACGGCCATACCGATGTGGTGCCGGTGGGCGATGCGGCGGCATGGACACAGGACCCGTTCGGTGCAGCGGTGGTGGACGGCTGGATGTACGGGCGCGGGGCGGTGGACATGAAATCCGGCGTCGCGGCATTCGCAGCCGCCGCGATCGATTTCGTGCGCGAAACGCCACCCGATGGTGCGGTGATTCTGGCGATCACTGGTGATGAGGAAGGCCAAGGCGTGGACGGCACCGCCGCAATCCTTGACTGGATGGCGTTCAACGGCGAGCGGATGACGCATTGTCTGGTGGGCGAGCCGACCTGCCCCGCCGTGATGGGCGAGATGATGAAAATCGGTCGTCGCGGATCAATGACCGCCTGGATCACCGCGACGGGCGTGCAGGGCCATTCCGCCTATCCGCAACGGGCGAAGAATCCGATGACGGCATTGGTGCGCCTGCTGGCCCGGCTGGACGCCGAACCGCTGGACTGCGGATCAGCGCATTTCGAAGCCTCGACCCTGGCCGTTACCACCATCGACTGCGGCAATCCTGCGAACAACGTGATCCCGGCCAAAGGCACCGCCACGGTGAACATCCGCTTCAATGATCTGCACTCCGGCACCGACCTGTCACGCTGGCTGCGCGAACAGGCGGCGGCGGTTGCCGAAGAGACGGGGGTGGAAATCGCCTTGCGCATCGGCATTTCCGGGGAAAGCTTCGTGACCCCGCCGGGTGAATTTTCCGCCCTTGTGGCGCGCAGCGTAGAGGCCGAGACGGGGCGGATACCGGTCGCGTCAACCTCGGGCGGGACGTCGGATGCGCGGTTCGTCACGGATCATTGCCCGGTGGTCGAATTCGGGTTGGTCGGCCGGACGATGCATCAGGTGGACGAGAGGGTCGAGGTGGCGCAGATCCATCAGCTCAAGGCGATCTATCTGCGGATCCTGCGGGAATACTTTGCATGATTTCGGTTGCCCCAACCCGCGACATCGCCGCCTGCCGCGCATTGCGCCGCTCCGTGTTCATCGAGGAACAGGGCGTGTCCGAGGCCGATGAGGTGGATGATCTGGACAATCAGGCGATCCATCTGATTGCGATCGACGGTGACAGGCCGGTCGGGTCGGCGCGGTTGCTGGTGCTGGGCGAGATCGGCAAGGTCGGGCGCGTCTGCGTGCTGCGCGAGGCGCGGGGAACCGGGCTGGGCGCGGCCTTGATGCAGGCGGCGGTGGCAGAATGTCGCAAGCTGCCGGGTGTCCGGCGGGTGAAGCTGGGGGCGCAAAGCCATGCCTTGGGTTTCTATGAACGCCTGGGATTTGTGGCCTTCGGGCCGGAGTATCTGGACGCGGGCATCGCGCACCGGGATATGATCCTGGACCTGTAAGCGACGCGCGGCAGGATAGTCTTTGCGCCGGACCCGTGCTAGGGGCAGGGCATGAACCCCTTGCCCACAAAAGCACAGATCCAGACATGGATCACCGAAAACCCCGGCCTGTCGGCCAAGCGCGATATCGCCAAGGCGTTTGGCATCAAGGGCGATGCACGGATCGACCTGAAGCGGATGCTGAAGGAGCTGGAAGCGGAGGGCGTGGTCGAGAAATCGGACCGCAGGTTCCGCGAAACCGGCACGCTGCCGCCCGTGGCGGTGCTGATGGTCACGGCGCCGGACAGTCAGGGCGACCTTTATGCGCGTCCGCTGGAGGAGGGGGCGGATGAAGCAGTCCGCATCCTGATCATCCCGCAGAAGGGCGACGCCGCGCTGGGGGCGGGGGACCGGATTCTGGCGCGGCTAAGCAAGGTCGATCTGGACGAGTATCAGTACGAGGCGCGGCTGATCCGGCGGATCGGGTCGAACCCGCTGAAGCTGCTGGGGGTTTACCGCGATACCGCCGAAGGTGGGCGGATCGTGCCCATCGACAAGGGCGCCGACAAGGAATGGCGCGTCGCCCGTGACATGGCGATGGGTGCGCGGGACGGCGAGTTGGTCGAGGCCGAGGCGGTGGGCAACCGCAAGCTCGGCCTGCCGCAGGCGCGCATCGTGGCGCGGCTGGGCGATCCGTCGGGGCCCCGCGCGGTCAGCCTGATTGCCATTCACCAGCATGGCATTCCGGATCAGTTTCCCGATGCGGTGATCGCCGCGGCAGAGGCGGCCAGGCCAGCACCCGACAAGGGCCGCGACAACTTGCGCGACCTGCCCCTGGTCACGATCGACCCGGTGGATGCCCGCGACCGGGACGATGCGGTTTACGCCGAGGCGGATTCCGAGCCGGGCAATCCCGGCGGGCACATCCTGTGGGTCGCCATCGCCGATGTGGCGCATTACGTGACGCCCAATTCGGCGCTGGACCGCGAGGCGCGCAAACGCGGCAATTCCACCTATTTCCCCGACCGGGTGGTGCCGATGCTGCCGGATGTGCTGTCGGGCGATCTGTGTTCCCTGCACGAACATGTCGACCGGGCCTGTCTGGCGGTGCGGATGCGGATCGACGCGGATGGTCACAAGATCAGCCACCGTTTCGTGCGCGGGATCATGCGGTCAGCGGGATCGTTGCATTATGCGCAGGTGCAGGCGGCGGTGGACGGCGCGCCGGATGATGTGACCGGGCCGCTGCTGGACCCGGTGCTGCGGCCGCTTTATGCGGCCTATGCGGCGTTGACCAAGGCCCGCGCGATCCGCCAGCCGCTGGACCTTGACCTGCCCGAACGCAAGATCATCCTGGACGACGAGGGCCGCGTCACCTCGGTGGCGTTCCGCGAGCGGCTGGAGGCGCACAAGCTGATCGAGGAGTTCATGATCGCGGCCAATGTGGCGG
>JAYSYZ010000083.1:0-12728 GCA_043727195.1 Paracoccaceae bacterium
CAGCGCCATCACGAGGGTGAATTTCATCATCTCGGACGGTTGCAGGCGGATGAAGCCAAGGTCGATCCAGCGTTGCGCGCCCATGCCGACATCGCCGAACAGATCCACCACGATCAGAAGCAGGAATGACACGAGGTACGCCAGCGCCGCCATGTTGCGCCAGAACCAGATCGGCACCATGGCGACGATGAACATCAGCACCATCCCGGCGGCAAAGCGTTCCATCTGCGGCCGCGCCCAGGTGTCAAGCTTGCCCCCCGCGATGGAATAGAGCATCAGGAACCCGACCGAGGCGACAGCGATTATCAGCACGACCAGCGGCCAGTTGACGAACAGGATCTTCCGCAGACCGGTCGGGGCCTGCTTGACGCGGTAGTCGAGAAAGCTCATCGCGCCCCCCTCATGCCCGCGACTTTACCGGGGTCTGCCCGGTGGCCGGATCGCGCAGCGGCAGTTCCTTCAGCATCGTTTCGATGCGGCCGCGCTGGCTGGTGGGATAGGCCTCAAGCGGGGGCAGGCCGCCGGACATGGCGCGCAGGATGATGTCGCGGGCGATGGGGGCGGCTGCGGTCGATCCGCCGCCGCCGTGTTCCACCACCACCGCCACCGCAAAGCGCGGCTTGTCATAGGGCGCAAAGGCCACGAACAGCGCGTGGTCACGCCGGTTCCACGGCAGATCGTCGTTGGCGATCACCCCGCTGGCCCGCTCTGCCGCCGAGATGTTGCGCACCTGGCTGGTGCCGGTTTTGCCCGCCATGAGCATCGTCTCGTCCACGATGCGCGAGGATTTGGCGGTGCCGCGTTCGGCGTTGACCACGTCATGCATGCCGGTCTGCACGGCGGCCAGCATGTCGGGCGTCAGGCCCAGCGGCGGCGCGTCGGGGACCGGTACTTCCTGATCGTTGACCATGCGGATCAGGCGCGGGGCCACCGCGCGCCCGGTGGCGATCCGCGCCGTCATCACCGCCAGCTGCAGCGGCGAGGTCAGCACATAGCCTTGCCCGATGGAGGCGTTGATCGTGTCACCGATCCGCCATTCGGTCTTGTAGCGTTCTGCCAGCCAGGCCTTGTCGGGCATGGCCCCGTCGGTGATCGCCGACATCGGCAGATCGTGCCGCTGACCAAGGCCCATCTTGCGGCCCATTTCCGCAATCTTGTCGATGCCGATCTTCTGGGCCACGTCATAAAAGAACACGTCGCAGCTTTCGGTCAGGGCGCGCGACAGGTTGACGGTGCCGTGGCCCGCGCGTTTCCAGCAGTGAAAGCGCCGTCCGCCGAATTCGACGTAGCCGGGGCAACTGACCCTGCTGTCGCTGGTGATCACCCCGGCCTCAAGCGCCGCAAGGGCGGTGACCATCTTCAGCGTCGATCCCGGCGGATAGGCCCCCGACACCGCCTTGTTGGCCAGCGGGCGGTAGTCATCTTCGGTCAACAGGCTGTAGTCGGTCTGGCTGATGCCGCGCACGAACAGGTTGGGGTCGAACGACGGAGCCGAGGCGATGCAGATCAGATCGCCATTGGTCACGTCCATCACCACGGCGGCGGCACTTTCCCCGCCCAGCCGGGCCTGGGCAAAGTTCTGCACATCGGCGTCGATGGTCAGGCGGATGTCGGCACCGGGCTGGCCGTCCTGCCGCTCCAGCTCTCGCATGACGCGACCGGCAGAGTTCACCTCGATCCGCTTGGTGCCGGCAGACCCGCGCAGGGTGTCTTCCATCCACTTTTCCACCCCGATCTTGCCGATCTGGAATTTCGGGATCTTCAGCAGCGGATCGGGGCTGGCCAGCGCCTCCAGATCCTTTTCGCTGACCGGGCCGACGTAGCCCACAACATGGGCAAAGTCCTGATCCAGCGGGTATTGCCGCGACAGGCCGACCTCTGGCACCACGCCGGGCAGGGCGGGGGCGTTCAGGGCAACCTTGGCGAAATCGTCCCAGGACAGGCGTTCGGCGACGGTGACCGGAACGAAGGCGCGCAGCGTCTCCACCTCCTTCACCGCGCGGTCCAGATCTTCAGGGGTCATCGGGATCACCCCCGCCAGACGGCGCAGCACCAATCCGGCATCGCCGGCCGCTTCGCGCGTGATCACCACGCGGTAGTTTTGTTCGTTGTTCGCGATCAGCTTGCCGTTGCGGTCATAGATCAAGCCGCGTTCCGGCGGGATCAGGCGGATGTTGATGCGGTTCTCTTCGGCCAAGAGCTTGAACTCATCGGCCTGATCGACCTGCAGATAGCGCATCCGTGCGCCCAGAACCGCGACCATCGCCGTCATCGCGCCGCCCAGCATCAGGCCGCGCCGGTTGATCATGCGGGCGCTGTCTTCGGTGTCGCGGGCGGTACGCCTCATAGCCGCCTCCCGAAATCATCCACCTCGCCCATCGCGGGCTTGCGCAGATCGAGGATGAGCCGCGACAGGCCGACGACGATTGGATACAGCAGGATCGACCACAGCACCTGCACGATGGCAAAGCCGAACGGCGGCTGCGGCACCATCGCGACCCCGAGGACCAGCCGGTAGGTCAGCAACATCGCCAGCATCAGGCCCGATACCAGCATCCATTCGACCAGAAAGTTCAACTCGCGCGTCAGCGCCACGCGCGAGCGCAGAAATTCGGTGGCAAGCACCACCAGCGCCGTCCACAGGCCGGGCGGGCGCATCAGGATCAGATCTTCGGTCAGGATCACCACGGCAATCAGCGGCAGAGGCAGATAATCCGGCCGCCGCACCACCCAGGCCATGATCAGGCACAACAACAAATCCGGCCCCGGAAAGGCCCCCGCCGTGTGGGCAAGCGGCAACAGCCGAAAGAACAGCAGCGCCAGCGCCAGCGCAAGGAAAACCCCGCGATAGATCCAGTGCGCGGATCGCCAGATGTCATCCACCGGTGGCCTCCAGATCCGCGCCCTCGGCCAGACCGGAGCCTGCGGCATCCACATTGCCGCCTTCGGTGGCGGTGGGCGGCGCGCCTGCGGCAGTTTCGGCCGCCTCGGTCGAGGTGTCGGGCAGGGGCATCAGCGCCGGCGGAGCCACCAGACTGCCGGGATCGGTGATCGGTGCCAGTTCGTGACTGCGCAGCACGCGCAGGAATTCCAGCCGCTGGTAATCGGCGGCCAGCACCACGCGCAGGCGCTTGTCGGTGCCCAAAGCCAATTGCCCCACCAGCAGGCCCGGTGGAAAGACCGCGCCGTCGCCTGAGGTGACCACCCGGTCACCGGGGCGGACCTCATCGGTATCCTCGATGAATTCCAGCGGCGGCAGGGGCGAATTGTCGCCCGACAGCAGCGCTTTCTGGCCCGAGGGCTGGATCGTCACCGGGATGCGGCTGTTGCTGTCGGTGACCAGGATGACCCGCGCCGTCCGGTCGCCCACGCCCGAAATGCGACCGACCAGCCCGATGCCGTCCATCGTCGCCCAGCCGTCGCGGATGCCGTCGCGGGCGCCGACATTCAGCAGCACCGATTGGCGGAACGGGCTGCCGCTGTCGGCCAGCACGACGCCGGTTACAAAGGTGAACTTCGCATCTAGCCGCACCTTGTTCAGGTCCAGCAGGCGGGCGTTCTTCTGTTCCAGCTGCAGGGCGGCCTCTTTCCACGCCTTCATCTGCTGCAATTCGCGCTTCAACTCCTGGTTCTGCTCGTAGATGCGGGTGTAGGACTGCCAGTCGTCAAACATCGCGGCCACCTGCGTTACCGGCGCCAGCGCCCAGTCGAGGTTCGGCACCACCGCATCGACCAGAGCCGCGCGGAAGCGTTCGACACGGGGGCTGTCGATCCGCCAGATCAGGAAGATGCCCATCAGGAACAGCACCAGCAGCCCCACCAGCAGACGGCGGAGCGGGCGCGAAAACTCTTCCGGTCCTATGCGTGTCTTGGCCACGAGAAGCCTCGTCTGTCGGCGCGGATCAACTGTCGTAGTCGATCACATGCCGAAGCTGCTTTTCATATTCCAGCGCTTTCCCGGTGCCCAAGGCAACACAATTCAGTGACTCGTTGGCGACACTGATGGAAAGCCCGGTCTGTTCGCGCAGGGCAAGGTCAAGATCGCCCAGCAGTGCACCGCCGCCAGTCAGCATCACGCCACGGTCGACGATATCGGCGGCAAGGTCGGGGGGCGTCGCCTCCAGCGCCTGCATCACCGCGTCGCAGATCTGCTGCACGGGTTCGGCAAGGGCTTCGGCGACCTGGGCCTGATTGATCTCGGTTTCCTTCGGCACACCATTCAACAGGTCGCGACCCCGGATGGTCATCGAGGCGCCGCGCCCGTCATCGGGCATGCGGGCGGTACCGATAGAGGTCTTGATCCGCTCAGCCGTGCTCTCGCCGATCAGGAGGTTCTGGTGGCGGCGCAGATAGCTGATGATCGCCTCATCCATCCGGTCGCCGCCGACGCGGACCGAGCGGGCATAGACGATGTCACCAAGCGAGAGGACCGCCACTTCGGTGGTGCCGCCGCCGATATCCACCACCATGTTGCCGGTGGGTTCGGTGATCGGCATCCCCGCGCCGATGGCCGCCGCGATGGGTTCGGCGATCAGGCCAGCCCGACGCGCGCCCGCCTGCAGCACCGAATTGCGGATCGCGCGCTTTTCCACCGGCGTGGCCCCGTGCGGCACGCAGACGATGATCTTCGGTTTGGAAAAGGTGGAGCGTTTGTGAACCTTGCGGATGAAATGCTTGATCATTTCTTCCGCCGCTTCGAAATCGGCGATGACACCGTCGCGCATCGGGCGGATCGCCTCGATGCTGCCGGGGGTGCGGCCCAGCATCAGCTTGGCATCTTCGCCCACCGCCAGCACCACCTTCTTGCCGTCCTTGGTGTGATAGGCCACCACCGAAGGTTCGTTCAGCACGATGCCCTTGCCACGGATGTAGACCAGCGTGTTCGCGGTGCCGAGGTCAATCGCCATGTCTGACGAAAAGAGCGACGAAAGAAGCCACATGGGGGGTGATCCTGTCCAACCCGTAAAGAAGATGTACCGGCGACTCGGGATTGGTCCGGGACCGGCGTCTTCATATAAGGACCAGTTCAGCCGAGCGGAAGCAAAAAGCCGAAAGCGCGGCGCGATTCCGCGTGGGGCGCCGGCCTTGACCTTTTCGAACTTTATCGGCGGAAAAACTTGGAGCCTATGACGCGTCCTTGTAGTTTACCGACTTTTTGTCGGTATCCGGCGCCGATTTCTGCCGCCGCACCAGCAGTTTGTTCAGTGCATTTATATAGGCCTTCACCGATGCGACCACGGTATCGGTATCCGCGGACTGGCCGGTGACGATTCGACCCGCCTCCTCCAGCCGCACGGAAACGGTGGCCTGGGCATCGGTGCCTTCGGTGACGGCATGCACCTGATAGAGTTGCAGCCGTGCCTGATGCGGGAACAGCATCTTGACGCAGGTGAAGGCGGCATCGACCGGGCCGTCGCCGGTGGCGTCGATGAAATGGTCGGTGCCGTCGATGGTCAGCACCATTTCCGCCTCTTGCGGGCCGTCGGTGCCGCAGACCACGCGCAGGCGTTTCAGCTGCATGAAGTCATAGGCATCCATCGTCGCCTCATCGGCCACCAGCGCGATCAGATCGTCGTCATAGACTTCCTTCTTGCGGTCGGCGAGCGCCTTGAAACGGACGAAGACGTCGTTCAACTGGTTGTCGGCCAGTTCATAGCCGAGGTCCTTCAGTTTGGCGCGCAGCGCGGCGCGGCCCGAATGCTTGCCCATGGTGATGTTGGCCTGCGACAGGCCGATATCCTCGGGGCGCATGATCTCGAACGTCTCGACGTTCTTCAGCACACCGTCCTGATGGATGCCGGATTCGTGCAGGAAGGCGTTCTTGCCGACGATGGCCTTGTTGAATTGCACCGGAAAACCCGAGACGCTGGCAACGCGGCGCGACAGGTTCATGATCTTTGTGGTGTCGATGCCGGTGCGGTAGGGCATGATGTCGTTGCGCACCCGCAGCGCCATCACCACTTCTTCCAGCGCGGTATTGCCGGCGCGTTCGCCAAGGCCGTTGATGGTGCATTCGATCTGCCGCGCGCCCGCCTCGACCGCCGCAAGCGCGTTTGCCGTCGCCATGCCAAGATCGTTGTGGCAGTGGGTGGCGAAGATCACGCTGTCCGCACCGGGGACGCGGTCGAGGAGCATGGCAATGAGCGCGGCGCTTTCGCGCGGGGCGGTGTAACCGACGGTGTCGGGGATGTTGATGGTGGTCGCCCCGGCCTTGATCGCGATTTCCACGACACGGCAGAGGTAGTCATGTTCCGTCCGCGTCGCATCCATTGGCGACCATTGCACGTTGTCGCACAGGTTGCGGGCATGGGTCACGGTATCGTGGATACGTTCCGCCATCTGGTCCATGTCCAGATTGGGGATGGCGCGGTGCAGCGGCGAGGTGCCGATGAAAGTGTGGATGCGGGGAGAGCGCGCGTGGCGCACCGCCTCCCAGCAGCGGTCGATGTCCTTGTAATTGGCCCGGGCGAGGCCGCAGATCGTGGAATTGACCGCGCGTTTTGCGATTTCGGACACGGCGGCGAAATCGCCTTCGGAGGCGATGGGGAAACCCGCCTCGATGATATCGACACCCATTTCGTCGAGCAGGGCGGCGATTTCCAGTTTCTCGTCGTGGGTCATTGTCGCACCGGGCGATTGTTCGCCGTCGCGCAGCGTGGTGTCAAAGATGACAACCTTGTCTTGGGCCATTTTGGTCATGAAATCTCTCCCGTCAGGTTCTTAGGCTTTGCGTTCGGGCGCGTGTCACCTCTGAGCGGCAGCACCCGAAGGCACGCTCAGAGGCGGCTAAGAAGCAGGAGGCCGAGGGGCAGATCGGCCGACATCGCGGGGCGTGCGGCCCCGCCGGTGCGGTCTATATGTGAGCCCTTGGTCATGAGCCGGGATAATACGGGGGAATTTCGGGAAGGGAAGGGGGGTTTTTGCAAAGGCGGGCCGCCCGCGAGGGGTGCAAGGCGGATCAGGAAACGCGCCAGTGACGCAGTCACCCGCCGCAGCGGCGCCGCCTCGGCGCTGCCGGGAATTGGGTTTGGGGCGGCGTGGTGCGGGGCGGGGGTATATTCTGGCAGTCCATGCCATGGTCGGTCGGATTTGGCGGGCTAGGTTCGGCTCGTGATGGAGGGTTCGATGCGGGCATTGGTGGTAGGGTCTTCGGGCGGGATCGGTTCGGCGCTGGTCGCGGCGCTGGCATTGCGGGGCGACGTGGTGGGGCTGTCGCGGCGTGACGATGGGCTGGACGTGACCGACGAGGCGTCGGTGGCGGCGGCGCTGGGGCGGCTGGACGGGGTGTTCGATCTGGTCATCGTGGCGACCGGGGCGCTGGAACTGGCGGGGGCACGGCCGGAAAAGACCCTGCGCGCGCTGGCGCCCGGCGCGATGGCGGCGCAGTTTGCGCTGAACGCGATCGGCCCGGCGCTGGTGGTGAAACATGCGCTGCGCTTGCTGCCGAAGGATCGGGTGGCGAAGGTGGCGGCGTTGTCGGCGCGGGTGGGGTCGATCGGTGACAACGCGCTGGGCGGCTGGTATTCCTACCGGGCGGCAAAGGCGGCGCTGAACCAGCTGATCCATACCGCCAGCATCGAGGTGGCGCGCAGCCATCCGCAGGCGGTGCTGGCGCTGCTGCATCCCGGTACGGTGGCGACGGGGCTGACCTCGGCCTACGCAGCCGGGCACCCGGCCGAGACGCCGGCCGCAGCCGCGGATCACCTGCTGGCCGTTCTGGACCGGCTCACCCCGGCGGACAGCGGCGGTTTCTTCGATTGGAAGGGCGAAAGGGTGGCCTGGTGAAACTGGTTCTGGTTCTTGGCGATCAGCTTTCGCCCGACACCGCGGCGTTGAAGGCGGCGGACAAGGCGCAGGACGTGGTGGTGATGGCCGAGGTCACGGGCGAGGGCACCAGCGTGCCGCATCACCCCCAGAAGATCGCGCTGATCCTGACGGCGATGCGGAAGTTTGCCGCCGCGTTGCAGGCCGATGGGTGGCGGGTGGCCTATACGCGGCTGGAAGATCCGGAAAACAGCCAGACGATTTCCGGCGAGTTGCTGCGGCGGGCGGCAGAAACCGGGGCCGGCGGCGTGCTGGCGACGCGCCCCGGTGAATGGCGGGTGATCGCCGATCTGGAGGCGTTGCCATTGCCGGTGACGCTGCTGGCCGATGACCGGTTCCTGTGTTCGGAGCCCGAGTTCGCCACCTGGGCCGAGGGCCGCAAGGCGCTGCGCATGGAGTATTTCTACCGCGACATGCGGCGCAAGACCGGGTTGCTGATGCAGGGCGACAAGCCCGCCGGGGGGCAGTGGAACTATGACCACGACAACCGCAAACCGGCGGCGACGGATTTGTTCCGCCCGCAGCCGCTGCGGTTTGCGCCGGATGCGGTGACCGAGGCGGTGCTGGCGCTGGTCGAGGCGCGGTTCCCGCATTTCGGGCGGCTCAGGCCCTTCGGCTGGGCGACCGACCGGGCGGGGGCGCTGGCGGCGCTGGCGGATTTCGTGACGCACCGGTTGCCGCGTTTCGGCGAGGAGCAGGACGCGATGCTGGCAGGCGAGCCGTGGCTGAGCCATGCGGTGATCTCGCCCTACCTGAACATCGGGCTGCTGTCGCCGATCGAGGTGTGCCGCGCTGCAGAGACGGCATGGCAGGCGGGCCTTGTGCCGATCAATGCAGCCGAAGGGTTCATCCGGCAGATCATCGGCTGGCGGGAATTCGTGCGCGGCATCTGGGCGATGCAGGGGCCGGACTATGCGGGGCGCAATGCGTTGGGGCATGGCCGGGCGCTGCCGGGGGTCTACTGGGGCAAGCCCACGAAGATGGCCTGCATGGCAGCGTCGGTGGCGCAGACGCGGGACCTGGCCTATGCGCATCATATCCAGCGGCTGATGGTGACGGGCAACTTCGCGCTGCTGGCGGGGGTGGACCCGGCAGAGGTGCACGAATGGTATCTGGCGGTCTATATCGACGCTTTCGAATGGGTCGAGGCGCCGAATGTGATCGGGATGAGCCAGTTTGCCGACGGCGGCGTGGTGGGATCAAAGCCTTATGTCTCCAGCGGGGCCTATATCGACCGGATGTCGGATTATTGCGGCGGCTGTTCCTACCGGGTGAAGGAGAAGACTGGGGAGAAGGCGTGTCCGTTCAACCTGCTGTATTGGGATTTTCTGGTGCGGCACCGGGAGAGGTTCCGGTCGAATGCGCGGATGGGGCAGATGTACCGGGTCTGGGATGGGATGGAGGCGGGGCACCGGGAGCGGGTGCTGGCTGGGGCCGCCGGGTTCCTGGCGCGGCTGGAGGCGGGGGAGGGGGTTTGAGGGGGGGCGTGATATCAAGGTTGATAATGTTTATAACCTATTGATAATAAATGGGAGTGTCGTTTTTTGTGTGGGTTTGCTTGCCGTAATATAGGGGCTAGGAAATGGTGCGCTGTAGCGCACCCTACTGCTCGGTGCTACGACTTGCTTTGATTAGATAGGTGGTGGAAGGATGTAGTTTCGTAATTCTGAGCTTATTATCATACTCTGCAAAGTTTTTTTCATATCTTCTAGTTCGGAAGGTCTGGAACTGCCATCAATTTCTGAGGCCGTGGCAGCCACAAAGTATCTACAATACAACTTAATGTAGTGACAGCCCTGCCCAGATCGTTTTCCGGAAAATTGCTCTTCCAGACCGAGCGCCTTCCTGTATTGAATTCGGGAACTTTCAATGCGTCCTAGCCGGTGCAAACACCCGGCAATCTGTACCGCAACAATTGACTTATGCGAGTCTGGAGGGCTGAGCGACATCAATTTATAAAGGGCATCATCGCTTTTTCTCTGAGAAATCAGCTTCATTGCTCGAAACCATTGAATCAGGAACAGACGCCTCTGAAAGAACAGATATAGGCTACGCAAAAATCTTCATTCCTCTCAGATCATAGGAACTGTAAGTTGAGTGCCAACCCAGCGTTTGCGCCGGTTGGCCAGTCGGGGTGGTGGGTTGGCACCCACCCTACGGGATCAGGGCGTTGCGGCGGGCTCCGCAGCCGTCCCCTCTGCCGGAGCCTCCACTGCCGCTTCTGGCGGGGCCGTCAGTACCCCGTTCTGCCAGACTCCCTCGGCGATGTCGCCTGAGGTGTAGGTCAGCTTGCCAGGCCCCTCGCGCTTGCCGGTTTTGAACATGCCGTCATAGACATCGCCGGTGGCGTAGGTGGCCACGCCCTGCCCCTCGATCTGGCCTGCGACCCAGTTGCCCACATATTTGAACCCGTCGGGCATGGTGAATTCGCCGGTGCCGTCGCGCAAGCCTGCCTTGAACGTGCCCTTGTAGATGCTGCCATCGGGATAGGTGGCGGTGCCGGTGCCTTCGCGCTGGCCCGCGACCCAGTGGCCATCGTAGACATAGCCGTCGGGCCAGGTCATCTTGCCGGTGCCTGCGGGTTTGGCGGCGGCGAACTGGCCTTCGTAGACGCGCCCGCCGGGATAGGTTGCCCGGCCGGTGCCCGAGATCACCCCGCGATCCCAGCTGCCCTCGTAGGTGGACCCGTCGGGATAGGTGATAGCACCGGTGCCCTGCGCCTGATCGCCCTTCATCGCGCCGACATAGACCGATCCGTCGGGATAGGTCACCGACCCGGTGCCTTCCATCCGCCCCTCGACCCAGGTGCCTTCGTATTTGAAGCCGTCCCTGGCCAGAAAGATGCCGGTGCCGGCGCGGCGGTCCTTGACGAAGCCGCCGGTATAGACATCGCCATTGGCATGGGTCAGCGTGCCGCGCCCGTCGCGCTGGCCATTGGTGAAGCTGCCCTCGTAGACATCGCCGTTTGGCTGGGTCAGCTTGCCGGTGCCGTTGATCTGTCCCTCGGCCCAGTCGCCGATATAGGTCAGGCCATCGGGCATGATCAGCGTGCCCTTGCCGGACCGCTGGCCCTTGACCAGCGTACCCTCGTAAGTGGCCCCGTCGGAGTAGGTGATCTTGCCGCTGCCGTCCTTGATGCCAAGAACCCAGTCGCCCTGATAGACATAACCCGAAGGATTGGTCAGCTTGCCCTTGCCGTTGTGGTTGCCCTTGGTAAAGCTGCCCTCATAAACCGCGCCGTTGGCATAGCGTGCGATGCCCTGACCGGTCATCTGGCCCTGCGCCCAGTCGCCTTCGTAGGTGCGCCCGTCGGGGGCGGTGATCTTGCCTTTGCCTTCGGGCTGGCCCTTGGCGAAAGCGCCTTCGTAGACCGACCCGTTGGGATAGCGTGCCGTGCCCTGGCCGAGGATTTCGCCATCGACCCAGTCGCCGGTGTATTCAAAGCCCGAGGGCAGGCGGTAGGTGCCAAGCCCGTGCTGGCGGCCATTGCGGAAGGTGCCCTCGTAGACCGAGCCGTCGTCGTATTGTTTGGTCAGCACCTCACCATCCTGCGCGGTGGCAATGACCGGGCTGACGGCAAGCAGCGCCGCAACGACCGAAGCTTTCAGAAAACGCATACCCGACTCCCACCCTCAGCGGGCCGAGCGTAAGGGGCGGCGCGGGGCCTGACAAGCGGTGGGTGGTGTGGGGTTTGACCTTTGATCGAGGCCGACGAGTTGGTTGGGGAGGTCTGGCCGGGCTCAACACAGGGCAGCGCCTGTCCGCCGGGTGGGCGCTGCAACGCCGGTTCTAGGCACTTGATGGTTCATCCTCTCCCATCGAAGTTCTAGGCGTGCCGTTGCAAAAGCGCCTGCCCGAGGGGGGGGATGCGCGATCAGAAATCGTCCACTGGACGATTTCCGCGAAGAACGCCCGCCCCGTGGGCGGGCCGGGAGGCAGGCGCCGCCCGGCGGGCTTCGCCCTTGATTCCGGGCAAGAAAAGATTGGCCAAACGAGTTCTTCCCGTCGCTGCTTTCCCTTGGCCGCCAACCTGCTAGAACTTGCGCCGATGCCACAGGAGTCCCCGATGTCCGACACGTTTCGCCTGATGCTGGCGCAGTTGAACCCGACGCTGGGGGCGATTGCCGGCAACGCCGCTCTGGCGCGACAAGCCTGGGAAGAGGCGCGTACCGCAGGGGCCGACATGGTGGCATTCCCCGAGATGTTCATCACCGGCTATCAGCCACAGGATCTGATCCTGAAGCCCGCCTTCGTGACGGCAGCGATCAGGGCCGTCGAGGCCTTGGCGGTGGACTGTGCCGACGGCCCGGCGCTGGGGATCGGCGGCCCGGCGCGGGTCAACGGGCGGTTGCACAACGCCTATTATGTCTTGCAGGGCGGCAGGGTCACGGCGACGGTGTTGAAGCATCACCTGCCGAATGACGCGGTGTTTGACGAAAAGCGGGTGTTTTCCCCGGCCGATGTGCATGGGCCTTATGTGGTGAACGGCGTGCGGATCGGCACGCCGATCTGCGAGGATGCCTGGCACCCGGATGTGGCCGAAACCCTGGCCGAAACCGGGGCGGAGATCCTGCTGGTGCCGAACGGCAGCCCCTATCACCGGGGCAAGCCGAACCTGCGGCTGAACCTGATGGTGGCGCGGGTGGTCGAGACGGGGTTGCCGCTGGTGTATCTGAACATGGTGGGCGGGCAGGACGATCAGGTGTTTGATGGCTCGTCGATGGTATTGAACCCCGGCGGGCGGTTGGCCGCGCAACTGCCGCAGTTCGACGCGGCGATGGTGCTGGTGACGTTCCGGCGCGGGCCGGACGGCTGGCGGGCGGACCCCGGCGAGATTGCCGAGATCCCGGTGGTGTGGGAGGCGGACTATCGCGCCTGCGTGATGTCGCTGGCCGATTACATGG
>JAYSYZ010000084.1:0-4643 GCA_043727195.1 Paracoccaceae bacterium
TCGCCTGCACACCGGCCATTGTGAAACGGCCCATATTATCGACATATTTGATATCGGTTCGCAGCATCAGCCCGCCACCACGTCAATTTCGGCCAGCAAAGGCACATCGACCGCCGATGATTGCGACAGTTCCATTGTTGCCTTGCGAAACTGGCCCAATTCACGCCAGACCAGCCGGGTTTCGTATTTCCCGGCCGCCCCGACACCGCGATCCTTAGCCGCGCCAAACAAAACGCCATCCTGTGACGTGCGCAGCGACACTTTCGCCTCGCTCAAATCGCTCATGCTCTGAACATCGCCGGAAATGCGCGGAAATGCCTCGACGCTGGAAACACGCACCCGGCGCAGCGGCTCAAACGTGCGGCTGACATAGCGGCGGATCATCGGCAGGCCAAAATCGGTGCAAGCGCTGGCCAATTCGGCAATTTGGCCGCCGTCCGTGCCGATATACCACTTTGTGCCAAGCTTCAGGCTTTCGCGCGCCAGCCAAGGCCCGCCATTCTGATCTCGTTCGTGCCATTCGCCCGTAGCGACATCATAGCACCATGCCGCCGTGTCTTGAAACGCAATGCAGATGAAGCCATGCCCGCGCTTTTCATAGTAAAACATGCGTTCGGGAATCAGACGCTCAATTGCCACTTCAACCGGGGGCGTTGAAATCGGGCCAATACCGGCCAGATACACCCGCCCGTCCGATCCGACAAAGGAAAGCCCGTTCGGAAACGTGCAAACCAGACCATACGCGGCAAGCCCCGGCTCTTCCTGCGAACCGCTGATCCGCTGGAAAGCGCTCGGCCCGCCCAGACCCGTGACGGCCCATGTCTCAAATCCGCTGTACTTGAATATGTACAGCGCATCCTTGAACGTGACCAATCGAATGATCGGATCAACCGTGATTTCCGCCGATGCGAAGTCTAGCCCAGACCATGTTGACGGGTTGGCCAGCCCTGACCACGCGAATGTGCGTGCGTTGAACTGCGACACGATCACATAGCCGCCCAGATAGGCCACAGACGCCGGTAGGGTGACTGCACCTGTTGCCACGTTGGCAAGGGTGGTGCCGTTCCACGTCCAGTATTTGCGCCCCGCAACGGCAACCACGATGCCCGCACTGTGCGACAGGCCCGCAATGTTATCCGTAGCCTCGACAGTGCCGATCAGCGTTATCACGCCTGCCGATGTGACCTTGTAAAGCTTGGTTCCGACAATGGCATAGATATCCGTGCCGAAGGGCATCATCGCGCGCATGAACACGTCGGCAATGGTGGCAAAGCCTGTCATGCCCGGCACAGCGCGCAAGACACCGCCTGACCGACCGCCCGGAACCATCGGCTCACGATAACCGTTGATCAGCCGCGACGGGTTGCCAGCCGGGTTGTCTGCGTCCCGCGCTGATTGCCCGGCAAATTCCAGCTTCATGACCGCCGCCCAATGCGCAGCAAGGCGCGGTCAATCTGCATGTCAGGAACGATCAGGTAAGCCGCCGCAAGACCACGCTTGAACGCGCTGTCGTTGAACGACGGGAATGAGAAATCCGGGGCCAGCCGACCGGCCAGCATGTAAACGCAGCCTTCATGGAACTTGGCTTCCATGGCGAACTGATCCGAAAGTTCGGCGTCAGCCCATGCCACGTCGATGCCTTCCAGTTCCAGCGCCGCCATCATCATGTTCAGCGCTTCAACGCCGACCTGCGCCTGATCTGCAGTCATGGCTTCATCGGTCGCAACTACGCCGATCTTGCGATAGGCGCGCTGGACGATATCTCGAACTGTGGCCATGCGTCACCTCGCAAAAGTAGTAGGGGGCAGGTTTCCCCGCCCCCGTCAGGATCAGCCGATCAGGCGGACAGCCAAATCGGGGTAGATCGCTTTCACGCCGTAGAGGATATCCAGGCGGATCTTGTCCACGTCGTTAACGATGTCGTAATCCTTAATCACGCGCATCGACAGGCCATCAAAGCTTTCACGCGCCTTGAAGGCGGCACCGTCCGGCATTTCCAGAGGGACAGTCACAAGAGCAAACGCGTTCTTGTGGAAGCCTATGTTGATCGGGTAGCTTGCGCCGCCCGTCCCCATCACCACGATTGCAGCGGAGTTGGCGGGGGCCGCCGAAACGGTCTGCTGCGGGCCGCTGGTGATGATGGGCGGCGAGATCGTCAGCGTCGCCGGGCCAGTCGTCGCGCCAGAGTTTGCATCGGCCAGAACCGTAAACTGCTGCAGATACGGCATCACCTTCTTCGATCCGGTCAGCGGGACCGGGTTGACGGCAAACACGCCAGCAATGGTGAACACGTCGCCAGCCTTGAGAATGCCGGTCGTCGATACAGTCCAGCCGCTGGTAACGAGCGACTGCGACCAGTTGGAGCCAACTGCGTTCGCATAGGTGACGTTCTGCGCCGCCCCGTTCACAACCGGGGCGCCTGTTGCCACGCCGACAGTGTGCGTCGCCACGTTCTGCGACGAATACAGAGTGAACTTGGCGGCGCGCGCAACGGCGGCATCTTCGTATGCGGTCTTACGCACATCGCCGACAGCTTCGAGCGTAGCCTGGTTGCCAGCAACGGCATAGGCCGCTTCAGGGTTCAGGGCCATCGCACGAGGCGAGGATTCCACGGCCATATCGTCCATACGGCGTGCCGCCAGAGCGATGGACGCGAAGTTTGCGGGCGTGGTATTGGGCGTGCCGACCTGATTCCACACAGAGCGATAGAGGTTGGCAATCGACACGTCCACGTCATTGGCCAGCGCGATCGCCGCAGGCTTGATGTAGCGCTCCGAATACTCCTCGATTGACAGAGTGAGGTCTTGGGTCGTGAACTCCCAGCCGACGTGCTTGCGCTGGTCGATGGTGATGCTGGTGGCCTTTTCCTCCACGTCCTGCACGGTCAGGGTCGCGCCGTTTGTCACGTTGAACTTGACCGGACGGCGGATCGAAACCGTTGCGCCCTGCCCGCCCGTGAATTCTTTCTTGTATTCACGATGGACAAGGTTGGCGAAAACGAGGTTGTTCTTCAGCTGCATGAGCGCTTCTTTGGCGATCATGCTGGGGGTAATGACGGTATTTGGCATTTGTCAGGCTCCTTACCTGATTTTCCCGCTCCGGCGTGCCGCTTCGTATTCCTGAAACGACATCTTGTCGGGGTCACGGGAAGCGCCAGACGATCCCCGCACGGGGCTGATCGGCGGTGGCGCATTGGTTTCGGTGCGTGGTTTGGGCTGTTGCAGGCTGGCCTCAATTCGGCCAATCGCCCGCGCCGCCTCAACCTGGTTCAGGGTTGCGATCTGCGCGGCCAGCGCGCGGTTCTGCCCAAGGAAATAAACAACATCGGCCCCGACGTCGGACGTCTTGATCAGATCGCCCATGGCCTTGGTGACGGGTACGTCATCGGCCAGCGCAACCTTCTCGAAATCCACGTAACGGGTCTTTGCCTCGGCAAGCTGGGCTGTCCACGATTGCTCGATAACGGCGCGCTCTCTTGCGTCAATTTCCTGGGCCTCAAGCTTGGCAGCTTCCGCTACCTCACCGGCCTGTTTCGCCTCTCGCTCAATGACCCGACGCTCAAATCCGACACTGGCCTTTTCGGCGCTGTAATCGAACGGGTCGGCAAAATCGGATTCGCTTGGCGCTTTGATGCTCCTGGCATCGGCCAGCGCCTTGTCACGCGCGGCTTCCGCCTTGGCCGCACGGCTCAAGGCTTCATCGCGCTCCGTCTGCAGCCGCGCCCGGTAGGCGCGCTCGCGGTCCCGGCGTTTGGCTGCTTCGGATTTCTTCTCTTCCTCGGGCTGTTCACCCTCGGCGGCTGGATCAGTGATCTGGCCTTCAGTCTGTTCGCCCTTCGGCTCTTCCACAAATGCTTCAGGGCCAGCCTCTGGGGCCAGCGCGCTTTCGTCTGTCATCGTGTCCTCGCCTGTGGGTTTACATGATTTGCGGCTGCGACTGGCGCATGACCAGTTCCGCTACCGCCTGTTCAACTGACCCTTCGATCAGTTGCTTGATCTGGCCTTCAAGGCTGGCCACTTCAATTTCCTTCAGCCGCGCTTCAGCCTCGGCCTTGCGGGCATCCGCCTCGGCCTCTTTGGTTTCGGCAATGGCGCGGGCCTTGGCAATATCCTGCGCCTCTTGCTGCTGCTGCATGTCTTGCTTCTGCTGCATCATCTGTTGCTGCTTGGCCTGTTGCTGTTCCGGCGTCGGGTCTTCTTCGTCTTCTTCGGCAACGCCGGGCGGCAGTTGCTTGCGCAGGCGCTCTGCGGCACGATCCGATTCCGCCCAGTCTTGCGTCTTGACGTACAGATCGCCAAGCAATGCTGCGGCGGGCGGGTTGGCGCGGAAGAACTCCTCCATTCCGGCCCGCGCCTCTTCGCGCTTGCTGGAATAGGACGGGCCGACCTGCACCCGGACCGCGTATTTGCCGACCTTCACATCATTCACCGGCATAGGCCCGTCTTGCGACATGACCAGCGAGTTAATCGTTTCCATTTTTTCCTGACCGTCTTCGCCGATAATGCGAACGATGCGTTGCGCGTCGTAAATGCGCGGGATCATGTCAATCAGGATGCAGCCGGTATGAGCAATGGCTTTGACCATATTGTCGGAATAGACCGACGTGGCGTTTTGGCTTTCCTCTTTGCGCGCCAGAATCGCCC
>JAYSYZ010000085.1:0-12620 GCA_043727195.1 Paracoccaceae bacterium
CATCGCCTTGACCGCCTGCTGGCAGCAATGAAACGCCGAATGAAAGTTGACCTCCATCTGCCGGGTCAGTTCCGCGGCCGGGATGTCGGGGAAATCCGACATGAAGCAGGTGCCCGCGTTGTTGACCAGCGCATCTACGCCACCGAAGCGGGCGGTGAGGCGGTCGAACATGCCGGTGATGGCGCGGGCGTCGGTCAGATCCACCGCTTCGGGGGTGAAGGCCTGCAGATCGGCGGCCATGGTCAAAAGGGCGGGGCCGTCTATATCGACGCCGACCACATGCAGGCCGTCGGCGATCAGCCTGGCGGTGATTGCCCGGCCCATGCCGCCGGCGGCTCCGGTGACGACTGCGACGCGGGTCATGCGGTCACGGCGCGGTCAAGGCGATTGCGGCTGCATTCCCCGGTTCCCGCCGGCATCGCGCCGTTTGTTGACGTCGGGTTGCCGTCGGTCGGGGGCAGGCAGGAGGTGGCGTGCATGGGGCCGGTCCTTTGCGGCAAGGTGTAGACGCAGGATCATGCCCCGCGCCCGCCTTGTCATTGCCGCGCGCGACGGCGGCCTGCCCGATCCCGACCTGTGTCGCCTCAGCCCGTGGTGAAATCGGCGGCGCTGTGGCGTTCGCGCAGTTGTTCGGCCGGTTCGCCCCAAGTGCGGTTGACGCGGCGCCCCCGGATCACGGCGGGGCGGGCGTCGATCTGTTCGGCCCAGGCGCGAAGGTGGGTGTAGCTGGTGACATCAAGAAATTCGCCGGCATCATATTGCCGGCCAAGGACCAGGTTACCGTACCAGGCCCAGATCGCGATGTCGGCGATGGAATAGCTGCCCCCCGCGATGAAGGGATGCGTCGCCAGTTGCCGGTCCAGCACGTCAAGCTGGCGCTTGGTTTCCATCGCGAAGCGGTTGATCGGATATTCCATCTTGCTGGGCGCATAGGCGTAGAAATGCCCGAAACCGCCGCCGAGATAGGGGGCCGACCCCATCTGCCAGAACAGCCATGACAGGCATTCGGTGCGCCCGGCGGGGTCTTTCGGGATCAGGGCCGCGAACTTGTCGGCCAGATACAGCAGGATCGCGCCGGATTCGAAAACCCGTTGCGGCGGGGTGACGGAATGATCCATCAGCGCAGGGATTTTCGAGTTCGGGTTGACCGCGACAAAGCCCGACCCGAACTGATCGCCCTTGCTGATCTCGATCAGCCAGGCGTCGTATTCGGCACCGGCGTGGCCAAGGGCCAGCAGCTCCTCCAGCATAACGGTGACCTTTACGCCGTTGGGTGTGGCGAGGGAGTAAAGCTGCAGGGGATGCGCGCCGACCGGCAGCACCCTGTCTTGCGTCGGGCCTGCGACCGGGCGGTTGATGCTGGCGAACTGGCCGCCATTTTCCTTGTCCCAAGTCCAGATCTTCGGGGGGGTGTAAGCGTCGTTCATCGCGGGTTCCTTTGCCATGGGAAAGGGCGGCAAAGCCGCCCCTTTGACATCATATAGGTCGGCCCGCTCAGATCGAAAGGCAGATGTATTTCAATTCCATGTAGTCGTCGATGCCGTGGCGCGATCCTTCGCGGCCCAGCCCCGATTGCTTGACGCCGCCGAACGGGGCCATTTCGTTGGAGATGAGGCCGGTATTGACGCCGACCATGCCGTATTCCAGCGCCTCTTGCACCCGGGTGATGCGACCGATGTCGCGGGCGTAGAAGTAGCTGGCGAGGCCGAAGATGGTGTCGTTGGCGCGGGCGATCACCTCTGCCTCGGTGTCGAATTTGAACAGGGGGGCGAGCGGGCCGAAGGTTTCTTCCTGCGTGACCTTCATGGTGGAGGTGACGCCGGTGACAACGGTGGGTTCAAAGAACGTGCCGCCAAGCGCGTGCCGCTTGCCGCCGATCACGACCTTGCCACCGCCGGCAATGACATCGGCGATATGTTCCTCGACCTTGTCGACCGCGTCCTGGTTGATCAGGGGGCCGGTGGTGGTGCCTGCCGTCAGCCCGTCGCCGATGCTGAGTTTCCCGACCGCCGCCGACAGTTTTTCGGCGAAGGCGTCATAGACCCCGGCCTGCACGTAGATGCGGTTGGCGCAGACGCAGGTCTGGCCATTGTTGCGGAACTTGGAGATCATCGCGCCTTCGACGGCGGCATCCAGATCGGCATCGTCAAACACGATGAAGGGGGCGTTGCCGCCAAGCTCCATCGAACATTTCAGCACCTGATCGGCGGCCTGTTTCAGCAGGATGCGGCCCACCTCGGTGGAGCCGGTGAAGGTCAGTTTGCGGATGAGGGGGTTTTCGCAGAATTCCTTGCCGATGTCGGAGGAGCGTTTCGAGGTGATCACCGAAAAGAGGCCCGCCGGGACGCCAGCGCGTTCGGCCAAGACCGCCAGCGCCAGCGCCGAAAGTGGGGTTTCGGCGGCGGGGCGGGCGACAATACCGCAGCCGGCGGCCAGCGCCGGGGCGACCTTGCGGGCAATCATCGCGTTGGGAAAATTCCACGGCGTGATCGAGGCGGCGACACCGATCGGCTGCTTGATCACATGGATGCGCTTGTCGCGCATGTGGCCGGGGATGATGTCGCCGTAGGTGCGCTTGGCTTCTTCGCCGAAGAATTCAATATACGAGGAACCATAGGCAATCTCGCCCTTGGCTTCGGCCAGGGGTTTGCCCATTTCGGCGGTCAGGATGGCGGCAAGATCGTCCTGGCTGGCCATGCACAGGTCGAACCACTTGCGCATCACCTGCGCGCGTTCCTTGGCGGTGCGGGCGGCCCAATCCTTCATCGCGGTGTTGGCGGCGGTGATGGCGCGGGCAGTTTCGGCCCGGCCAAGGTTCGGGACATGGCAAATCACATCGCCGCGCGCGGGGTTGGTGACGGGAAAGGTGGTGCCATCGTCAGCATCGATCCACGCACCGGCGACATAGGATCTGGTCACCAGCAGCGACGGGTCTTTCAGAAGCGATGCAAGGTCGGTGACGGAATCGAGCATGGGAGCCTCCATTATTCTGCGCGCCACTGGTCGCATGGCGCGGGGGGATTTGTCCAGTTCTGGTGCCAGAGTTTGATCAAACCTCGGCGGTTAACCGTTGGCGTGCATCCGTTCGATATAAGCCCGCATATCTTCGGCCTCGTGGCGGGCCTCGCGCAGGCCCTCCATCGCGGCGCGAAGTTCGGCTTCGGTCTGGTTGATGTGGGTCATCAGTTCCGCCTCGCGCTGTTCCAGATAGGCCATGGCCTGATCGCGCAGTTCTTCGGCGTCGTGCAGCGATTGGGCGAGCTTGTCCATCTCGGCCATGTCGCCGCCTGCGACGCGGGTGAAGCGGTGCAGCAGCCAATGCGCGAACCAGCCCATCGCAAAGGAGACAAGCAGGATGATCGCGGTGGCGATGACAAATTCGGTACGGTTCATGGGTTATCCTTGCCCGCAAGGTCTGCGGGGCGCGCCAGCGGGCGGATGGTCTTTTCGGCGGGCGCGACCGAGGGGCTGGTGTCGGCCGCGAAATCGGGCGTATCGGCGGCGGGGGTGGCTACCTTACTGCCGCCCGGCAGAGCGGTGCCCTCCGCTGCGGCGGCAGCGCCAGGCGCGCCTTTCAGGGTGAATTCGATGCGGCGATTGACCTCGCGGCCGGCGCCGGTTTCGTTGTCGGCAATCGGGTTCGCCTCGCCGTAGCCGACGGCGGTAATGCCGGAAATGTCGATCCGGCGGCCCTGCAGGGCAACCAGTACCGCTTCGGCCCGCGCCTGGCTTAGCGCCTGATTGCCGCCTTCGGAGCCTTGGCTGTCGGTGTAGCCGGCGATTTCCATCGTCATCGCCGGGCATTTGACCAGGATCGCCGCCAGCGCATCCAGCACCGGGCGGGCAGCGCTGGCAATTTCGGCAGAGGCCGGGGTGAAGGTGATCTTGTCGCGGGCGATCACGGCATTGACGTCGGCGGCGCATTCTTCGGGCGTCGGGATCGAGGCGATGGGGTCCAGCGCCTCGTCATAGCGGACGTTGACCTTGAAGGTCTGGCCGGGGCCAAGCTGGGCCGACAGGATCTGGGTCATCCGTGACCGGGCCGCTTGCGAGCCGGTGACACCGCTGATTTCCACTAGATCGGCGCGCACCAGAAGGCTGCCCTCTTCCAGTTCGGACAGCGCTTCGAGACCCGCCAGAACCCGTACCGGCCAACCGTCGGGCAGCGTGTCGTCCAGACGTGTCGCGGTATAGACCGCCTTGTCGCCAAAGGCGGCGCGGGCAAAGGCATCGACGGCGGTGCGCTGGGTTTCGTCCGTCAGCCGGCCCCGCAGTTCCACCTTGCCCTCCTGCCCGAGCGTGGCAGTAAATTCGGCCGGCCCTTCACCGGCTGTTTCCTTCTTTTCCAGTGTCGAGGTCAGGGAAAAGACCTCCGGCAGGCCAGTCTCCAACTCGCCCACCACGCGGTCGAAGGCGGCCTGGGTGACGTCGCTGCCCGCCAGAAGGGTGACGTCGGCATCCGAAAAGGTGACGGAGCCGGAGCCAAGCTGGGTGACCGCGCGAATGGCAAGTATCACCGCCTCGGACCAGCGCGGGGTGGGGGTGCCAAGACCGATGCTGCAGAGCGACCGGCCGGTCACCCCGGCAGTGGAGGCGGCGGCAACGATCTGGTCGCGGGCGCGTTCGGTATCGGCGGAACAGCTGTCAAAGCGCGGCCCCTCGGCATCGACCACGAAACGCATGGTGAAGGGCGTGATCACCGGGCGCGGGGCGGAAATGTTCAGAACGAGTTCCACGCCGTCAGGCTGCAGCGCGCGCAATTCGCGTTCGAGCCGCCGCTTTTCCGCCTCGCTGTCAGAGATGGCGGTAACCTCGACGATGCTCTCGCCGACCGAAATCTTGGAGCGCTTCAATCGTTTCATCGCCTCGATCCCGAAGGCGAGGGCCGCGTTCCAGGTGGGGGGCGCGGGGTAGGCGGCTGCCTCCAGGATGTTGGTGAGGTCGTCGCCGGAGGTCAGGGCCGAGGCTGCCTTGGCCAGTTCCGCCTCGGAAATGCCGCCTGTACCGGGGTCTTCCGGCATCAGGCCGAAAAGCTGGATGCCGTCATCGGTGCGCAGCATCTGGACGGAAAAGCTGGGTGCCGCGATGGCCGAGGCGGGGGTCACGTCCAGCCCGTCGCGGATGCGCGAGCTGTCGACGATGGAGCCGACAAGGTTGACGGCGCGAAAGCGGGCGGCTTCGTTCGGCGCGGTCCCGGCCAGATGCACCTGCAGGCCGTCGGTCTGGACGTCGATCCAGTCGATTTCGGCGGTGGCAAGCCGGGCGGTGATCACCTTGTCAGACCGAAGCTCGATCACCCGGGCGGCGGCATAGGCGACCGATACCATGAGCATCGCCGCCAGAATGAAGGCGAGGAGCGACAGGGTGGCGGGCGACAGCTGGCGGATGGGTTGCGGCAAGGGCGATCGGTTCCGGAAGACTCAAGGGGCGGCGACGCCCCTGCTTCCTAGGGGTTTGGCCCGGCGGGTTCAATCAAAGCCATGCGGCGGCGGCAAGAAACAGCACAGGGATCAGCCCGGCATCGCGGTTGGCCCGGAATGCGGCAAGGCACGAAGCCGGATCGTCAAGGTCCAGCCGCTGCATCTGCAGCGCCATGTGCCAACCCATCGCCCAGACACCGGTCAGGCCGAGGATCAGCGGAAGGGGGCGGCCCGAAGGGGCCAGGGCGATGACGACGGCGGCGCCGAACAGAAGGACGGTCAGCGCGAAGAACGCCCAAAGCCAGCGGCGGCTGTGGCCGGCGAACAGGCGCGCAGTGGATTTGACGCCGATCAAGGCGTCATCCTCGCGGTCCTGATGCGCGTAGATCGTATCGTAGTACAGCGTCCAGGCGATGCCAGCGGCATAGAGCACCACCGCCGCCGGGCTGATGCTGCCGGCATGCGCGGCCCAGGCCAGCAGCGCCCCCCAGTTGAAGGCCAGCCCGAGGAAAACCTGCGGCCACCAGGTAAAGCGTTTGGCAAAGGGATAGATGGCGACCAGCACCAGCGACGCAATGCCGAGGAGGATGGCGAGTGTGTTGTAGGTAAACAGGATGCCCGCCGCCACCAGCGCCTGCGCCACCATCCAGACCAAGGCGGCCCGCACCGAGACCTGCCCAGAGGGCAGCGGGCGGCTGCGGGTGCGGGCAACGGCTGCGTCGATGTCGCGGTCGGTGATATCATTCCAGGTGCAGCCCGCGCCGCGCATCAGGAACGCGCCTGCGGCACAGGATACGACAAGCCAAAGGTCCCAGTCGCGAAACCCGGTGGTGCGTGCCGCCAGCGTGATGGCCCAGAGGCAGGGGATCAGCAAAAGCCAGGTGCCGATCGGGCGGTCGGCGCGTGACAGGCGGAGAAAGGGGCGCGTGCGGGCGGGGGCCAGCCTGTCCACCCAGTTGCCGCGCGGGGCGTCGGCCACCGCATCCGTGGCGGGGGCGGCCTCTGGTATTTGCGGCGGCAGGGCCATAGGGTCACGCTCATGTCGGATGGCAGGATCAGGCTCTTTGTAGATCAGCCGCTTGGCGCGGGGCAAGCGGTACGGCTTTCGCCGGATCAGGCGCATTACCTGACCGGCGTGATGCGGCTGGCGGTGGGGGCCGGGATCTTGCTGTTCAACGGGCAGGATGGCGAATGGCGGGCCGCGCTGGCCGAGGCGGGCAAGCGGGGCGCGCTGGCAATGTGCGAGGCGGCGGTGCGGCCCTTGGCGATGCCCCCCGACCTGTGGCTGATCTTTGCGCCGATCAAGAAGGCGCGCACGGATTTCATTGTGGAAAAGGCGGTCGAACTGGGGGTGCGCCGGATCGTGCCGGTGCAGACCCGGCACACCAATTCCGAACGCATCCGGCAGGACCGGTTGCAGGCGCATGCCTTGGAAGCGGCCGAGCAATGCGGTGCCACTTATGTGCCGGAAGTGGCGGATTTGCAGCCGCTGGATAGGGTGCTGACCGGTTGGCCAGCCGACCGGCGGCTCTACTGGTGCGATGAGGCTGCGGCAGGCACGCCCGCCCGGATCGCTGGCGAACCCGGCCCCGCAGCGATCCTGATCGGGCCGGAAGGCGGCTTTGCCGAGACCGAGGCTGCGCGGTTGCGCGGCATGCCGGGTGTCACCCCGCTCAGCCTTGGCCCGCGCATCCTGCGGGCAGACACGGCGGCGGTGGCGGCGATCACCCTGTGGCAGGCGGCGCAGGGGGATTGGCGGTGAACGCGAGGCCCGGACTCAGCCTGCGTTCCTTTCATGCCCGGGTGACCACACATCCGGTGATCCTGCGGCAGGGGCCATTCACCATCTGCCGGATGACACGGTTCGATCCATCCACGCCATCCCGTCCGGTGGAGGCCGAAGGCGAAACGGGAGAGGCGCGCCGCCGGACGCCCCGGTGCGGTCGAGAACCAAGATACCAAAGGCCCCTGCCTGCCGCCCCTGCCTGCTGTCCCCAAGGCCTCGCATCCGCTGAACGGGGATCGGACATGTTCCGCAAGGCCGGGCCTGCCGGTCCGGCGGCGGCAAAGGCGCGGGCCAAAGGCATCGCGCTTGCCGTCTTTTTTGCCGTACGCGGTGCGGCGCAGGACGCCCGCCGCCGGTTCGCCGGACCACAGAGGATCGGGCGGTGAGTTTTATCCGCCCCGAGGTTCTAGACGGGTTGAGCCGCGCCCGCGAAGTGATCCTTGGCGGGGTTGTCGCGGCGCTTGGCATCCGGCTGATCTGGCTGGGTGGATATTTCTACCTGCCGCTGGGTGCTGCCGTTCTGTTGCTGGGCTGCGGCTGGGCGGTGCTGGCGTGGCGGCGGATGCAGTTCCGGCAGGGGGGCGATGCGCCGGGCATGGTCGAGGTGAACGAAGGCCAGATCGCCTATTTCGGTCCGCGTCTTGGTGGTGTCATCGGCCTGCCGGACCTCGCGGAAATCCGCATCCTTTCCCTGCGGGGCCGCCGCGTCTGGCGGTTGCGGCAGGGCGACGGTCAGACCATCCTGATCCCGGTCGAGGCGGTGGGGGCAGAGCAGTTGTTCGACGCCTTTGCCACCCTGCCCGGCATGGACAGCGCGGCACTTGTTGCGGCCCTTGCGCCGCAGGGCAGCAGCCCGGGGACAGGCGTCGTGCCGGACGGTCTGGACCGGCTGATCTGGCAGCGCCGGGGGGCGGGCGTCGTCGTCCGCTGACCGTTACACTGCTTCGGCGACACTTGACTTGGGCGTGCGGGCAAGACACCTGTTGGCGCGCGAAGTCCCCTCAAGGCGAATGCTGCCTGCCCCCGGAGTTGTGGTCATGTCTATTCCTCAGTCCGGCGGCGGACCGATAGAGTCCTTCGATCAGTTGGCCGCATACATGGCGTCGGGCTGCAAACCGAAATCCGACTGGCGCATCGGCACCGAGCATGAAAAGTTCGGCTGGCTGACCGACAGCCGCCAGCCGCTGCCCTATGCCGGGCCACGGTCCATTTCGGCAATCTTTGACGGGTTGATCCAGCGATATGGCTGGCAGGCGGTGCGCGAGGGCGAGAACATCATCGGCCTGACCCGCGACGGTGCCAATGTCAGTCTGGAACCGGGCGGGCAGTTCGAACTGTCGGGCGCGCCGCTGGCGACGACGGTCGAGGTCGCGGCAGAACTGCAGACCCATCTGGACGAGGTGCAGTCGATCGCCGGCCCCCTGGGCATCCGCTTCATGGGGATCGGGGCCGCGCCGGTCTGGAGCCATGCCGAGATGCCGGTGATGCCGAAGGGCCGCTACCGGCTGATGACGGATTACATGGGCCGCGTCGGTACCCACGGCACGCAGATGATGTACCGGACCTCGACCGTGCAGGTGAACCTCGACTACGCGTCCGAGGCGGATATGGTGAAAAAGTTGCGGGTGTCGCTGGCGTTGCAGCCGGTGGCGACGGCACTGTTCGCGTCATCGCCGTTCTTTGACGGCAAGGTCAACGGCCACAAAAGCTGGCGCGGCCGGATCTGGCGGGGGCTGGATGACAGCCGGACGGGGATGCTGCCGTTTGCCTTCGAAGCGGGCATGGGGTTTCAACGCTATGTCGACTGGGTGCTGGATGTGCCGATGTATTTCGTCTACCGCGACGGCGGATACATCGATGCGCTGGGCCAGTCGTTTCGTGATTTCATGGCCGGACGATTGCCCGCGCTGCCCGGTGAAAAGCCGACGCTCAGTGATTGGGCCGATCATCTGACCACGGTCTTCCCCGAAGCGCGGGTGAAGAAATACATCGAGATGCGGGGTGCCGATTGCGGTAACCAGCCGCATCTGGTGGCGCTGCCTGCCTTCTGGGTTGGGCTGATGTACGATCAGGCTGCGCTGGACGCGGCCTGGGATCTGGTCAAGGGTCTGGATGCGGCAACGCGTGAAGGTCTGCGCGTCGCCGCCTCCGTCGCGGGGCTGCAGGGCGAGGCGGGGGGCGTCAGGCTGCACGATCTGGCGCGCGCGGCGGTGGCCTTGTCACAGGCGGGGCTGGCCGCGCGCGGACATGGCGAGGAGCACCAGCTTGCACCGCTGGTGGACAGCGTGGCCACCGGCCGGGTGCAGGCGGATCACTGGCTGAGCCGGTATGCGGGCGACTGGGGCGGCGACCTGACGCCGATCTATTCCGACGCCAGCCTCTGACCGCCGCCGGGGGTTGCCCCCGGCGCGGAGGACCCGCAATCAGGATCGGCCGTTGCGCTTGCCGATCCTTGGTTCGGTTCCGGCCTTGATCCGTTTCAGATTTTCGGAATGGCGCAGGTAGACCAGCAGGATCAGGATCGCCGTCAGCACGATCAGACGCCCCTGGTTCAACAGCAGCAGCCACAGCGGCGTCATCCCCGCCGCCATCAGCGCGGCGATGGAGGAGGTCCGGGTGACCAGCGCGGTGACCGCCCAGGTGGCGCAGGCGGCAAGGCCGACGGGCCAGGCCAGCGCCAGCAGGATGCCCAGAAAGGTTGCCACCCCCTTGCCGCCCCGGAACTTCAGCCAGACCGGAAAGAGGTGGCCCAGAAAGGCAGCAAGCCCGGCAAGCTGTGCGGCATCCTCACCCAGCAGCGCCCGCGCGATCAGGACCGCGACCCCGCCCTTGGCCGCATCCAGAAGCAGCGTCGCCAACGCGGCCCCCCTGTTGCCGGTGCGCAGCACATTGGTGGCCCCGATGTTGCCCGACCCGATCAGGCGCAGATCGCCCAGCCCCAGCGCACGGGTGATCACCACGCCGAACGGAACGGAGCCGAGCAGATAGGCCAGCGCGGCAGTCAACAGCAGCAGCGCCGGGTCGGTGGTGATCGGGGGCATGTGTCAAGCTTCCGTGGCGTAGACCTGCGTCCCGGCGACGAAGGTTCTGAGCACCTTACCCTCCATCCGCGCGCCGTCAAACGGGGTGTTCTTCGATTTCGAGCGCAGCGAAAAACGGTCCATCAGGAACGGCGCGTCGGGATCGAACAGCACCAGATCCGCCGGGGCGCCGACCGCCAGCCGTCCTTGTGGCAGGCCCAACCTGCGCGCGGGGTTCAGCGTCATCGCGCAAATGAGCTGTGGCAGGTTCATCGCCCCGGCGTGATAGATGCGCATGGCGGCGGGCAGGAAGGTTTCCAGCGCCACCGCACCGGAGGCCGCCTCTTCGAACGGCAGGCGCTTTGATTCCTCATCCGCCGGGGTGTGCATTGACGAGATGATGTCGATCAGCCCGGTCGCCACAGCATCCACCATCGCCAGCCGGTCGTCTTCTGACCTGAGCGGCGGGGTGAACTTGAAGAAGGTGCGATAATCGCCGACATCAAGTTCATTCAGCGTCAGGTGGTGGATCGAGGTTCCGGCGGTCACGTCCAGCCCCGCCGCCTTGGCGCGGGCCAGCGCAGGCAGGGCGCGGGCAGTGGTGATCTGGTCGGCGTGGTAGCGGGCACCGGTCAGTTCAATCAGGGCCAGATCGCGCTCCAGCCCCATGCGTTCGGCCATGGGTGACACGGCGGGAATACCGCGCAGAGACGCGAACTTGCCGCTGGTGGCCGAAGCCCCGGCAGACAGGTTGGGGTCCTGCGGGTGGCCGACGATCAGCGCGCCGAGGCTGCGGGCGTAGGTCATCGCGCGGCTGAGAGCCTTGGTGTCGGTGGAAACATGGGTGGCGTCGGTGAAGGCGATGGCGCCTGCGTCCAGCAGAAAGCTGATCTCGGTCATCTCTCGCCCCAGCCGCCCCTTGGTCAGGGCGGCCATGTGGCGGATGCGGACCGGGCAGATCGCGGCGCGGCGGGTGACGAACTCCAGCGCTTCGGGCGTGTCGATGGCGGGCAGGGTATCGGGGCGGGCGATGATCGTGGTCACGCCGCCCGCCGCCGCCGCAAGGCCAGCGGAGCGGAAGGATTCCTTGTGCCGCTCGCCCGGTTCGCCGATCTTTACGCCGATGTCGACGATGCCGGGGGCAAGGCAGTGCCCGCCGCAGTCCATGATCGCGGCCCCTTTCGGCGTGGGGCCGTTGATCGCGGTGATCAGGCCTTTCGCCATCGTCAGCGTGCCGGGTGCGTCGGTCAGCGCCTCCGGGTCGATCAGGCGGGCGTTGGTGAGGTGGAGGGTCATGGGTTGCCTGTCTGTATGCTGCGGATCAGGCGAAAGACCGCCTCACCGTCTGCGATGTTTTCGAAGCCGACTTTCGTGGTCGTCCGGTCCCCGTCGGAGTCGCGTTCCTTGCGGGCGTGGAACCAGACCGTATCGGCAGTGCCGCCGGTTTCAAGCTCCACCGCCGTGCCGGGCAGGATCGGGTAGGCTTGCAGGCTGCGCTTCCAGTAGGACTGCGCGACAAAGGCGCAGCGGGTGCTGAGCGCGTAACTCACCTTGCGATGCGCCTGCGCCGCCGCGATCCACTGGCCGACAACCAGAAACGCGCCGATCCCGGCAAAGGGGAGGGAGAAGGCGGCGATGAAGGCTCCGAGGCCGAAATCAGCAAGCGCGCGTGCCTTGTAGAGCATTAGCAGGCCGGTGCCCGCCGTGCCAAGGCCGATGATCAGGAAGGGCAGGCCGAAGAGGGCCATGCCGATGATCTTGCCCTTGCCGTGGATGCCGGGCTTCGGCGCGCCCTCCCACAGGAGGGTCTCGCCGGGTTGGAAGTAGGGGGCCCAGCCGTCCTCCATCTCAGGCGATCCAGATGATGACGGCGGTGAAGACGGCGAGGAAGACGAGGACGGCGGTTGCCACCATGCCGCCGATGCGGGCGTCGGATTTGGGGGGCTTGGGGGTGGGGTCGGGGGTCATGTGGTGGCTCCAATCTGTTCTTTCACAAGGCGGAGCCCATCTGTTGCCCAGTATAGCGCGCGGGTCGTCGCCTGAAGGTCCAGACCGACGAAGCCTTTCGACTCTCCTTCAAATCCTAGAATTCCGGACGGCCCCAGTTTTGGTGGGTGCAGCCGCAAATAGCTGTAACGAAAACCTTTAGGACGAGACTCGTCGATCATAAGTGCGCGGCTGGTCGAGAGGGCGTAGCTAATCACCCAAGGTCGGTTCTCAGCCTTCCAGCCCGACCAAAGCTGAAACAAACCTGTTGCTCCTAAAAACAGAATGAGCGGCCAACTTATGTAAAACAGTCTAGGGCAACGTCGGGAAGGATCCGGTCCGCAAAATTCATAGAGGCCCTCACCCCAAGGCGCAATAAAACTCAGTGCCGCTCCGATAATCAATGAA
>JAYSYZ010000086.1:0-1889 GCA_043727195.1 Paracoccaceae bacterium
TCGTGCGGTCAGGCGTCACAAACCCCCGGATGATGGCGCGACCCGCCTCCATCATCTCGGCGGCAATCATGATGTCGACATCCCCGGCTGCGGGCATCAGGCTGAACACGGGCAGCCGTTTCGACGCCGGGCTCATCTCCACATAATAGACCGTGGCACCTGTCCGTTGCGCCACGCCAGCGACCGAAGTCGCCTGACAGACATAGCCGTTGGCGCGCGCCAGCGCCTCGATCCAGCTGGTCAGGACGCCGCCACCCTGGCCGCCCACGGCCAGCACCGCCAGCTTGATGATCCCGTCAGGCTTTGGGTGCGCGGCAGGCGGTTCCAACGGCTGATGAAGGGTCATGGCACCCACTCCAGCCGTTTTGCCGCCCGGCGACGCTGCAGCCACCCGATCACCCGGGCATTGAAAGTGGAGCGCAAACGCTCGACCTTGCCCGGATTGTGCACCACATCGGCGCGGTAAAAGCTGGGGCACAGCACGGCGGCATCCGCCACCTCGCCACAATTGCCGCAGCCGACGCAAGACTGGTCGATGCTGGCAACCGGATCATCGCGCAGCGGATCATCCAGCTTTTTCAATGACAAGGATGGGCAACCCGACAACCGGATACAGGCATGGTCGCCCGTGCAGATATCCTCATCGACGCCAAAGCGGGGTGCCTCCACCCGCCGCCCCTGCCGGATCGCCGCCAAGGCCTGCGGCTTTTCCCGCCGCTGCTTGTTAAGCATGCATTCCGACGACGCGATGATCACCTTCGGCCCCGGCGCATCCGTGGTCAGCGCCTCGCGCAGCGTGTCGCGCATCTTGGCCACATCATAGGTCCGGTCGATCTGGCGCACCCAGTTGACCCCCACGCCGCGCATCGCCTTGGCGATCGGGTTTTGCGTGGCCTTGGTGGCGTTGCCGGCACGCGAGGACATGACATCCTGCCCGCCCGTCGCGGCGGAGTAGTAGTTGTCCACCACCATCACCACGCCATCCGATTTGTTGAACACCATATTGGTGATCGAAGAGTTCAGCCCGTTGTGCCAGAAACCACCATCACCGATGATCGCAATGGGCCGCTTTTCACCGCCCCCGTCAAACGCCCCGTTCGCGGCAGGCCCCAGCCCGTACCCCATCGTCGCCCCGCCAATCTCGAACGGCGGCAGGCTGCCGAACAGGTGGCAGCCGATGTCAGCGGCAATCTGGTGCTTGCCAAGTTCACGCTCCACCAGCTTCATCGCGGCAAAGATCGGGCGCTCCGGGCAGCCGGTGCAGAACCCCGGTGGCCGGATCGGCACGGTCTTGGTCAGATCGGGGATGGCCGGACGGTCGATGTTCGGCGCGCGCACCGTGGCGGGCAAAAGGTCAGGTGCCGCAGATTTCAGAAAGGCGGTCAGGCCCTCCAGCATCACCTGCCCGGTGTATTCCCCGGCCATCGGCAAGACATCCTTGCCATAAAGCCGAACCTGCGACCCGGCGCGGTACAGAAACGACCCAAGCTGCGTCTCGATGAATTCCGGTTGACCCTCTTCCACCACCAAAACCGAATTCTTGCCCCTGCAAAACTCAAGAAATTCGTCTGAAATCAGCGGGTAGGTGACATTCAGACAATAAATTGGCACCTGCGTTTCGCCGTAGATGTCTGCCAGACCGATGCGTTGCAGCGCCCGGATCACGCCGTTGTACATGCCACCCTGACAGACGATCCCCATGGCTCCCCCCGCCCCGAACACCTCGTTCAGGCGGTGGTCCCGGATGAACCGCTCGGCGGCGGGCCAGCGGTTGCGCACCTTGTCCTGCTCGTGCACATAAGACATCGGCGGCAGCACCACGCGTTTGAAATCGCTGCGTGGGTTCGACAAAGCCTCGGTCACCGACAACGGCGGGCGCTTGTTATCCT
>JAYSYZ010000087.1:0-12603 GCA_043727195.1 Paracoccaceae bacterium
TAAAGCGCCGAGAACTGGCGTTGCTGCGCCTTCCCGGCGGGCAGCCGCTGTCCTTAGGTTCCGCATGCAATACAATAGCTTCACCCCGGCCGCCGCAAGGCCGTCACCTCCCGCACAAACGCATAGTCATGATAGCCCAGCCTTGCGGCGGGGTGGTAGCGGGTCACGTCGAAGCGGCCGTCGGTCAGGCAATCGTCGCGCAGGTGGATCCCCGTCACCTCGCCCAGAACCATGTGGTCGGTGCCCAGAAGCTTGATCACCTGCACGACGCGGCATTCGAGGGTGGCGGGGGCGGTGGCAACGCGGGGGCAGTCGATGGTTTCGCACTCGGCCTTCGGCACGCCGATGGCGGTGAATTCATCGGTGCCGTGGGGGAAGCGGGCCGAGGTTTGGTTCATGACGTGCAGGGCGGCTTCCTCGACGATGTTGACGGCAAAGACGCCCGACGCCTCGGCGTTGGCGATGCTGTCCTTGCGGCTGCCCGCGAACATCACCTGCGGCGGGTCGGAGGAGACGGCGTTGAAGAAGGAATAGGGGGCGAGGTTGTCGCCGGTCGGGGCGCGGGTGGAAATCCAGCCGATCGGGCGGGGTGAGACCACGGCGTAGAACGGGCTGTGCGGCAGTCCGTGGCCGTCGGCGGGGCGGTAGAACATGGGGGAGCCTTTCGCGATTTGATCCTGACATGGGGCCATGTTACGGCCCGCTAGCCAAGCAGAATCGGGGGATGGCGGGCGTGTACAGGCTGGAGGAAGAGACCGAGGCCGACTGGTGGGAGGTGGAGGCGCTCTATGACCTTTGCTTTGCGCCGGGGCGGACGGCGTTGTCTTCGTACCGGCTGCGCGAGGGTGTGCCGACGGTTGCACCCCTGTGCATGACGCTGCGGGATGACGATGGCACACTGGCGGCAGTGATCCGCTATTGGCCGGCGCTGATCGGCGAGGCGGATGTGCTGCTGCTGGGCCCGATTGCGGTGCATCCGACGCGGCAGGGCGAGGGTTTGGGCGGGCTCTTGATCCATGAGAGCCTGGGCGAGGCGCGTCGCCTGGGATGGGAGCGGGTGCTCTTGGTGGGCGACGCGCCGTATTACGGGCGTTTTGGGTTCAAAAAGCTGGAGGACGTGGCGATGCCGCCGCCGACGAACCCCGACCGGGTGCTGGGGCTGGCCCTGAAGGCGGGGGCCTGGGACGGGGTGTCGGGTCTGGTGGGCCGCGCGACCTGAGGGATTGCGGTCGGGGAATGCGAACGGGGATTGCGGTTGGGGGCGGCAGGCCCATATTCAGGGGATGGAAGATCTGCCTGTCCCCGCCCGCACCGATCCAGCCCCCGAAATCGCGGCCTTGGCGGTGCGGTTCCGCCGTGCCAACGGCCCCGCGATGCGGCTGGTCAACCGGCTGGGGGGATCGCTGGAAAGCCAGATGGGGATGATGCCCGCGGGGCTGCGCGAGCGGCTGGAACAGGCGACGGCACGGGCGTTGCAGGCGGCGTACGATCTGGCCGGGCAGGGGCCGGTTCTGGGCGACCGCGGGCCGCTGGTTGCAGCGATGGTGTCGGGGGCCGCTGGCGGGGCGGGGGGGCTTGCCACCTCGATCGCGGAATTGCCGGTGACGGTGACGCTGATCCTGAATGCGATCCGCGCTGCGGCGGTGGCGGAAGGCTATGACCCGGCGGAGGATTGGGTGCGGGCCGAATGCCTGAAGGTGTTCGGTGCGGGCACGCCGCTGGCGGCGGATGACGGGATCAACACCAGTTTTCTGTCGGCGCGGCTGACGATCACCGGGTCGGGCGTGCAGCGGATCATTGCGACGGTCGCGCCAAAGCTGGCGGGGGCGCTGGGCCAGAAGCTGGCGGCGCAGGCGGTGCCCATCCTCGGCGCGGTGACGGGGGCCGCGCTGAACGCGGCGTTCCTGAGCTATTACCGCGAGATGGCGCGCATCCGTTTCCGCCTGCTGCGACTGGCCGAGGCGCATGGGCTGGAGGCGGTGCTGGCGGCCTTTGCCGCTGCAGTTGCGCCGCCGAGGGTTGTGCAGGCGTAACGCCTCCCTGTTGTGCAGAGCAGGAGGGCAATGTCTGCAGGATCTTGGGGGTCGGACCGGGCGTGGGCGGCGGGTGGGCCGCCCGGCCGGTGCACGATCGCCGAAGGCAGGCGCTCGCGTGGCGGTCCGAGTCCCAAGATTCATGCCCTGACAGATGGCTGGGGGCGGGCGGTGGCCTTCCTGCTTCGCCCGGCAAATCATTACGCAAACAGCCGGCGCAACCGCCTGACCGCAACCGTCACAGAGGCCGTCATCCTTTTCACGGGCGGTGAAATCTCGACAGCTTGTCCAAGGGCGGCAGCCCATCCGGCTCCCTGTCGTCATGCCGCACCGCCGGTTGCCGCGGCATCAGGCCACGCAGCCGCGACAACCCGGCGCTGCAGAACCCTGCTGACCCTGGCGGGCGACCCTCCGGCCTGTTGTGCAATATGCCGGCCGCAGAGGCTCTGGCGGCGGGGCGTGAGGATGCGCCCAGCCAGCGCCGCTGCAATCTGGCCCGGGATCAGCTTGGGACGCAATGAACGGTCCTGCATCCCGTCGCGCCCTTCAGCCCCTGAAGCGCGCGGTCCGGCGGCGCGCGATCTTGGCTGGAACCCCGCATTCGCGCGCCGCTTGGGGCTTTGGTCACGCGACCGGCGATAACCGAAACCGCCATCGCCTCTCGACGGATGGGCGTCGAAAGGGCAGTCTTGTGAACGGTCATTCGGGGTGCTCCTGAACGACAACGTGAGGATAACTCACAGCGAGGAGATGCAATGGATCTGATCGACACCCACCAGCACCTGATCCTGCGCGACAGGATCGGCTACGCCTGGACAGCAGAATTTCCCGCACTGGCGGGGGATTTCACCCGTGCCGATTATGCCCGGCTGACGGCGGGCAAGGGGGTGATCGGGTCGATCTTCATGGAAACCGGGGTGGACGACGCCGATTATCAGGCCGAGGCGCGGATGGTCGCAGGCATGGTTGGCAGCGGCGGGATGCTGGGCCAGATCGCCGGGATCCGGCCGGAGATCGACGACGGTTTCGACGACTGGCTGGCCGAGGCGGCAGGGCTGAACACGGTGGGTTTCCGCCGCATCCTGCATGTGGTGCCCGACGCGGTGTCGCAGACCGATACCTTCCGGCGCAACCTGCGCAAGATCGGCGCAGCGGGGTTTCCCTTCGATCTGAACTTTCTCGCGCGGCAACTGGTGCCGATCGGCGCGGCGCTGGTGCGCGCCTGCCCGGACCAGCCCTACATCCTTGATCATTGCGGGGTGCCGGATGTCGCGGCAGGGGCGTTTGACGTCTGGGCGGCGGGCATCGATGTGATGGCGGCGTTTCCGAACATCGTGGTCAAACTGTCGGGGATCACCACCTATTGCGCGCCGGGCACCGCATCGGTGGCGCTGTTGCGGCCTTACGTCGACCACCTGCTGCAGGCCTTCGGGCCGAACCGGATGCTGTGGGGTGGCGACTGGCCGGTGGTCAACCTTGGGGCGGGCCTGCCAGCCTGGATCGACATGACGCGGCACCTGTTGGCCGGATTGTCGGCGGACGAGCGATACGCCATCGGTCAGGGCACCGCGCGGCGGGTCTACGGCGTGTGACAGGTCAAAGTGCCAGCGTCGCCGCCGTTTCTGCCAACAACCGGGCCGAGGCGGCAAGCAAGTCGGTTTCCGCCGCGTCGAGGTCGGGCCGCAGTTCCCCGACCACCCCCGCCCGGCCCACCACGCGCGGCAGCGACAGCGCCACGTCGCGCTGCCCCGCGATGTCGCGCGTGACGGTGGATACCGACAGCACCGCCGCCTCGTCCGCCGATATTGCCCGCACGATCCGCGCCAGCCCCGCGCCGATGCCGTGGCAGGTGGCCCCCTTGCCCGCGATGATCCGGTATGCCGCCTTGCGGACACCGGTGTCGATTTCGGCGCGCAGCGCTTCGTTCAGGGGCGCACCGAGCTGGGCTGCGAGCGACAGGATCGGCACCGATCCCGCCCGCGCGGTTGACCAGGCCAGAACCTCGCTGTCGCCATGTTCGCCCAGCACATAGGCATGCACCGATTGTGCCGCGATGCCAAGGTGATGGCCCAGCAGGTTGCGGAACCGGGCAGTATCCAGGATCGTCCCCGATCCGATCACCCGGCCTGGCGGCAGCCCTGAAAGGCGGGTCGCCACATCGGTCATGATGTCGACCGGGTTCGTCGCCACGAGAAGGATCGCTTGCGGGGCGACGCGCATCACCTCGCCCACGACGCTGCGAAACACCGCCGCGTTGCGTTCCAGAAGTGCCAGCCGCGTCTCGCCAGGTTGCTGGCTGACACCGGCGGCCAGGATCACCACCCCGGCCCCGGCCAGATCATCATAGCCCCCCGGGCGCACCTGCATCGGCCGGCCAAAGGGCACGGCATGCGCGATATCCTCGGCCTCGGCCACGGCACGGGCGGGGTTGTGATCGACCATGACGATCTCGGTCGCGCCGCCCCCCAGGGCAAGGGCAAAGCCCGCCGCGCTGCCCACCAATCCGGTTCCGACGATGCCGACTTTCATTGCATCCCTTTCGCAGAACTGACCCAAGACCCCGCGAAGGCTGCGGCAAGCTGGCAACCACTGCAAGGCCGGGTGCCAGGTCAGGCGAACTTCCGCGCGATCTGGCCGGGCCGCGTCCGGTCCGGTTCGCCCCACGTCAGGCGATGGCTTGACGGCAGGGGGGAAGGTGATGGCCGACAGCCCCGTTACCGCCATCTGCGGTGCGTCAGCCCTCCCCGCAGTCGCGCGGCAGCGCCCCGTCGGGCGTGGGGGGGGCTGCGGTCGGCCAGGCACACACGGGAAGGTGGCAGAGGCGACACATGCTTTCTTGCTGGCCACAGAGTGTGTTCTTCGCTAACCTTCGCCAGATGATCCGGGGGACACATCCGGACACCGAGGCAGAGCAGGCAAGTTCAGGCGGTTACCCATGACTGATATGGTCTATGGCTCCAGTCCCGTGCGGGTGACAGAGCCGGTACTTCCCCGTTGGTGGCGCACCATCGACAAATGGACGCTGACCTCGGCGTTCGTGCTGTTCGGCATCGGGCTATTGCTGGGCCTTGCCGCGTCGGTGCCGCTGGCCACCCGCAACGGGCTGGAGCCGTTTTACTATGTCCAGCGTCAGGCCTTTTTCGGCGGGGTCGCGCTGGCGGTGATGATCGCGATTTCGATGATGTCGCCTGCCATGGTGCGCCGGCTGGGTGTGCTGGGCTTTGCGGTATCTGTCGTGGCGCTGATGCTGCTGCCAGTGTTTGGCACCGATTTCGGCAAGGGTGCCGTCCGCTGGTTCAGCCTTGGCTTTGCCTCCGTCCAGCCGTCGGAATTTCTGAAGCCCGGCTTCGTCATCGTCGTGGCATGGCTGATCGCCGCCGCGCAGGATATCAACGGCCCGCCGGGCAAATCGGTGTCTTTCGCCGTCACGCTGGTCATCGTGGCGTTTCTGGCGATGCAGCCGGATTTTGGCCAGGCAGCGCTGATCGTCTTTGCCTGGGGAGTGATCTATTTCATCGGCGGCGCGCCGTTCACCCTGATTGCAATGGTGGGCGGCGTCGTCACCGCCAGTGGCATCGCGTTCTACCAGTCGAGCGAGCATTTCGCCCGGCGGATCGACGGATTTCTGTCGCCCGATGTCGATCCGCGCACCCAGTTGGGCTATGCCGCCAACGCCATACAAGAGGGCGGCTTTTTCGGGGTGGGCGTGGGCGAGGGGCAGGTGAAATGGTCGCTGCCCGATGCGCATACCGATTTCATCATCGCCGTCGCCGCCGAGGAATACGGCCTGATCCTCGTTCTTGCCATCCTTGCGGTCTACGGGCTGATCGTGGTCCGTTCGCTGCTGCGGTTGATGCACGAACGCGATCCGTTCACCCGGCTTGCCGGGGCGGGGCTTGCCTGCATCTTTGGCGTGCAGGCGATGATCAACATGGGCGTGGCGGTACGGCTTTTGCCCGCCAAGGGGATGACGCTGCCCTTCATCAGCTATGGCGGGTCGTCGGTCATCGCGGCGGGCATCACGCTGGGAATGCTGCTGGCCTTGACGCGGTCGCGTCCGCGCGGCCAGATGAGTGATGTCTTCAAGCGGGGGCGGTGATGCGGGCTTTGGTTTCACGCGCGGGGTGCCGCCCCACCCCATCCCTCCCCCACAGCGGGGGGAGGGAGGCACTTGATCTTGCGTCGCATCGTTCTGGGCAGATCGCTGAAGGCGTGGCACCTCCCTCCCCCCGCTGTGGGGGAGGGTTGGGGTGGGGGGGTCGCAAGACCGCAGTCACAGGGCCGGGGCGATGACTGCACCGCTTCTCCTCATCGCGGCGGGCGGCACCGGGGGGCACATGTTCCCCGCGCAGGCGCTGGCCGAGGCGATGATCAGGCGCGGCTGGCGGGTAAAGCTGTCCACCGATGCGCGCGGCGCGCGCTATGCGGGCGGCTTTCCGGCCGAAGTCACCGTCGAACGGGTCGGTTCGGCCACCTTCGCGCGCGGCGGGGTGGCCGCCAAACTGCTGGTGCCGTTGCGCATCGCGGGCGGCATCATCGGCGCGGTCTGGTCGATCTTGCATGACAGACCTGCGGTGGTGGTGGGGTTTGGCGGCTATCCGTCGATCCCGGCCTTGTCGGCGGCCTTTTTACTGCGGCTTCCCCGGATGATCCACGAACAGAACGGTGTCCTTGGCCGGGTCAACCGGATCTTCGCGCGCCGGGTGCATCGGGTGGCCTGCGGCACCTGGCCCACGATGCTGCCCGCTGGCGTGACGGGTGTGCACACCGGCAACCCCGTCCGTCAGGCGGTGCTGGACCGCGCCGGTGCGGGCTACATGCCGCCGGGCGATTACCCGATCAGCCTCGTGGTGATCGGCGGCTCGCAAGGCGCGCGCATCCTGTCTGATGTGGTGCCCGCCGCCGTCGCCGCCCTGCCCGAAGATCTGCGCCGCAACCTGCGCGTCGCCCATCAGGCCCGGGCCGAGGATGCCGACCGCGTGACCCATGCGTACCAAACAGCAGGCGTCCGCGCCGAGGTGGAGCCATTCTTCACCGACATCCCCGCGCGGCTGTCCGAGGCGCAACTGGTGATCTCGCGCTCCGGCGCCTCATCCATCGCCGATATCTCGGTCATCGGGCGACCGGCGATCCTGATCCCCTACGCTGCCGCCACCGGCGACCACCAGACCGCCAACGCGCGGGGGCTGGTTGGCGCGGGGGCCGCGGTGCTGGCGCCGGAAAATACGCTTGACGCCGCAAGCCTCAGCCGTCACATCGCCGCAATTCTGGGGCAGCCGCAGGCCGCCGAAACCATGGCCCGCGCCGCCCTGGCGCAAGGCCTGCCGGATGCGACCGACCGGCTGGCAACGCTGGTCGAAGACCTTGCGAGAGAGGCATGACATGAACGCCGCCACCAAACTGCCGATGGAACTTGGCCCGATCCACTTTGTCGGCATCGGCGGCATCGGCATGTCGGGCATCGCCGAAGTGCTGATGACGCTGGGCTACCGGGTGCAGGGGTCGGATGCGAAAGCGTCAAGGATCACCGACCGGCTGGTCAAGCTGGGGGCGGTGTTTTTCGAAGGCCAGGCCGCCGCGAACATCGGCGAGGCGGCGGTGGTGGTGATCTCCTCCGCCATCAAGAAGGGCAACCCGGAGCTGGAAGAGGCGCGGCGGCGCAAGCTGCCAGTGGTGCGGCGGGCGGAAATGCTGGCCGAACTGATGCGCATGCGGTCGAACATCGCGGTGGCCGGAACGCATGGCAAGACGACGACGACGACGATGGTGGCCACCTTGCTGGACAAGGGCGGCTTTGACCCCACGGTCATCAACGGCGGGGTGATCCACGCCTATGGCTCCAATGCCCGCGCGGGGGCCGGAGAGTGGATGGTGGTCGAGGCGGATGAAAGCGACGGCAGTTTCAACCGTCTGCCCGCCACCATCGCCATCGTCACCAACATCGATCCCGAGCATATGGAACACTGGGGCAGCTTCGACGCGCTACGAAAGGGCTTTCTCGACTTCGTGTCGAACATCCCGTTCTACGGCCTTGCGGTCTGCTGCACCGACCATCCGGAGGTGCAGACGCTGGTTGGCCGCGTCGCCGACCGCCGCGTGGTGACCTTTGGCTTCAACGCACAGGCCGACGTGCGGGCGCAGAACCTGACCTACGAAAACGGCGTGGCGCATTTCGACATTGCGCTGCAAAGCGAAGATACGGTGATCGAGGGCTGCACCCTGCCGATGCCGGGCGATCACAACGTGTCGAACGCGCTGGCCGCCGTCGCCGTTGCCCGCCATCTGGGCATGAAAAAGGACGAAATCCGCGAGGCGCTGGCCGGTTTCGCCGGCGTCAACCGCCGCTTCACCCGGGTGGGCGAGGTGAACGGCGTCACGATCATCGACGATTACGGCCACCACCCGGTGGAAATCGCCGCCGTGCTGCGCGCCGCCCGGCAGGCCACCAAGGGCCGCATCATCGCCGTCCATCAGCCGCACCGCTATACCCGGCTGTCCCACCTTTTCGACGACTTCTGCACCTGCTTCAACGAAGCCGACGTCGTGGCCATTGCCGAAGTCTATGCGGCAGGCGAAGACCCGATCCCCGGTGCCTCCCGCGACGATCTGGTCGCGGGGCTGATCGCCCACGGGCACCGCCACGCCCGCGCGCTGACCGACGAGGCCGATCTTGCGCGTCTGGTCAGGGAACAGGCCCGCCCCGGCGACATGGTGGTATGTCTGGGGGCTGGCACAATCTCGACCTGGGCCACCAACCTGCCTGCCAAGCTGATCGGGCAGGCGGCATGAGCACACCACTTGTCCTTGGCTGCGTCTGGGTCATTGCGGCGGCGATCGTCGCCATGCTGCCGATGAAGCGGCAGATGTTGCCGGGCATGGCGCTGCTGCTTGTGGCGCCGGTGCTGCTGATCTGGATCGGCTGGGTGCATGGCTGGCTGTGGCTGGCGCTTGGCCTGTTTGCCTTTCTGTCGATGTTCCGCAATCCGCTGCTTTATTTTGCCCGCCGCGCGCTGGGCCGCCCTGCGCCGCTGCCGGACGAGTTGAAGAAATGATGTTGCCGCTGGCCCTGTGCTGTTTGTGGCTGATCATCGCGAACGTGATCGCGATGTTCCCGTCGCGCGATCTGCACTGGCGCGCGGCATACTGGCTGATTGCCATCGGCATCCCGTTGGTGGGCTGGGTCACCTATGAGGGCGGCCCGGTGATCGGCGTTCTGGTTCTGGCCGCGGGGGCGTCGATCCTGCGCTGGCCGGTGGTGTTTTTCTGGCGCTGGCTGCGCCGCCGGATCGGCTGAGGGATGGTCTGATGTATGGCCATCTGATTGCCATGGGGCTGGGCATGGTGCTGGGGGCGAGGCTCTTGTCATGGCCGGTCGCCCGCCGCCTTGGGGTGCGCTGGGCACTGGCGCTGCCGCTGGCGGCGCTGGGTGCTGTAGCCGCGCTGCGGATCCGCTCCGGCGGGCCTGACTTTCACGACGGCATCGGCCTTGCCGCCGCCGCCGCGGTTTTTGCCGCCCCGGGGCGGCTCGGCTCGGCGCTGATCGGCTCGGCGCTGATCGGCTCGGGGCTGATCGGCTCGGCGCTGGCCATCGCGCTGCATCCGCTGCAGCGGCACGGGGGCAAGGACATCTGATCCGCAGGCTCGGCCCCGCCCTTGTCAGGGTCATGTCGCCTCGTTACCACAACGGCATGCAGAACCTGCCCACCCCACGCGGCACGCTGACGCCCGACCGCCCGCTGGCCGATCTGACCTGGCTGCGCGTCGGTGGCCCGGCCGATTGGCTGTTTCAGCCGGCGGATGAAGCAGACCTTGCCGGCTTTCTTGCGGCCCTCGATCCCGCGATTGCGGTCTTCCCCATCGGTGTCGGATCGAACCTGATCGTGCGCGATGGCGGCATCCGGGCGGTGGTGATCCGCCTTGGACGCGGCTTCAACGGAGTCACCACCGACGGCGATACGATCACCGCCGGTGCCGCCGCGCTGGATGCGCATGTGGCGCGCCGCGCTGCCGAAGCGGGGCTGGACCTGACATTCCTGCGCACCATCCCCGGCAGCATCGGCGGCGCGGTCAGGATGAACGCAGGCTGCTACGGGTCTTATGTTGCCGATCACCTGCTGTCGGTGCGGGTGATCCACCGTGACGGTTCTGCACAGGAATTGCCCGCCACGGCGCTGCAACTGGGTTACCGGCAATCCACCCTGCCGGTGGGCGCGGTAATAGTCTCGGCCACGTTCCGGGCCGGGCCGGGCGACCCTGCCGCATTGGCAGCAAAGATGGCCGGCCAGATTGCCCGCCGCGATGCCAGCCAGCCGACGAAAGACCGCTCTGCCGGGTCCACCTTCCGCAATCCGGTTGGCCATAGTTCCACCGGCCGGGCCGATGACAGCCATGATCTGAAGGCCTGGAAGGTGATCGACGACGCCGGAATGCGCGGTGCCAGGCTTGGCGGGGCGCAGATGTCGCCGATGCATTCCAACTTTCTGATCAATGCCGCAGGAGCCTCTGCCGCCGATCTGGAAAATCTCGGCGAAGAGGTACGAAAAAGGGTTTTCCAACAGACCGGTATCACGCTAGAGTGGGAAATCATGCGGGTCGGAGAATACCTGCAGACATAACAAGATCACGGGTCACATAAGACCCGGATGAGGCAGTGATAATGGCGGGCGCATCGAGCAGGATGTCCCCCAGGGTGGCAGTTTTGATGGGTGGGCTTTCCGCAGAGCGGGAGGTCTCTCTTGTCTCGGGGCGTGAATGCGCCAAGGCCCTCCGGGCGGCAGGATATCAGGTGGTGGAGGTCGATTGCGGCCCCGACCTGCCGTCGCGCCTGTCTGAAATCAAACCCGACGTCTGTTTCAATGCCCTGCATGGCCGCTGGGGCGAAGATGGCTGCGTGCAGGGTATTCTGGAATGGTTGGGCATTCCCTACACCCATTCGGGCGTGCTGTCTTCGGCGCTGGCGATGGACAAGGCCAAGACCAAGGAAGTCTACGCCGCCGCCGGTCTGCCCGTCGTCACCAGCGTCATCGCCACCAGAGCGGCGGTGGAGGCGGGCCATGTCCTGCCACCGCCCTATGTGGTCAAGCCCAACAACGAAGGCTCCTCGGTCGGTGTCTACATCGTCCGGCAAGGTGCCAACGCGCCGCGTCTGGCCGCTTCGATGCCCGCGACCGTCATGGTGGAAACCTACGCCCCGGGGCGCGAATTGACCACGACCGTGATGGGTGACCGCGCGCTCTGCGTCACCGATATCCTCACCTCCGGCTGGTATGATTACGACGCGAAATACACCACCGGCGGCTCCAGCCACATCCTGCCCGCCGCTCTGCCGGACGAGATTACCGCAGCCTGCCTCGACTACGCCCTGCGCGCGCACGATGCCTTGGGCTGCCGCGGCGTCAGCCGCACCGATTTCCGCTGGGACGAGGCGCGCGGACTGGCAGGCCTGATCCTGCTGGAAACCAACACCCAGCCCGGCATGACACCCACCTCGCTGGTGCCCGAACAGGCGGCGCATCTGGGGATCAGCTTCCCCGACCTTTGCGCCTGGATGGTGGGGGATGCGTCATGCAACCGCTGACCGCCCCCCGCAAGTCCGGCCGCCCGCAAACCCGCAGCCACCGCGACCCGGCCCCCAGCCGCTGGGCCTACCGCGCGCAGCGGGTGATGCTGACGCCGCACCTGCGGCTGTTCATCCGCACCGGTTTGCCGACGCTGGCGCTGCTGGGCGGGCTGACGCTGTATTTCTCGCACGAGGCGAACCGTGCCGCCATCGTCTCGGCGATTGCCGACCTGCGCGAAAAGTTCGAGGAACGCCCCGAATTCCGCGTCTCGCTCGCCTCGGTCGAAGGCGCGTCTGACGATCTGGCCGCAGCAGTGCGCGCCAAGCTGGACGTCCGGCTGCCACAATCGTCGTTCGACATCGACCTTGATGCCGCCCGCCTGCGGATCGAGGCGCTGGATGCCGTCAAACAAGCCGACCTGCGCGTCCGTTCCGGCGGGGTGCTGCAGGTGGTGATCACCGAACGCATCCCCGTCGCCGTCTGGCGCAGCGAGGGCGGCCTGACCCTGGTCGATGACGGCGGCCACCGGGTGGCGGGCCTGCTGGCGCGCACCGACCGGCCCGATCTGCCGCTGATCGCAGGCACCGGCGCGGATATGGCCACGCCCGAGGCGCTGGATCTGATCGCCGCCGCCGGGCCGCTGGCCCCGCGCGTCCGTGGTCTGGTCCGCATCGGCGAACGCCGCTGGGATATCGTGCTGGACCGCGACCAGCGCATCCTTCTGCCCGAAAAGAACCCTGTTCAGGCGCTGGAGCGGCTGCTCGCCCTCGATCACGTCCAGGACATCATGAACCGCGACATTCTTGCCATTGACCTGCGCTCCGACCATCGCCCCACCCTGCGCCTGACGCCCTTCGCCCTTGGCGAGATGCGTCGCGCGCAGGGCATAGAAATTGACATCGTGGAGAACGAACTGTGACCGATCTCTATACCTCCCAACGTGCCATGCGGAACATGCGGCGGGCTGCCATGCAGCGCGGCGTCATCGCCATTCTGGACGTCGGCACCTC
>JAYSYZ010000088.1:0-37585 GCA_043727195.1 Paracoccaceae bacterium
GCGTCGCAGATCGCCTCGGCCCGCGCCAAAGCGTCGCTTGCACAATGGGCGTGATCATGCACCGCAAAGGCCAGATCGGGCGCCGCACAGCCAGGGCAGTCTGTCGCATCATGCGCGTGAATCATCTGCGGGGTTGACCTGTAATAGTATTACATACATTGACACCTCAATCTTATTGAGGGGCCTGCTCATGCGTTATATCATAACTTTCCTTTTGGCCAGCACGACCGCGCCGTTAGCCGAGGTGCCGCGCGTGGTGACCGATATCCCGCCGGTGCATGCCTTGGTTGCCCAGGTTATGGGTGACCGTGGCGCGCCGGGCCTGCTTTTGGCCAAGGGCGCGGATGAGCATGACTTTCAACTGCGCCCCTCTCAGGCCGCCGAGGTAGCCGAGGCAGGGCTGGTGGTCTGGATCGGGGCAGATCTTACCCCCTGGCTGGACGCGGCCATGGCCAACCGCCCCACAGGTGCAGCCGCGCTGGCGCTGATCGACGCCGAGGCCATCCTGACCCAGCGCTATGCCGAAACCGGCGAAGATGACGCCGCCGAGGCGGAGGATGCGCACGGAGATGAGGCGCATGCAGAGGATGGCCCCGACCCGCATGTCTGGCTTGACCCGGACAATGCCAAGGCGTGGCTGCCGCTGATCGCGGATCAACTTTCCCAACTCGATCCAGACAATGCCGCGACCTATGCCGCCAATGCCGCCGCTGCCGTTGCCGAAATTGACAGGCTTGATCGCGAGATCGCCGGAATTCTGGCCCCGGTAAAAGGCAAGCCCATCGTCATGTTTCATGATGCCTATGGTTATTACATTGCCCACTTCGGCCTGACTGTCGCGGGCACCATTGCGCTGGGTGATGCCGCATCGCCGGGCGCACGCCGGCTGGCAGACCTGCGCGCCACGTTGCAGTCGGGCGACGTGCTGTGCATTTTCCCCGAGGCGCAGCACGACCCTGCCCTTGTCGCGCAGATGGCCGATGGCACCGGCGCGCGGATCGGCGGCGCGCTTGATCCGGTCGGCTCGTCGCTGGAACCGGGGCCGGGGGCCTATGCCCGGCTTTTGAAAGGGCTGGCGCTGACCATTGCGGATTGCGTCACCGGCTGATCGGGCCTTGACCCTGTCGCCCCCTGCGGCGAGCCTGCGCCGGGGGGACCACACCATGACACCGGGCATCACCGAATTTGGCCTTACAGCCACCGGCATCGCGGTGCAGCGGGTGACGATTGGTGCGGGCGGCCTTACGGCCTCGATCCTTACCCTTGGGGCGGCGCTGCGGGGTGTCTGGCTGGCTGGCGTACCGCACAGCCTGACCATCGGATCGGACGACCTGTCGCTTTACGAGGGGCCGCTGCGCCATCATGGCACGCTGATCGGCCCTGTGGTCAACCGCATCACCGGGGCCCGCGCCGAGATTGCGGGCACCCCGCATCATTTCGTCGCTGATCCCGGCGATGACCTCATTCTGCATTCCGGCCCTGCGGGCACGCATCGCAAGGTCTGGAAACTGGTGGATCGTTCGGCCAGCCATGCGACGATGAGCCTTGATCTGCCGGACGGCGAGGGCGGCTTTCCCGGCAACCGGCAGGTGCGGGTCAGCTACAGTGTTCTTCCCCTCGCGACCTTGCGGATGGAGGTGACCGTCACCACCGACCGGGAGACGCTGATCAGCTTCGCCAACCACAGCTATTGGAACCTCGACGGATCGGACTGCTGGTTCGGGCATACCCTGCGCCTCGCCGCCGACCGCTACCTGCCCTCGACCCCGGTCTTCACCCCGACCGGAGAGATCGCCTCGGTCGCGGGCACCGCATATGATTTCCGCAGGCCCCGTGTGGTGGCGCGAGATACGCCGCCGCTGGACACCTGCTTTTGCCTCGCCGATACGCGGCGGGTGCTGACGGAGGTGCTGGAACTGACCGGGCAGTCGGGGGTGCGGCTGCGGGTCGCCACGACCGAGCCGGGGGTGCAGCTTTATGATGGCCGGGGGGCCGGGGCGCCGGGGCATCCGGATTATCAGGGGCTGGCGATCGAGCCGCAGCTCTGGCCCGACGCGCCGGGGCGGGCGGGATTTCCGTCGGTGGAGTTGTCCCCGGGGAAGACCTATGCCCCGGTCACGGAATGGCGGTTTGAGCGGCCGTGAGGGGGTCTCCACGCGTGGAGAGAGAGTTACGCTCACGGGAAATAAAGGACTTGCGGGGTGTCGTTCAGGAAGCGTTAGCGTTTGATGGTTTTGTCTAAGCATCGTCTTCCAACGGCCGCTCTGCGTCAGGGGTGGTCCGAACGGCGACCGGAGAAAGTGGACGAGGCGAGGTGGCCGGTGATCGCGACAAGCACGATGGCCCCGCCGATCAGGGTTGCTGATCCCGACGTCTCGGACAGTCTGAGCCAGACCCGGACGGGGACCAGCGGTGTCTCGGGCGTGGTGATGAATGCAGTTTCACAGGGGGGTAAGGACCCATTCCGATTTACTGGCAACGGGCAAACATAACCAGTTCCCCGACTGTTCAGCGCGTGTGTCGGGCAGCTATTCCTGAGAAATCAGTCCGAGGCAGCCTCACCGCCAGCACTGGCTGCGGCGCTATCCTCACCTTCCGCGCCTCAGCCTTCTGCGGGCGAGAAGCTGGAGAGGGAGGCCCACACGTCGAGGGCCTCCTCCCTGTCGTGGATCCACGCCTGCTTGGCGCTCGGCCAGTCCAGGCCCGTGGCTTTTTGCAGGAAGCCCGGGGGGTCCAGGACGTAGCGCACGAAGTTCGCCTCCTCCCACACCGCTCCGCTCCGGCCAACTCGGGAAACCTGCCCCGGGCTTGACCCGGGACCTCATGGTGGCGCGGGAAGCCCCGGGTCAGGCCCGGGGCGGGGGCGCGCACAGCAAGTCGGGCAGGTTTCGATGCCCTCAGATCAGCCCTTCCTTGCGGAAAAGCTGTTTCAGATTTGCTTCCGGCCGGGCACCGAAATGGCTGATCACCTCTGCAGCCGCGACGCAGCCCATGCGGCCTGAAATGGCCAGCGACTGGCCGGTGGCAAGGCCGTACAGAAACCCTGCGGCGAACTGATCCCCCGCCCCCGTCGCGTCGACCGGGACCACCCGTTTCACCGGCACCACCGCCTGTTCATCGCCCCGGACCACGATCACATCGTGCCCCGACCGGGTGCAGACCACCAGCCCCGCATCAGCGGCAGCCATCTCCAGCGCCGCCGACAGGTCTGTCTGATACAGCGACGCCCATTCGTGTTCATTGCCGATCACATAGTCGAGGCTTTTCACCAGCCGCCGGAAATCGCCCCGGTGCCTGTCAACGCAAAACGGGTCGGACAATGCGACCCCGGCACGCCCGCCATTGGCATGGCAAAGCTCTACCGCGCGTTCAAAGGCCTGCATCCCCTTTGGCTTGTCGTAAAGGTAGCCTTCGAGGAACAGGATCTCGGCGTTGCCCGCGACACTGCCAGACACATCGTCAGGGCCAAGCTCGGAAGAGATGCCAAGATAGGTGTTCATCGACCGCTCGCCATCCGGCGCGACGAAGATCATAGAGCGCGAGGTCGGAAGCTCGCCCCCCGGAACCGGCGGGTTGACGAAATCGGTGCCCTCATCGGCCATGGTGCGGGCGTAAAAGCGGCCGAGCGCATCATCATGCACGCGCCCGATGAACGCTGTGGTCAGGCCCAGGTTGCCGAGCCCCGCCAGCGTGTTTGCGACCGACCCGCCGGGGGCCTGCTGGCGGTTGGTCATCGCGCCGTAAAGCATCTCGCCCCGTTCGCGTTCGATCAACTGCATGATGCCTTTCTGGATGCCCATCAGATCGAGAAAACTGTCATCGGCGGTGGAAAAGACGTCAACGATGGCATTGCCGATGCCGACGACCTGATAGGTTTTCATTCCGTCTTATCCTCGTATTGGCACCAGTCATAAATCGGGCAAATGCTGCACCTCGGTTTGCGCGCGACGCAGATATACCGCCCGTGCAGGATAAGCCAGTGGTGGGCGTGACGCTGGAATTCGACAGGCACGTTGTCTTCGATGGCGCGTTCCACCGCCCCCTCATCGCGGCCGGGGCAGATGCCGGTGCGATTGCCGACCCGGAAGATATGGGTATCCACCGCTTGCGCCGGGTGGTGGTGCCACATGTTCAGTACGACATTCGCCGTCTTGCGGCCGACGCCGGGCAAGGATTGCAGCGCCGCGCGCGAAGTGGGCACCTGACCGCCGTAATCGTCGATCAGGATGCGGCTGAGGCGGATAACGTTCTTGGCCTTGTTGCGGAAAAGGCCAATGGTCTTGATGTGCTCGATAAGCTGGTCTTCGCCCAGGGCCAGCATCCGTTCCGGCGTGTCGGCAATCTGAAACAGCGCGCGGGTGGCCTTGTTCACGCCCACATCGGTTGACTGGGCAGACAGGGCCACGGCAACGAGGAGGGTGAAATCGTTAAGATGCTCCAGTTCGCCCTTCGGCTCCGGCTCCTGTTCCTGAAACCGGGTAAAGATCGCGCGCATCGCGGCGTAGGAAAGCTGTCTGGCCATGACCCCTTCTGCCAGCCGGCATGCCGCCGCGCAACCGTCGGAAACAGATGCGCAACAACCGGGTCGCGGGGCTGGGCGACAGTGCCTATGCTTTGGCGCTGAGGAGAGTCCCATGACCGACCAATCGCCCAGCTATCATTACGCCGTTATCGCCCGCGCGCTGAAGGTCATCGACGAGGCCGGGCCCGGCCTGTCGCTGGAGGGCCTGGCGGCGCGGATGGGGATGAGTGCGGCGCATTTCCAGCGGACCTTTTCCGCCTGGGTCGGGGTCAGCCCGAAGAAATATCAGCAGTACCTGACGATCGAACATGCCCGCAGGCTGCTGGCCGAGCGGCGGACGACGCTTGCCGCGTCGCTGGAGGTGGGCCTTTCGGGAACCGGACGGTTGCACGATCTGTTCCTGAAATGGGAGGCGATGAGCCCCGGTGACTATGCGCGCGGCGGTGCGGGACTGGAGATCTGCTGGGGATGGTTCGAAAGCCCGTTCGGCCCGGCTATCGTGATGGGCACGGACAAGGGCATTTGCGGCATGGGATTTGCTGCCGAGATGGGTGAGGCGGCGGCGATGCAGGACCTGCTGGTCCGCTGGCCGAAAGCGGAGTTCGTCGAAGATTCGGTGATGCTGCGGCCCTGGGTTGCGCAGGCCTTTGGCGCGGGCGGGGGGGCGAAAACACCGCTTTACCTGATCGGTGCACCGTTTCAGATCAAGGTGTGGGAGGCGCTGCTGAAGATCCCTACCGGGCATGTGACGACCTATTCGGATATTGCCATCGCCATCGGCCATCCGGCGGCGGTCAGGGCCGTGGGGACAGCCGTGGGGCGCAACCCGATCAGCTTTCTGATCCCCTGCCACCGTGCCCTGCGCCGCGACGGTGGGCTGGGCGGCTATCACTGGGGGCTTGGGACCAAGCGGACCATTCTGGCGTGGGAGGCGGCGCGAACAGGGATGTGATGCGCAAAACCCCGCCGAGAGCGTCGGGGGCTGTAAATCTTTCTGTGTCCTTGGTATAGGTTGGGAACGAGCCCGGTGCGCGGGCCGATCCTAATTTTCGAGGCGAGAGCAAATATGATGAAGACCCCCCTGATCCTGGCAAGTGCCGGACTTCTGGCCCTGACGGCCTGCGTTGACCCGAACGCCTACCCGAGCGATCCGAACGCCCGCACCCGGAATGGTGCAATCATCGGCGGCCTTGTCGGCGCGGTGACCGGTGCGGCGGTTTCTGGTGACGGTGACGAGTTGAAGGGTGCCATCGTCGGTGGCGCACTGGGTGCCGGTGGTGGTGCGCTGATCGGGGCGGACCTTGACCGTCAGGCGGCGGAACTGCGCGGGTCGCTGAATTCCGACATCTCGGTCACCAATACCGGCGAGTATCTGATCGTCAACATGCCGCAGGATCTGCTGTTTGCCACCGACAGCGCTTCGTTGCGGTCGGACCTGACGCGTGACATCAACGCGGTGGCGGCAAGTCTGCTGAAATATCCCAACAGCCGGATCGAAGTGATCGGTCATACCGACAACACCGGATCGGCAGCCTATAACCAGGACCTGTCGCAGCGCCGCGCAGTGGCGGTATCAGAGGTGCTGCGGAACAGCGGAGTGCCAAGCGGACGGATCGCCGCCTACGGTCGCGGCGAGGATGTGCCGATCACGTCGAACCTGACACCCGAAGGCCGGGCGCAGAACCGCCGGGTGGAAATCATCATCCGCCCGACGAATTAAGGTCAGGCGACATGTGTGGAAGGGCCGGGGGTTTTCCCGGCCCTTTTTTCATTGAGATTTCGCTGAACCGGTCATAATTTCAAACCAATCACCGAGGTTCAGCATGCCTTTCCTGAAGGTACAGACCGAGAAACTGTCGCACTCCGTCGTTCGGCAGATCGAACAGTTGATCCTGCGCGGCATTCTGCGGCCTGGCGAGCGGCTGCCGTCGGAGCGGGACATGGCCGACAAACTGGGCGTGTCGCGCCCCAGTCTGCGCGATGCGATCGGTGACCTGGCAGATCGCGGGCTGCTGACCGCCCGACCGGGGGCGGGGGTGTTCGTGGCGGATGTGCTGGGGTCGGCTTTTTCCGAGGCGCTTATCCGGCTGTTTGCCACGCATGAAGAGGCGGTCTTTGACTACATCGCCTTTCGCCGCGACATGGAAGGGCTGGCGGCAGAGCGGGCGGCGCGATTGGGGTCAGAGACGGACCTCAAGGTGATCGACACGATATTTGCCAAGATGGAAGCAGCGCATCAAAAGCGCAATCCGTCTGACGAGGCACAACTCGATGCTGAGTTCCACATGGCCATCATCGAGGCTAGCCACAATGTGATCATGCTGCACATGCTGCGGTCGATGTTCGACCTGCTGAGGCAGGGGGTCTTTTACAATCGGCAGATGATGTTCCGCAACCGGATGACGCGGGATCAGTTGCTGGACCAGCATCGGGCGATGAATTCTGCCGTTCAGGCGCGCGACCCGGTGGGCGCACGGGCCGCCGTCACTGCGCATCTGGACTATGTCGAACAGGCGTTTGTTGACCAAAACAAGGCAGAAAAACACGAACAGATCGCGCGCCAGCGGTATGAGCATGAACAGTCGCGCTGAGCGTGACGGTTTTTAACGATTTTCCCCCGCTCAGACGGGACAATAATGGGCGATGGACCCGGCGCTGTGGTGGCGCCCGGGCAATCGTTTTCGCCAGTTATTTTTAGTGCAGCTTTGCTGCAACCTGCGCGATTGCCGCGTCGATCGAGGCTTTTGCCGCATCGGCCGTCATCTGCTTGGCCAGCACGTCGCCCGCCGCCGCAATGGCCAGGTTTACAGCCTGTTCGCGCACCTGCCGCACGGCCGACGCCTCGGCCGAGGCGATCTGGTCGGTCGCCGCTGCCAAACGCCGGACAATAGAGGTTTTCAGGTCGGCTTTGGCTTGTGCCGCTGCCGCCAACGCCTCTTCCCGGGCAGAGGACACGATGCGATCTGCCTGCTCCTGCACTTCTTTTTGCCGCCGCTCGTAAGAGGCGAGGATCGCCTTCGCTTCTTCACGCAGAGCGCGTGCCTCGTCGAGATCGGCTTTGATCTGGGCGGCGCGGGCATCCAGCATGCCGGTGATCTTGCCCGGCACCTTCATGTAGACCAGAAGTGCGACGAAGCCGATGAAGGCCACAAGCACCACGAAATCGGTGTTTTGCAGCGAAAAAAACGGGCCGGTTGCGGCAACCGCAGGCGAAGCGGCGAGAGCCAGGAAAATGCAAAGCCGTTTCATCGCCTTATCCTTTCAACCGGGCGGCCACTGCCGCGGTCACCGTCTTTGCATCTGCCGTACCGCCCAGCGCCGCCACCAATTCTTTCGCGGTAACCCGCGCAACTTCGGTGATGGCATCTATTGCGCCGGCGCGGATGTCACCGATGGTCTTCTCCGACTCGGCCGCTTTCGCAGCGATTTCGACGTCGGCCTTGGCAACGGCGGCATCGAGATCTTTCTGGATGTCGGCCTTGGCTGTCGCGACGATCTTGGCCGCTTCGGCACGGGCTGCGGCCAGCGCATCGTTATAAGCCTTTTCCGCCTGAACAGCCTTCAACTTGAGTTCATCGGCGGCGGCAAGGTCGTTGGTAATCGTGCCCTTACGTTCCGCCAGAACCGCGCCGATACGGGGCAGCGCGATACGCGACAGCACGAGATAGATCACGACAAGCGTGACCAAAAGCCAGAAAATCTGGTTGGGCCAGGTTGAGAAATCCAGCTGGGGCATGCCCACAGCCTTTTCCGCCTCGCCTGTGCTTTCCGTAGCCATGTCGTCCTCCTAAAGCCTTGGGAACCGGGGCCGGACGCTGGGTCCGGCCCGAAAATCAGGTCCGCAGGATCAGACGGCGAACATCAGCAGAAGAGCGATCAGGAACGAAAAGATACCCAGCGCCTCGGCGAAGGCGATGCCAACGAAGAGGTTGGCCATCTGGCCCGGCGCGGCCGACGGGTTGCGCAGCGCACCCGACAGGAAGTTGCCGGCAATGTGGCCCACGCCGATGCCGGCGCCGCCCAGACCCATCGTTGCCAGTCCGGCACCGATGAACTTGCCCATTTCTGCAATATCGCCTTCCATTTGGTAGCTCCTTTTTGGAATTGGCTGAAAGTTGGTTCAGACCTTAGTGGTGGGCATCGCCCACTGCGTCGCGCAGATACACGCAGGTCAGAATGGTGAAGACGTAGGCCTGAACGGCTGCCACCAGCAGTTCAAGCCCATAGATGGCGGTGATGGCCGCAATCGGCACGACTGAGGCCACGCCCATCGCCCCGGCGAACCCGGCAAAGACCTTGATCACGGCGTGACCGGCCATCAGGTTGCCGCCAAGCCGGATGGAATGAGAGAGCGGGCGCACGAAATACGATATGATCTCGATCAGGGCCAGGATCGGGCGTAGGATCAGCGGCGCCGAAGACACCCAGAACATGGCCAGGAACCCCGGGCCTTTGCGGACAAATCCGACGATGGTGACGGTAAAGAACACCAGCAGCGCCAGCGTCGCCGTGACAGCAATATGCGAGGTGGTCGAAAAGGACATCGGGATCAAACCCAGCATGTTCGACAGAAAGACGAACATGAACAGCGTCATCACGTAGGGAAAGAATTTAAGTGCGTCGTGACCTGCAACCTCTTCCACCATATTGTGGATGAAACCGTAGAACATCTCGGCGATGGACTGGCCGCGCGACGGCACGATGGCCCGGCGGCGGGTGGCCAGCAACAGAAGTGCTACCAGGGCAAGGATGGCGATGCCCATCCACAGGGTGACGTTGGTGGGGGTGTACCATTCGATGGTATCGCCGCCGAACAGCGGCTTGACGACAAACTGGTCCATCGGATGGATCTGCAGACCGCCCGTCGCCGCCTCATCCGTCGTCGCCATGTCTCAGTCCCCTTTGTTCGCGGCCTTGTCGGCCGCCGTCCGTGCAATCTGCCGGGCAGAACCGAGCATTGTCTTGATGCCCGCCGCAAAGCCCAGAAGCGAGAAAATGATCAGGAAGATCGGCAGCGTACCAAACAGCACGTCCAGCCCGTAACCGATCCCGACGCCCAGCAACATGCCGGTAACCAGTTCGATCACCATCCTCCAGGCCACTTCGCCCTGCGAGAAACCCTTGACCGTGTTGGTCTTCGGCAGCGGCACCTGACCTTTCACCTTCGAGAGCCGCGCTTCCAGGGCGCGGAGCCGGTCGGGATCGGGTTCGGAAGCCATTTCGATGCCCCTTCACGTTCGGCGGCAAACTACGGAGAGGGGGAGGCCAAGTCAAGCGCGATCGGGATGGCAGTGAAGATCTATATGTGTATGATTTTTCTAAGGAATCTTTCGCACTTCGGTGGTGCGGCGCTGTCTGGCAAGACCGTCCGTATTCAACCTTCCAGTTGACGATTGTGCCAGCCCACGGATAAATGACGGATGGTTTCCAGCCTCGACACCGTCTTTGCCGCTTTGTCTGACCGCACCCGGCGGGCCATTCTGGCGATGCTTCTGGAGGATGACATGGCGGTCACCGATGTCGCCGAGCCGTTCCGGATGAGCTTGGCCGCGATCTCGAAGCATCTGGCAGTGCTGACGGAGGCGGGGTTGATCAGCCGTGAGCGTCGCGGACGTGTGGTGTGGTGCAAGCTGGAGCCGGACGCGCTGCGTGCTGCGTCCGTCTGGATGCAGGGGTTCGGGCAGTTCGAGCCGATCGATCTGGACGACTTCGAGCGGTTTCTGGAAAGTGAACTGGCACAAAGTGGCACCGTGGTCGATGGCGCGCAGGGCTGAACCTTGGGGAATGGCGACTTTCCGGTAACGGAAAGTTCACGTGGTGCTGCCATTACCGTGACAACGCGCTGCGGCAGTTCGGAAACAGTCTGTCTTTGCGCGGCGCGGAAAGGTCCCGCTTTGAACCTCTGCCTGCCACAGTCCTGCCCTGCTTCAGGCCGTAGAACTTAGTTGCTGAACAGAAAGGATGAACTGATGGATAAGATCCTCATGCTACTGAAATACATCGGCCTTTATCGGTCGAAGCCGGATGCCCAGGACGACATCAGCCTGTTCGACAGGCGGCTGAAGATGGTCAGCCGTGCACGCGAATACAATGCGGCGACGCGCGGTCCCGGGTTCAGAAATCCACCGTCACAGTCGAAAGCCTGAGACCGGCCATGAGGTCGCGCAGCTCTTGCCGGGCGGCGATGTTGGACAGGTTCAGTTGATCGACCCCGGTGTCGCGCAGATCCAGCAAGGTAAGGCCGCGCGGGAACAGCTCCCGGAAAATCACCCGTTCGGAAAACCCCGGTACCACCCGAAATCCGATCCGGCGAGACAGATCGTCCAGCGCCGCGCCGACCTTTTTCTTGTTGTGCATCTGCTGTGCACCAAGGCGGTTGCGCACCACGATCCAGTCAATCGGGGGCAAACCGGCCTGAGCGCGCAACTGCCGCGCACCCCAGACCATTTCCGCATAGATCGACGGGCCTTTGACACGCCCCGTCTCGGCATCGACGCGTGCCAGCAGGTCGAAATCGACAAAGCTGTCGTTAAGGGGGGTGATCAGCGTATCGGCCAGCGAATGCGCTACCTGACTGAGGCGGGTATGGCTTCCCGGACAGTCGATAATGATGAAATCCTTGACCTTGTCCATCGCGGCGATGGCGTTGGTCAGCCGGTGGTCATAGGCATTCTCGCCGGTGGCCAGGGCGGCGGGGTCCACCTCGGGCAGGTCGCGGTAATCGGGCGTCGGCAGGGCAAGACCGGTTCGTTCCAGATAGGCGCGGCGGTTTTCGATGTAACGGCCAAACGTCTTTTGCCGCAGGTCCAGATCCAATCCACCTACCCGGTGACCCAGCCGCGAAAGCGCTGTGGCCACATGCATGCAGGTGGTGGACTTGCCCGACCCGCCCTTTTCGTTGCCCACCACGATGATATGCGCCATCTGCCCCGTTCCGGTCACGAAAGTTATTCGCCATGTATTGGCAACGCTTCTGCGCCGAGGGAAGCCCCCAGACGGGGCAATCGCGGTTTTCTTTACCAACGCCGCAACTGAACAGGGGCATGCGTTGCCACATGCCCCTTTATGTCAACCGCTCTTGGTCTGGATCAGAACCCGAGACCTGCGTATTTGTTCTTGAACTTCGACACGCGGCCGCCAGTGTCCATCAGCTTGGCGTTGCCGCCGGTCCAGGCGGGATGCGCCAGAGGGTCGATGTCGAGCGCCATCTGGTCGCCCTCTTTGCCCCAGGTCGATTTGGTCTGGAACACGGTGCCATCGGTCATCTTGACGTTGATGGTGTGATAGTCGGGGTGAATGCCCTGTTTCATGGCGGCGCTCCTTATTCGGCTTTGGCTTTGTAAGTGGAATCTTCGGCGATACGCGCCGATTTGCCACGACGGGCGCGCAGATAATACAACTTGGCGCGGCGCACCCGGCCACGGCGGACCACTTCGATGCTGTCGATGTTGGTCGAATACAGCGGGAACACCCGTTCCACACCTTCGCCAAACGAAATCTTGCGTACGGTGAAGCTGGCCGAAATCGTCGCACCACCTTTGCGGCCGATGCAAACGCCTTCGTAAGCCTGGACGCGCGAACGCGTGCCTTCGGTCACTTTGTAGCCGACTTTCAGGGTGTCACCGGCCTTGAAATCCGGGATTGTCTTACCGAGGGCGGCAATCTGCTCGGCCTCGATCTGGTCGATCAGGTTCATCGCATATACTCCGTTGCGCGGTTTTTTCCGCTGTATGATGCCGCCTCAGAGCTCTTGGTCTTCATTCGGGTCCCTACCGTGCACCGCACAGTAAGCCCGCCAGAGGTCAGGCCTGCGTTCCTTGGTCAGCCTTTCGGCCATATCCTTGCGCCAGGTGGCGATGTTCGCGTGATGGCCCGACTGAAGTGTTTCGGGTATCGCGCGGCCTTGCCAGACGGTCGGCTTCGTGTAGTGCGGGAACTCCAGAAGGCCCTCCGAAAAGGATTCCTCCTCGGTAGACTGATGATTCCCAAGCACGCGGGGTATAAGGCGGACCGTGGCATCAATCAAGGCGGTTGCGGCAATCTCTCCGCCGGTCAGGACGAAATCGCCAAGGCTGATTTCTTCGATGCCATGGTGGTCGAGAACACGTTGGTCCACGCCCTCGAACCGGCCGCAGAGCAGGGTGATGCCGTCACAGGCAGACAGGCGGCGGGCGGTGGCCTGATCGAACAATTTACCGCGCGGGGACAGGTAGATGACCGGCCAGCGGGCGCGGTCGGGCGGAGTGCCCGCAGCGGCGGCGGCAAGCGCCGCAGCAATCACATCTGCGCGCAGAACCATGCCGGCCCCGCCCCCGGCGGGCGTGTCATCGACGTTCAGGTGCTTGCCGATGCCGAACCGCCTCAGGTCGATGGTTTCCAGTTGCCAAAGCCCGAAGCCCAAGGCCTTGCCGGTCAGCGACAGATCGAGGATGCCGGGAAACGCTTCGGGGAACAGGGTGATGATGCGGGCCGTCCACGCGCCTTTGATGATGCGCGCCTCTTCCAGCAGGTCGCGCGGTTTGAGGCTGGCCTTGATGGACAGCCTGCCGTGACTTTTGGGGGGAAGGGTCGGGTCGGACATGAGGGCCGATTTACCCGAAATTGCCTGCAAAGAGAAGGCCGGTTCAGGCCTGCTGCGCCACGGCTTGATCCGAAACCCCGCGCGGCGCGGCATCGGTCGGGGGGTGGGTTGCGGCCAGTACGGTTTCGACGGCATGTGCCAGTGCGATCAATCCGTCGCGCAGATCGTCCCGCAAATGGGCGGGCAAGTCAGTGGTAGGACCGCCGCCCAGTTCACGCGTCGCCGCGTGCCGCAGCATGGCGGGCGAGGGAAAGCCTGCCGCACGGTTCGGAAAAGCGCCGATCAGGGCCACCGCGCGGGGCACCAGTAGGCGCAGAAGGTCCGGGTTGCCATCGGCAATATGGAAAGCATTCACCATCGCATCCGGAACCAGGCCCGAGGCCACCACCTTGGGTTCGGAGGCCCAGATGACCAGCGCCCGGCGCAGCGCAGCATGCGACCGGTCGGGCCGTTTCAGCGCGGCGGCGAGCGCACTCAGGCGCAGGGCCGTACCGGTGGCATACATCAGGGTTTCGACCAGCGGGCCGACTTCGGATTCCGGCGCATTGTCGGCTAGGTTGATCAAGGGCACGATGGCCAGCGCGGCATCAGCAGCGGCGCTTGGCATCTGGGCCTGTCTGGCTGCATCGTCCAGAAAAACGCCTGCATTCGCCGCCTGCCGGGCATCCCACAGGCTGCGGCAGAGCGGGATGGCCAGGAATGAGATTGCCAGCGGGGCTGCGGGGTGGACCACGGGCAAGAAACCGGCGAGCCCGCCGATCCCCCGACCGATCCCGAACAGCACCGCGACCAGCAGGATCTGGGACAACAGCTGAGTCAAGGCCGCACCCCATGCCTGCCACGTCAGCCATTCTGCAAGGGTGGCGGGCCATTGTTCCGGCCGAAGGATGATCAGCCAGAACACAAAGATCGCGACAAAGAACGGAACCTGGTCCCAGCCAAACCCCGAAAGACCGGCAAACAGCGGACCGAAGTACAAAAACGCCGTCGCAGCCTTCAAAAGACGCAGCCGGGCGAGCATGGCAACTTCCTTCCTGCAGGACCGGGCAGGGCGCTGTTGGACATGGCGTTCTGTCAGTCCAGCCCTTCCGGCAAATCAGCGATCAGGCGGCCGGCTGCCAAATCCACATTAGGAACATTTATCTTGGTAAAGGGCAAAAGAAGGGCCGATTTGTGACCCAGCGTGGATATTTCAAGAATATCCCCTGCGCCGTGATTGTGAACTGCGGCGATTTTGCCGATGGTTGCGCCCCCGGTATCGCGGACCTCGAGCCCGATCAGATCGGCATGATAGAACTCGTCATCCGGCAAAAAGGGCAGTTTTGACCGTTCGACATACAGGCTGGTGCCACGCAGGGCATCGGCACCGTCCTTGGTCGATACGCCCGCGATCCGTGCGCCAAGCCCCCCTGCGACAGGACGCGTGAGGGTGATGCGGAACTGCCGGGTGCCGTCTTCGGACAGGAGCGGACCGTAGCTGCCGATATCTTCGGGGATGGTGCAGAAAGATTTGAGCCGCACTTCGCCAGACACGCCAAAGGCGCCTGCGATGGCGCCGATGCAGATGCGTTCGGTGGTCATGGCAGTCCCCCATTGCAATAGCCGCGCTCGCTCCACTGGCCGCCGGCATCACGGCAGGCATCGACCTGCCCGGCGCGGGCAAAATGCAACCCCGCCCAGAACGCCGCCCCGCAAAGGGCAAGCGTCAGGGCGCGGCGCAGCAGGCCAAGGCCGGGGATCATGCCGGTTTATTCAGCGTCGGCAGGGGCTTCGGCACGGGTCGCCTTTTTGGCGGCGCGGTCGGCCATGGCCTTGCCGGGCTTGGCGGAGGTGGGGTTGTTGCGGGTGGCCTTGGGGCGGGCACCGGCGGCTTCCAGCATCCGGGCGATGCGGTCAGTGGGCTGAGCACCCTGGCCCAGCCAGTACTGCACGCGCTCGAGGTTCATTTTCACCCGGTTCTCGTCGTCCTTTGCCAGCAGCGGGTTGTAGATTCCCAGCTTTTCCAGAAACCGGCCGTCGCGTGGCATCCGGCTGTCGGTGGCAACGATGGAATAGAACGGACGCTTTTTCGAGCCGCCGCGGGCAAGCCGGATTTTCATCGACATGGGTTAGTCTCCTTGGTTTGGATTGAGGGCAGATTTCGCCCTAAATGGTTGTTATTTCTGCAGTTTCTCGTGATGCCTGATGACTTCCTGGATGATGAAGGTCAGGAATTTCTTGGCAAGGTCCGGGTCAAGCTTCGCCTCTTGCGCGAGTTGGTCCAGCCGCGCCATCTGCCGGGCCTCGCGGTCCGGGTCTGACGGGGGCAGGCTGTGTTCGGCCTTCAGCCGCCCCACCGCCTGCGTTTGCTTGAAGCGTTCGGCAAGGGTGTAGACGAGGATCGCGTCGAGCCGATCAATCGACTCGCGGTGCTCCTTCAGAAGCGCAGCGGCTTTGGTTGCGGCGTCCATCAGGCCCCCTTTTCCGGCGTCGGGAATGCGTATGGCAGGCGTATGGCAACCGTCTGGCGGCGCAGGCGGTCTGCGTGGGCCGCTGTGGGGACCGGCTGGTCAGTGAAAGGCGATATGGAACGGGTCATGCCGCCCCCCGCATCAGGCTATAGACCGATCCGTCCTGAAACCACGCCGGGCGGCGGCCTTCGATCACCTGACCGCCAAGACGGCGTGCTATGGCGTGCGAGGCAGCGTTGTCGTGGTGGATGACGGCGATGGCCGAGGGGACAGCAATGGTGTCGAAGGTCCAGATGTGCATGGTGCGGGCAGCTTCGGTGGCCAGCCCCCTGCCCTCGGCGGCGGCGGTCCAGAGCGACCAGGTCAGTTCAACCTCGCCGCCGTCCTGCCATTGCATCGGGCCGAAATGGCCGATGGGCTGGCCGGTTGCGCGGTCTTCGGCGATCAGGCGGCCGAAGCCGCGCAGCACCCAGTGACCAAAGAACGAGGCGAATTGTTCGGCAGCCTCATGCGGCTTTTTCGGCCCGCCGGTATAGGCGGTGCGCGGCGACAGGCGGTAGTCGCGAAAGGCGGGCCAGTCGCCCGCCTGCGGCGCACGCAAGGTCAGCCGTTCTGTTTCCAGAACGGGCAGTCCGATAAGTTGCGGGTGCGCCGGGTGGGTCATTTCTTGCGCGTCAGCCCGCTGAGGCCGGACGGAAGCGTCATGCCACGCGGCAGGCCCATGTTGCCCAGACCGCCAAAGCTGCCGCCCATGCCTTGTTTCATGCCTTTGGCAGCTTCTTCCAGCTGTTCGGGCGTCATCTTGGACGGGTCGGGCATGCCACCCTTGCCCATGAAGGATTTCATCGCGTTCTTGAGCATGCCGCCCTTGCCCATCTTCTTCATCATCTCTGCCATCTGCTTGTGCTGCTTCAGAAGGCGGTTGAGGTCAGAGACATCCATGCCTGCCCCGGCGGCAACGCGCCTTTTGCGGCTGGCGGCGAGGAGGTCGGGGTTGGCGCGTTCACGTTTGGTCATCGACTGGATCAGCGCGATCTGGCGTTTGAGCATCTTGTCGTCCAGCCCCGCTTCGGCGGCGGCGGCCTGCATCTTGCCCATGCCGGGCATCATGCCCATCAGGCCCTGCATGCCGCCCATCTTCATCATCTGTTCCAACTGCATCTTGAGGTCGTTCATGTTGAACAGACCCTTGGCAAAGCGCTTGGCCATGCGTTCGGCCTGTTCCGCCTCGAACGTTTCCTGCGCGCGTTCGACCAAAGCGACGATGTCGCCCATGCCAAGGATGCGGCCTGCGACACGTTCGGCCTCGAAGGTCTCGATCGCGTCCATCTTTTCGCCAAGGCCGACGAAGCGGATCGGCTTGCCGGTGACGGCGCGCATCGACAGGGCGGCACCGCCGCGACCGTCGCCGTCCATCCGGGTGAGGACGACGCCGGTGATGCCGACCTTGCCGTCAAACTCGGTGGCGACGTTGACGGCGTCCTGTCCGGTCAGGCCATCGACGACCAGCAGAGTTTCGCGCGGCTGGGCGATGTTGCGGACGGATTGCACCTCGTCCATCAGCACTTCGTCGATGTGGAGCCGCCCGGCGGTGTCGAGGAACAGAACATCATAACCGCCAAGGTTGGCCTGGGTCTTGGCCCGCTTGGCGATCTGCACGGCGGTTTCGCCCTTGACGATCGGCAGGCTGTCCACGCCGATCTGTGCGGCCAGGATCGCCAACTGTTCCATCGCGGCGGGGCGGTTGGTGTCGAGCGAGGCGAGCAGAACCTTCTTGCCGTTCTTTTCCTTCAGCCGTTTGGCCAGCTTGGCCGTCGTCGTGGTCTTGCCCGAGCCTTGCAGGCCCACCATCAGGATCGTCGCAGGCGGGTTGTCGATCTTCAGCGCATCGGCGGGGCCATCCCCGGCAAGGACATGGATCAGTTCGTCATGGACGATCTTTACCACCATCTGACCGGGGGTAATGGATTTGGTCACGGCCGCACCGGTGGCCTTGTCCTGCACCCGTTTGACGAAATCCCGCGCCACGGGGAGGGAGACGTCCGCCTCCAGCAGGGCCACGCGAACCTCGCGCAGGGCAGTGATCACGTCAGCTTCGGACAAAGCGCCCTGTTTCGTCAGGCGGTCGAACACGCTGCCGAGGCGTTCTGACAGGCTTTCGAACATGGCACTCTCCTCGGGTTGCGATGCGCCGGATATGGGGTCCGGTGGCGAAAATCCCAAACCCAATGCGGCACGACACCTGTGGGCGCAACGCGCTGACAGGTGGCGATCCCGGCATGAGGCCAAGGGACCGGAAGCATATGCCTCCGGGGAATTGGGGGCGGATACGCCTGCGGCGACGCGGAGTCAAGTCGGGCAGGGTCGACTGGTGTTGTCATCGGCCGCCAGCGCCGCGCCGCGCGGGTTGCAGATCAGGTGCCATGGCCAAGTTCGGTGCTTGCGTCGGCTGTCCGACCTGCGGATAAAGTTAACACTGTGCGGCATTGCACAAAAGACGCCGGACGAAAGGCCAAGATGGAAAACTGGGACGAGATCAGGACCGCATTTCAGGTGGCTCGCATGGGAACAGTCTCGGGTGCGGCAGAGGTGCTGGGGGTGCATCATGCGACGGTGATCCGGCATATCGATGCGCTTGAAAAGCGGCTGGCGGCCAAGCTTTTCCAGCGTCACGCGCGGGGGTACACGCCGACCGAAGCGGGGCGGGATCTGCTCGCGGTGGCGCAGACGACCGAGGAGCAGTTCGCGCATCTGTCGGCCCGGATCAAGGGGCAGGGAGAGACGGTTGCGGGCGAGCTGGTCGTCACCTCCATCGCCGGGGTGGCCGATTTGCTGACGCCGGTGATGGTATCGTTTCAGCAGAAATACCCCGGCGTCCAGGTGCGGTTTCTGACCGACATGCGGGTCTTCCGGCTGGATTATGGCGAAGCGCATGTGGCGATCCGCGCTGGCGCCGGACCGGAGGAACCCGACAACGTGGTACAGCCGCTGACCCGGATCAAGACAGGCCTGTACGCGTCGAAGGGGTATGCCGCAGCGCATGGCGTGCCGCTGGCCGAAGCGGATTTTGCCGGCCACCACTTTGTCTGCACCGACAACGAGGCGACGCGGGCACCGTTCTACCGTTGGCTGCGCGCTACCGTTCAGCCCGAACAGATCGTCTACGCCGCCTCGGAGCCGGCGGCACTTGAGGCGGCGGTCAGGATGGGGGCGGGGATCGGTTTCATCTCGGCCTTCCGGGCAGCCAGGGAGAGCGATCTGGTGGAGGTGCTGGCCCCGCGCGCCGAATGGGATGCACCGCTGCGGATCGTAACCCATGTCGATCTGCACCGCACCCGAAAGGTACAGGCTTTCCTCGCGCATCTGAAAGAGGCTGCGAAGGACTGGAAATTTTGCTGCTGACCGCCGGCCTTAGCGAAGCGCAGCGCGGGCATCTGGCGATGCTGGCATTTTCGGCGCTGGTGGCAGGGTCGTTTTCACTGGGGGCGCTGGCGGCCCCCTTCGTGGACCCGGCGGCGATTTCGGCGCTGCGCTTTCTGATTGCGGCGGTGCTGGTGGGGATGGCGGCGCTGGCGACGACCGGGCTGCCGCGCCGGTCGTTTGCGGCGCCGTGGCGGTATCTGGTGCTGGGCGCATTATTGGCGGCCTATTTCGTTCTGATGTTCGAAGGCCTGCGCACGGCTGCCCCCGTATCGACGGCGGCCGTATTCACCCTGACGCCGGTGATGGCGGCAGGGTTCGGCTGGGCCATGCTGCGCCAGCGGCTGACCGGGCGGATGGCGCTGGCCCTGGCGATCGGCGCTGTGGGCGCGCTGTGGGTGATCTTTCGGGCCGAGCTTGCGGCGCTGCTGCACATGCAGGTCGGCACTGGTGAAGTGACCTATTTCTGGGGCTGCGTCGCCCATGCCGCCTATGCGCCGCTGGTGCGCAAGTTGAACCGGGGTGAGCCTGCCATCGTGTTCACCTTTGGAATGATGGTGGCAGGAACGGCGCTGCTGACCGTCTGGGCCTTGCCCGCAATCATCGCAACCGATTGGGCTGAACTGCCCGCAATCGTCTGGATCACGCTGGCTTATGTGGCGGCTGCGGCCTCGGCGTTGACCTTTGTGCTGTTGCAATACGCCACCCTGCGGCTGCCGGCCGCCAAGGTCATGGCCTATACCTATCTGGTGCCAGCCTGGGTGATCCTTTGGGAGATTGCGCTGCATGGAACCTACCCGCCGGTTCTGGCGCTGTGGGGGGTGGGTCTGACCGGCGTTGCATTGTGGCTGCTGGTCAAGGAGTGACGGCCCGAATGCCTTCAGGCGTCAGACATCCTTGCGGGGCTTGGCACTATTCGGCGGGGTAGGTCTGCCTTGCCGCCGCAGTGTAACGTGATGCGGGCCCGATCAGCTTTCCTATCCCCGCCGCAACCCTGGCCAGATGGCGGGCGCGGCTTGCGGGGGTGGAACTGTCCATCAGATAATGCGCGGCAAAGACCGTGCGCTTGCCGGGTCTGCACAGGAACCCGACCCCGCGCATCAAGGTGCGCTTGCCCGGCGCGCCAATCAGCGCGGTCAGCCACCAGCTTGCCCCGCAGGTGGTGAAGATGCCAAGGCGCCGGATGTGGCGCAGGCCGGGGCGGATCGTGCGGTTCCGCGCATCGGGCATATGAAACGCCACGTCAGGCAGCATCACCCGGTCAAGCCAGCCCTTCAACATCGCTGGCAAGCCGTACCACCAGGTCGGGTAGATGAAAATCAGTGTGTCGCACCAGCGCAGATCCTCTACCTCGGCGGCGACGCAGGCGATGTTTTTCGGGCAGTCCAGATACTCCTGCCATTCGGGGCCGGTCAGTACAGGCTGGAACCCCTTGGCATAAAGGTCGCTGAGCCGCACCTCGGCCCCCGCTGTCTTGAGAGATGACAGAACAACATCACGCACCGCCGCATTAAAGCTGTCGGGGCGGGGGTGGCAGTACACAACGAGTGCGCGCATGAAATACGACCGGGTTTAACCGCCATGCCACAGGATAGTGGCATGAAAGCACAGGAATGCCGTGCTGCAGAAAGCCTAGCATGGCGGGGCGGGGTCTCTCAACCGCGATGTTTCGGTCCGGTCGGCGGACCGGCGTCAGACCCGGAATACCGCCAGACCGTCCGTCAGATAGGCCTCGGCCAGCGTCAGCGTCCCGGCGGTAAAGCCGGGTCCGCCCAGCGCCCGCGCGGTGTCGCTGTCGGCCCGGGTGGCAAGCCATGCCCCGAGCAGGAGGCGGCGCAACAGGATCATCGACGGGATCATCGCGCGGTCGGCTGCCGCAAGGGGAGCGGCATCGGCATAGCCTTCGCACCAGCGGGCGATCAGGCCGGGGATACGGGGGTCGGTCTCGATAAAGGATACGGCTGCGGCAAGGTCGTACATCCGCCAGCCAAAGCCGCAATCGTCAAAGTCGATGGCCCAGAGGCCTTGGTCATCCAGCATCAGGTTGGCCAGCCGCAGGTCGGCATGGATCAGACCAAAGACGTCCGGCCCGGTGCCATAAGCGGCCAGCCGGTCGGCCAGCATGGCGGTCGCGCGGGCCAGAAGGGCGCGGCCGTCCGGCGCAAGACCCTCGGCCTGCCACCAATGCCCCCAATGCGGCCAGGGACCGAGGATCGTCGCGGCGTCCCAGCGTTTGCGGACAAATCCTTGCGGCGGTGTCCAGTCCCGGGCATGGGCGTGCAATCGTGCGGTCACCCCGCCCAACGGCGCGAACCAGTGGTCGAGGTCATCACCGACCTGCAGTTCCACCGCTGCGATGCGCTTGAAAGCGACAACGTAACGCCCGGCGGTTTCAGCAACCATCACCCCGTCCAGGTCCGGCACCGGGCAGACGGCGCGCAGTCCCGGCAGACCCTGCAGCGCCGTCAGCCAATGCAGTTCTGACGCTATTTCGGCCCTGTCATGATAGCCCTGCCGGTGCAGCCTGAGGACAAGGGCCTCACCCGCCCGCCAGGTTTCATTTTCGGACCGGTTCATGAGGGTCAGGGCTGTGTCCGGTGGCAAGCCGTAACGCGGCAACACGGCCCGCAGAATTTCAGCGCTCATCGCCGCGCCGCATGAGATAGACGTCCATGATCCAGCCGTGTTTTGCCCGCAGGCGGGCACGGGTGTCGATGATCCGCGCCGCGACGTCGGCCAACTTTCCGTGGATCAGTGCCTGCTGCGGCATGCCGAGATAGGCGCCCCACCAGATCGTGACGTCCTTTGGGTCAATGGCGGTGAAGGCCCCGCCGCTGTCAAGCATCACGGCGAGGCTGTCAGCGCCCGCCGGCCAACCGCCGTCACGCAGCCGGCGGCCGGTGGTGATGATCACGGGGGCCGCAAGGGCGTTGAGCGGGATGGCATGGGCGGCGGTCAGCAGGGACAGGCTGGTGATGCCGGGGATCACCTCGGTCGCGATGCCCGGAAGGCGGGCGGCGATGCGCAGGGTGCTGTCGTAAAGCGACGGATCGCCCCAAACCATCAGCGCAACTTTTCCGCCATCTGGCAGGTGGGTGGTGATGGCGGCCTGCCAGACAAGGCCGATGGCGTCGTGCCAGTCGTCGACCGCCCCCAGATAGTCGGCCTGATCGGCACGTTTCGGCACGTCGTATTCCACGACCTTGACCGGGGCGGTGACGACGGCCGCCACGATTTCGCGCCGCAGATCGGCCAGATCGGATTTGGCATCGCCCTTGCGGGGCAGCAGGATCAGGTCGGCGGCGTTCAGCGCGCGGACGGCCTGCCGTGTCAGATGATCGGGATTTCCGGTCCCGATGCCGATGACAGACAGCATGATCATGACTGGTCGCCGCCGTCGGCAAGCGGACCGAAGATGATGAGGCCAGGCAGCGCGCCGTGAGCCCCGGACAGGCGTGCAGCCAGGGTGCTGATCGTGCCGCGGTCCAGCCGCTGCTCGGGCTGGCTGACGGCTTCGGCCAAGAGGGCGGGGGTGTCCGGGGACAGGCCCTGCGCGATGAGGGCGGCGGCAAGGGCCGGGAAGGTGCGCTTGCCCATGAACACAACGGTTGTGGCCATGGGGTCTGCAAGGGCGGGCAGATTGAGGCCGGGCGGCAGGTTACCGGTGGTATCGGCAGCGGTGATGAATTGCACCCGCTGCGCCAGATGGCGGCGGGTCAGCGGGATGCCCGCAGCAGCGGCGGCGGCCGAAGCAGAGCTGACGCCGGGGATGATCTCGCACCCGATGCCAGCCGCGCGCACGGCGGTCAATTCCTCCTCAAGTCTGCCGAAGATGCCGCTGTCACCGGATTTGAGCCGCACCACCTGTGCCCCGGTCAGGGCATAATCGACCAGCAGACGGCTGACATGATCCTGTTTCGGCGAAGCGCGCCCGGCGCGCTTTCCAACCCCCACAAGGTCTGCCCCAGGCCGGGCAAGGGACAGGATCCGGTCAGACGACAGATCATCGTAAAGAATGGCGTCGGCGCTGGCGATGGTCCGCGCGGCCTTGACGGTCAGGAGGTCGGGGTCGCCCGGACCGGCAGATACAAAGGAAACGAAGCCGGTCATTTCGCCTCGGCAATCAGGTGAAAATAGCTGCCCGTCGAAAGGCCCCCGCCGGGCTGGTGACGCCACGAACCGGTTTCGGGGATGAGGGTTCCGGTGGCGTCGGTCACGGCGGCAAGCGGTGCGTCCGGCTGCTCAAGGATCGTGGAATAGTGGAATTCGTGGCCCCTGAGGCGGCAGTCCACGCGGTAGCCCGGGATGCCCTGTGCAAGCCGGGCATGCCGGTAACCGAGGTGCATCTTGCGTGTGGCGTAAGAGGTGACCAGGCCGAGAAGCCCGGCCATAGCGTGCCGGGTGCCGTCCTTGTCGATCAGCGCCTCGCCCATCGCCATATAGCCGCCGCATTCGCCGTGGACCGGGCGGGTTTCGGCAAAATCGCGCAGGCGGGTGCGGAAACGGTCTGCAGCAGCAAGGCGGCCGGCGTGCAGCTCGGGGTAGCCGCCGGGGAGCCAGCACACATCGGCGGCGGCATCGGGGCCTTCGTCGGCTAGGGGCGAGAATGGCAGGATTTCCGCCCCCGCAATCCGCCAGCCTTGCAAAAGGTGCGGGTAAATGAACGAAAACGCGGCGTCGCGGGCAAGGGCGATGCGTTGGCCGGGGGGAGGCAGGCCAAGCGCCGCCGCTTTGGCGAATGGCATGGGGTTTGCGGGCGCTGCGGCCGCGATCAGAGCGTCAAGATCAAGGCGTTCCGTGATCAGGGCGGCGGCCTGCGTGATCAGCCCCTCAAGCGCGGGGTGCTCCTCGGCCTGCACGAGGCCCAGGTGGCGTTCGGGGACGACGATGCCGGCTTGTTTCGGCAGCGCCCCGAAGATCGCTATCCCGGCTTCGCGCATGCCGTGGCGCACCAGCGCCTCGTGCCGGGGACTGGCGACGCGGTTGAGGACAACGCCCGCTATCCGCACATCGCGGCGAAAGGTTGCCAGTCCGTGCGCCACTGCGGCGGCGGTCTGCGCCTGCCCCGAGACGTCGATCACCAGCACCACCGGCCAGCCCGTCAGCGCGGCGATATCGGCACTTGCCCCGGTACCGGTGGCCCCCGGCGTGGCGACACCGTCGAACAGGCCCATCGAGCCTTCGGCCAAGACCAGATCGGCGCCTGTGCCATTGGTGGCCAGCCCGGTCAGCAGTGCGGGGGGCATTGCCCAGCTGTCGAGATTGTAGCTGGCCCTGCCGGAGGCTGCGGTGTGAAATGCGGGATCGATGTAATCCGGCCCGCTTTTGAACGGCTGCACCACCAGGCCGCGGTTGCGAAAAGCGCGCAGCAGGCCCAGCATCAGCGTGGTCTTGCCGGTGCCCGACGCAGGGGCGGAGATGAGCAATCCGGGCGTCATGCGCCGGCATCCGGAAAGCGCGGGTCGGTGCCGACCGGGCGATAGCGGCGGTCATAGTCACCGGCGTACAGGCGGCTGTCGTCGAAGCCTTCGGCTGCAAGCGCCGGGCCGATCAGGATCAGCGCGGTCCTCTCCACCTCGGCGGGCACTGCCGCCTGCAGGGTGCCGAGGGTGGCGCGGATGATCCGCTGATCAGGCCAGCTGGCGCGCCAGACGACGGCAACGGGGCAATCCGCGCCGTAATGCGGCACAAGGTCAGCGGTGATTTTGGCAAGAAGGTGCACCGACAGGTGCAGCGCCAATGTTGCCCCTGTTGCCCCGAAAGCGGCCAAGGTTTCGCGTGGCGGCATCTGGGTGGCGCGGCCTTCGGTGCGGGTCAGGACGACCGATTGTGCCAGACCGGGAAGGGTAAGTTCCGCCCCCAACGCCGCCGCAGCAGCGGCGAAGGAGGGGACGCCCGGCGTCACATCATAGGCGATGCCAAGGTCGCGCAGGCTTCGCAGTTGTTCGCCCATCGCCGACCACACCGACAGATCGCCCGAGTGCAGACGCGCAACATCGTGGCCCGCCGCATCGGCGACCGCAAGCTCGGCGATGATCTCGTCAAGGCTCATCGGCGCGGTGTTGACGATCCGGCAGCCGGGCGGGCAGTGGGCGAGGATCGCCTGCGGGATCAGTGAGCCCGCGTAAAGGCACACCGGCGACGCTGCAATCAGGTCACGGCCCCGCAGCGTCAGAAGGTCGGGGGCACCGGGACCCGCGCCGATGAAATGCACGGTCATGGCATGATCCTTTCGGCGAGGGCGGCAGTGGCTGTGCCGTCAGCAGACCGGGCACGCGGGCCAAGCAGGCGGGCATCCGGGCCAGCGGCGGCAAGGGCGGCGGCTTCGGCAAGCGATCCGGTGCCGAACAATGCGGCGACACGCGCGGAATCGGTCAAGACCGGTTGCCCGGCAAGCGCCGCGCGTGACACCCCGATGACCGGCAGGCCCAGAGCCCGACCGAGGGTGCGCAGGCCGGAAACCTTTTCCTCGGCGGTGGCCAGCGCGGTCACACCAGCCGCGCCACCGGCACGGGCGAGGGCGTCCTGCAAGGCGGCCTCGGTCACATTCTGGCGAAAGCCGAACCCTGCCACCCTCATCGCGTGACGCTCCATTGCACGATCGGCAGGGCCGAGCGCCAGCCGCGCTTGCCGCCCAAAGGACCGGCATCGGCCAGTTCGATCCGCAGCAGATCGCCGCCATGGGTGGCTGACCACGCGATCACCAGCGCCTCGGTTTCCAGCGTGACGGCGTTGGCGACAAGGCGGGTGCCGGGGGGAACAACGTCCCACAGCTTTTGCAGCACTGCCTCTGACCCGCCGCCGCCGATGAACACCGCGTCCGGCCGCGGCAACGCATCAAGCCCGTCGGGTGCGCGGTGCTGGTGCACCGAGTAGCGGTGGGCCACCCCGAACCTTGCTGCATTGGCAATCGCGCGGGCGGCGCGGTCTGGGTCAGCTTCCACGGCATGGCAATGGGCGGCACCGTGCAGCAGCCATTCGATACCGACAGAGCCGGAGCCAGCGCCGATGTCCCACAGCACCTCGCCCGCGCGGGGGGCCAGGGCAGACAGGGTCAGCGCGCGGACCGGACGCTTGGTGATCTGGCCGTCATGGGCAAAAAGATCGTCGGACAGGCCGGAGGCGCGGGGCAGGCCCCTGCCGACGGTGTCGATGGCGACGGCGACGGGGGCGGTGATCTTCGCGACGACGAAATCTTGGGCGCCAAGTTCTTGCGCTGTCGTCGCAAGGATGCATTCACGCGGGCCGCCAAGCGCCTGAAGAACCGTCAGGGCAGAGCCACCAAAGCCCGTCGCGGTCAGATAAACCGCCAGTTCCCCCACCGCCGCGGCATCGCGAGCCAAGCAGATGGCACGAACCCCCTGTCCCAGCACCGGGGCCAGACGGGTAAGCGGCGCGGCATGCAGGCCAAGGCAAAGCACGTCTTCCAGCCGCCAGCCAAGCCGGTTCGCGGCCAGCGAAAAGGTCGATGGTGCAGGGTGGGACACCCATTCGCCGGGGCACAGATATGGCAGCAGCGACCCGCCCACCCCGAACCAGAACGGATCACCCGAGGCCAGTACCACGACCCGCCGGCCGCGTTCTGCCAACACCGGGGCGATGTCGAATGGCACGCCCCAGGGCCGCCCCTGCACCCCCGCCAGCGCCAGGTGGCGGGGGCCGCCAAAGATCACCTCGGCGCTGGCCAGCGCTTCACGGCTTGCGGCGGCGAGGCCTGCCGGTCCATCCTCACCCAGGCCGATGATGGTCAGCCAGGGGTCAGACACGATGCGCATCCTTCTGCTTGGCGGCACCACGGAGGCGGGGCAGATGGCCCGCGCGCTGCACGATGCGGGTTGTGAAGCGGTCTATTCCTACGCCGGGCGCACCGAGGCACCGGTGACGCAGCCTTTGCCCACGCGGATCGGCGGGTTCGGCGGGGTGGCCGGGTTGCAGGCCTATCTTGATGCCGAAGGGATCAGCCATGTCATCGACGCCACCCACCCCTTTGCCGCACAGATGAGCGCGAATGCCGTCATCGCCTGCGCGGGATCGGCCATTCCGCTGATCGCACTGGAACGCGCGCCGTGGGTGGCGGGTGAGGGCGACCGCTGGACACATGTCGCCGATCTGGCGGCGGCCGTGGCGACATTGTCTGGCCCGGCGCGGCGGGTGTTCCTTGCCATCGGGCGCCAGCATCTGGAGCCGTTCGCAGGCCAGCCCCAGCATCATTACCTTGTCCGTCTGGTCGATGCGCCGCATGGCCCGTTGCCCTTGCCGCTGGCCCGGCTGGTCGTGGCGCGCGGGCCTTTCGATGTGGCGGGCGATACCGCGCTGATGCGCGACCATCGCACCGAGATCGTCGTTGCAAAGAATGCGGGCGGCAAGGGTGCGGTCGCCAAGATCGCTGCCGCACGGGCGTTGGGTCTGCCCGTGGTGATGATCGACCGGCCTGCGATCCCCCGGCGCAATGTGGCGCGGACGGTGGCTGCGGTGATGGACTGGCTGGGTCATCCGGCCCGCCTTGGGGTATAGACCCAGCGTCCGACCCGCCTGGTGGCCGCATTGCCAAGGATGACGACGGTGCGCATGTCGGCCATGTCCGGGGTGGCATCGCCCAGGCTGACCGTGGTCAGTGCTTCGTCGGGGGTAGAAACCGCGCGGGCGAAGGTGATCAGACGGTCGGGACCACATTCTAGGCGCAACACTTCCAACGCGCGGGCGAAAGTGTCGGGGCGGCTGGCAGAGCGGGGGTTGTAGAAGGCCATGACGAAATCGGCCTGCGCTGCCAGCCGCAGGCGGGTTTCGATGATTGCCCAGGGTTTCAGGTTGTCGCTGAGGTTGACGCAGCAGAAATCATGACCTAGCGGCGCACCCGCCCGGGCGGCGGCGGCTAGCATGGCGGTAATCCCCGGCAGGACGGTGATGTCTAGGGCGTGCCACTGCGGCGCGTCTTCCAGTGCCTCGAACACCGCACTTGCCATGGCAAACACGCCCGGATCGCCGGACGAGACGATGACGACGCGTCGCCCCTCGGCGGCCATGGTCAGGGCGGCGCGGGCGCGGTCCAGTTCGACCCGGTTGTCCGAGGGGTGCAGGGTCAGCCCCTCACGCGGGGCGATGCGGGCGACATAGGGAATATAGCCGACAACGTCAGTAGCGGCGCCGAGGGCGGCGCTGACTTCGGGGGTCACTTGCGCCTCTGTCCCCGGACCAAGCCCGGCGATGGTAAGATTGCCCTTCATTCCGGCACCTCGGGCCGCCGGCCGTGGCCGTGGACAAGGACGATTGCGAAATAGGGGCAATCCGTGGCGTCCACCTCGCACAATTTGACGATGCGCTGGTTGGGCATGGTGCCGCGTTCCACCAGCCAGGCGGTATCCAGGCGGCCCGCCCGTTCCAACGCGCGGCGGACACGGGGCAGATTGCGCCCGGTCTTCATCACCACCAGCGCGTCCGCATCGGTCATGTGGCGCACCAGATCATCCTCTGGCAGCGTGCCCATCAGCACGGTCAGCACGTCGTCACCCCAGGTGATCGGGGTGTCGGTGGCGGTCCAGCAGCCGGTCATGCCGGTGATGCCGGGGATCACCTCGACCGGGACACGGCCCTGCAGGCGCGAATGCAGATGCATGAACGAGCCGTAGAAAAACGGATCACCCTCGCACAGCACCAGCACATCATCGGTCTGGCAAACCGATTCCAGCCGGAGCGCCCATGCATCGTAAAAGGTGGCGAGCGCGTGGCCATATTCCGGGCTGTCGAACGGCAGTTCGGTGGTGACGGGGTATTCCATCGGGTATTCGGTGACGCCGGGTGCCAGCATCCCCTCGACAATCCGCCGCGCCTGCCCCGGCCGGCCCGCCTTGCGGAAATAGGCGACATGGGTGGCGGACCCGATGGCACGGGCGGCACGCAGGCTCATCAGATCCGGGTCGCCGGGGCCGAGGCCCGCACAGATCACCTTGCCTTTGAGGGGGGCCATGGTCATTCCGTCCGGCTGGCAAGGGCGTTGATGGCGGCAACTGTGATGGCGCTGCCGCCGAGGCGACCTTGCACAACCATGCTGGGTACGGGGGGAGAGGCGATAAGCGCCACCTTTGATTCCGCAGCGCCGACAAAGCCCACCGGGCAGCCGATGATGGCGGCGGGGCGCGGGCAGGCGGGGTCTTCCAGCATGTTCAGCAGGTGGAACAGGGCGGTCGGGGCATTGCCAATCGCGACGATTGCCCCGGCAAGGTGGGGACGCCATAGTTCCACGGCGGCGGCAGAGCGGGTGGTGTTCATCCCGGCGGCAAGGCCCGGCACGGCGGGGTCTTGCAATGTGCAGATCACCGCGTTGCCGGCGGGCAGGCGGTTGCGGGTGATCCCCTCGCTGACCATGCGCACATCGCATAGAATGGGTGCGCCGGCCTCAAGCGCGGCACGCGCGGCGATGGCCATGCCGGCGGAAAAGCGGATGTGCGGCGCAAGGTCGACCATGCCCGCAGCGTGGATCATCCGGACGGCAACCACTTCCTCTTCGGGGGTGAAGTGGCCAAGCTCGGCCTCGGCCCGGATCATGGCGAAGGATTGCACATAGATCGCGGCGCCGTTGGTTTCATACTGGTGCGGCATCGGGGGCTTTCAGCATTGCGGCAATCTGGTGGGGCAGCAGGTTGGTCAGCTGCGGGGGCGCCGAGGCAGTGCCGTTCCGGATGAACGCATAACCCGGGCCCGTGGCAACCAGTGTCAAGGCGGCAGGCCCCGGATGCGCGCAGCCTTTGGTACAGCCCGAAACGTGCAGGTGTGCTGCATCGGCCACTAAGGGCGCAAGCATGCGGGCAAGTCCGCGCGTATCGCCCATCGACTGCGGACAGCCGGGCGCGCCGGTGCAGGCGGTGACACGCAAAAGCGGATCGTCGCACGAGGTAATTAGGCCGGGAAGGTCGGGGACAGTGTCCCGCCCCGCGATCAGAAGCATCCGCCAGGGGGAGAGGCGCAGATCATGGCCAAGGGCGGCGAGTTGGCCCAGCGTTTCAGCCGCGATCTGGCCGAAGGCGAATGCGACCAGCGCGCCCTGCGTGGCAAGGCCGGGTCGGGGTGGTGGCAGGGCGGCGGCGGGTGGCACCGAAAAGCCGTCAGGCAGGGCAACATCGGCCAGATGGGCGGCCATGCGCCCCCTGCCTTGCGCCGCGCCGCCGGTCGCAACAAACCAGCGGGCGAGGGTGAGTGCGGCGTCCGGGGCGGCCTCTTCGGTGATCCGCCGTCCCGTGGCATGGCCATCCGGACGCAGGATAAGGTTGCCCTGTGCATCGCGTTCCAGCCTGATATCGGCAGGCGTGCCGGTCAGCACCGGTCGCAATCCGGTGTCGACGGCAAAGCCGAATTTCCCAGGCAGCGCGGGGGCATCGGCCAGCGCCGCTGCCAGCCGGGAGGCGATGATCTGCGTGCCGTCCCCGGCCGTCCAGAATGGTGTCACCACAACGTTGCGGCTGGCTTCCGTGGCGATGTCAGGGTCGATCAGGCCTAGTGCCGAGAGGTCGTCGATCAAGGCGGGATGCGATCCGGTCTGCACGCCGCGCAGTTGCAGGTTGGCGCGCAACGACAGATCGAGGATACCGTTGCCATGGGCAAGCGAAGCCTTTGCGATCCCTGCCGCCTGGGCGGGGGTCAGCATCCCGCCGGGGGGGCGGATGCGGACAAGCCAGCCATCCCCCGATTGCATCGGGCGGAGCGCCCCGGGGCACCAGCCCCTGATTTCAGGAGCTTTGATTTCCGGGCCTTGGTTCTTCGGGGCAACGGTCGCTGCGGTGGTCATGCCAGCACCGCTGCGATGGAATTGCGGCGGGTGATCCACAGGCCCGCATCGCGCAGGCGTTGGAAGATATCTTCCATCGCGGCCAGTGCAGCGGGGTTTTCGTGGCAAAGGAACGCGCGCAGATCATCGCGGCCAAGGGTGGCCTCGTGGTACAGATCGAACAGATGCGGTGGCACGACCTGGGCAAGGTGCGCAAAGGCGGCCATGTGATCCAGCGTGGCGGCAATCTCGGCGGCACCGCGATAGCCATGCGCCATCATGCCGTCGGCCCAATCGGGGTTGGCGGCGCGGGCGCGCACGACGCGGGCGATTTCTTCGGTCAGGGTGCGGGCGCGGGGCGTGTCGGGGCGGGTGGCGTCGAGGTGATACAGCGTCGGTGCCTGCCCGCCAAGACGCGCAACCGCCGCAGCAAAGCCTGCCTCGTGGGCGGCATAATCAGCGGCCATCAGCACATCAGTTTCGGGCAGGTCTTGCGCGTGGACGAATGTATCGGCGGCAAGTACCCGCGCCTCAAGCCCCGCCCGATCGGGGCGGGTGGTGCCATCAAGGCCGATGGCCCAACTGGACGATTGCAGCCACGCCTCGCCGGCGTCGGCGCGGGACTGATCGGTGAATGTATCGGCGGCAATTCCCATGCCGAGGCCGTACTGGCCGGGTCTGGGACCAAAGACCCGCGCGGCCTTGGCGATGTAGGGGTTGTCCTCGGCGGATTCCTCACGGACCGACAGCGCCTCGGCCCCGGCCTCGAACAGTTGCGCAAGGCCGGGGAACACGTCGCGGAACAGGCCCGATACGCGCAGCGTGACATCGATTCGCGGGCGCGCCAGTTGGGCCAGCGGCACGATCTCGAATCCTGACAGGCGGGCGGAGCGTTCGTCCCAGCGTGGTGCAAGCCCGGCAAGATGCAGGGCCATGGCGAATTCCTCGCCCGCCGTGCGCATGGTGGCTGAACCCCAGAGGTCGACCACCAGCCCACGCGGGTAATCGCCATGGTCTTGCAGATGGCGGCGGATCAGTTCTTCGGCCAGCTTGACGCCCTGCGCATGGGCGCTGCGCGACGGGACGGCGCGGGGGTCCACGGAATAGAGGTTGCGCCCGGTGGGCAACACATCGCTGCGGCCCCGGAAAGGCGAGCCTGCCGGGCCCGGGGGAACGCGGCGGCCGGCCAGAGCCGCCCGCATGCCTTTGGTTTCGCCCGCGCCCTGCCCCAGCACATGCAGGCCGTGGCCGAACTGGGATTCCTTGATGTCGCAGACAAAGCGGTCGATGCGGGTGATGGCCTCGGCCGGCGTGGCGTTTGGCGGCAGCCCCAGATCGGTTGCGACGCCGGAAGCCTCCGCCTCATCCCGGATGCTGGCGATCAGGCGGATGCGGCGGGCGGGATCCAGGCCATCGGCGGTGGAGTATTCATCCAGCAGGCGTTCGAGCGTATTGAGCGAGGTCGGCAGGGTGGAGGCCGTCATCGGTGGCGGCAAATGGCCAAGCGTCAGCGCGCCGATGCGGCGCTTGGCCTGTGCCGCCTCACCCGGGTCGTTGACGATGAAGGGGTAGATGACCGGGGTGGGGCCGATCAGCGCCTCGGGCCAACAGGTTTCGCCCAGCGCCACGGATTTCCCCGGCAGCCATTCCAGCGTGCCATGCGCGCCCATGTGGATGAGCGCGTGCGGTGCCTGAGCACGGAGCCAGAGGTAAAAGGCCACGTAAGCATGGCGCGGGGTACGCGCGAGGTCGTGGTAATCGGCATCACGGGTATCCAGACCACCACGTTCGGGTTGCAGGGCGATCAGGGCGCGACCCCGCCGGGTGGCGGCGAAGTGGAAGGCACCGTCGCGCTGGGCGGGGTCATCCTCGGGCGGGCCCCATGCGGTCAGCGCCTCTTGCAGCAGATGCGGCAGGGTTTGCAGGGCGGCGCGATAGCGGGTCAGCGGCCATGCGGTTGTTGCGCCAAGGGCAACCGGCAGCGGCGGGCCTGAGGGTGTCTGGTAGCCTTCGTCAGCGAGGTCGGCAAGCAGCGCCTCGGTCGAGGCGATGGCATCAAGGCCGACGGCGTGGGCCATCTGATGCGGGCGTCCGGGGTAGGTGGACAGGATCACGGCCAGGTCACGGCCTGCGGCGGGGGTCGCGGCAAGGCGATGCCAAGCCGCGACTTTTGCGACGACAGCTGCGATGCGGCTGGCATCGGCGCGGTGGGCAAACCGCGAGAATTGCAGATCGGGGTCGCGCTTTCCCGGTGACTTGAAACTGACAAGGCCCGCGAAAAGCCGCCCGTCCACCTCGGGCAGCACGACGTGCATGGCAAGGTCGGCGGGCGACAGGCCGCGGTCAGATGCCGCCCAATCGCGCTGGCGGGCGGTGGACAGCGCCACCTGAAACGCCGGGCAATCGGCGACATCGAAGGGGGTGGTGCCATCCTCGCCTTGGGCGGAGAAGGCAGTGGCGTTCAGGATGGCCACCGGCGGACGGGCGGCGATGTGGGCGCGGAGCCAGTCCGCGACGCCGGGGGATTTCAGGCTGGCGGCGAAGGCTCCGTATGCGGCAAAGCCCGCGTCCCGCAGGGCGGTGATCAGGGCGTCGATGGGGGCGGTATCGCCAGCAGTAAGATAAGAGCGGTAAAAGGTGACGAGGACCGGCCTTTCGCCGGACGGGGCCGCGATCACGCCTTGTGCCGGATCATAAAAGCCCATGTCGGGCACCGTCTTGTCGCCCGCCACCGGCCCGGCATAAAGCCCCGCCGCCAGGGCCAGTTGCGCCAATGCCGCCTGCGCCGCGACCGCGCCCCCTGCATCGCACAGCGCCTGCAAGCGCCGAAGGGTGGACACCGGCAGCGTGGACATCGCATCGAGCCGCGCATCGGGGCGGCCATCGGCGGGCAGAATGGCCAGCGCCAATCCGCGGCGGCGGGCAAGGTCCTGAAGGGTCGCGAGGCCATATGGCCAATAGGCCTCGCCGCCAATCAGGCGGACGAGGATGGCCTTGGCCCCCGAAAGAGTTTTCTCGACATAGGTATCGACCGAGAGGGGATGTTTCAGCGCAACCAGATTGCCAAGGCGCACCGTCGGGTGAGCTGTGTGGCCCATGCTGCGGGATCGGTGAAAGCCCGCCGCGAAAGCGCCAAGATCGCTGTCGGAAAAGGACAGCACCACCAGATCGGCCGGTTCCTGACCCAGGTCAAACGGGCTCTCCGTTTCTTCCAGCCCGTGGCTTTCGCGGAAGACGACGTGCATCGGTCAGCCCCTTCCTGCATTCGGAACGGTCGAGGCGTAGCGCCTCCCCTTCCCCTCTGTGGGGTGGGGCCGGGGGTGGGGGGCGGCCACAGGGCATGCCCCCCCTCGCCAGCCCTCCCCCACGAGGGGGGAGGGAGGCGCTTGACGCAGGATCTTTGCGCGCGACGACATTATGCGTCAGGCCCCCAGCACGGCGCGGATCGCGGCCTCGTCGATGTCAGCATGTTCGGCGATCACCACCAGTTGTGACAGGCGGGGAGCGGTGCCCCAGGGCCTGTCATACTGGGTGCGCACGCGGGTGCCGACGGCCTGCACCAGCAGGCGCATCGGTTTGCCCTGAACGGCAACATGGCCCTTGACGCGGAGGACGTTTTGCTCGGTTGCCAGGCGGATGATGGCGGCGGTCAGGGCGTCGGGGTCAGCTACTTCGGGCAGGTCGATCACCACCGAGTTGAAATCGTCATGCTCGTGATCCTCGTCGCCGTCATGGTGCGAAGGGCGGGCGGCAAGGTCATCTTCGGCGGCGGCGTTCAGGCCAAGGATAACCCGCGGGTCAATGACGCCTTCGGTCATCGCCAGCATGGGCACCGTGCGGGTCATTTCGGCACTGATCACGCTGCGGGCGGTTGCCAGACCGGCGTCGCCGGCAAGATCGGCTTTGGAAAGGAGGATGAGGTCGGCGCAGAGGATCTGATCCTCGAACACCTCCGACAAGGGGGTTTCATGGTCGATGGAGGGATCGGCGGCGCGCTGGGCATCCACCGCCGCCACATCGGGGGCAAAGCGACCGGCGGCAACGGCTTCGGCATCGGCCAGCGCGATGACCCCGTCGACCGTGATGCGCGACCGGATCGCGGGCCAGTCGAAAGCCTTCAGCAGCGGTTTCGGCAGGGCAAGGCCAGAGGTTTCGATGATGATGTGATCGGGCCGCGTCGGCAGGGCCATCAGCGCCTCGATCGTGGGGATAAAGTCATCGGCGACGGTGCAGCAGATGCAGCCGTTGGCCAGCTCCACGATATTTTCGACAGGGCAATTGGCATCGGCGCAGGATTTCAGGATGTCGCCGTCCACCCCCACGGTGCCAAACTCGTTGACCAGTATCGCCAGCCGCTTGCCCTGCGGATTGGCCATCAGATGGCGAATGAGAGTGGTCTTGCCCGCGCCCAGAAAGCCGGTGATCACGGTCACGGGAATTTTTGCAAGGTCATTCATTCAGCGGCCTCTTGAGGATAATTCGGGGGCGGGATACGGGCGATGCTTTGCTTGCGGAAGATGGTGGGGCGGTCACGCCAGACCACGATACCGTCTGCGGTGGCGGCATATTTCGCGGCCCCGTCGAGGATTTCGGCGGCATTGTCCGCGCCAAGGCGGCCATAGACATAGGACCACGCCCCCGGCATCGACAGGGAAACCGCGCAGCCGGCGTTGCAGGCCGACAGACACTCCACCCCGACAATGCGCACGCCTTGGGGCGCACCGGCGGCGATCAGGGCTGCATGCAGCACGGCACCCGGCGCGGGCATGCCTTCGGGGACAGGCGCACCCTGTTTGCAGGTGGTGCAGACGTATAGCGTGGCAGACATGCCCGGTCCTTGCCTTTGGCGGGGGGGCGAATGCGCCAGCGATGGATGCGTGGCCCGCATCCGTCTGCCGGTCGCGGAACACCCCGTCCGCCGGTTCAGTCACATGTGCTGGCAGGTCTCCCGGCTTGCGGATTCAGGGCTTGCCCAACGGTCCCATACCTTCCCGTGCCTTGCGGCCAGTGGCATCAGGGACCTTTCCGGTCACGGTCGCGGGGGCGGCTGCGCTTGGGGGCTGTCGCCCCTGTCGCATTCCCTCTTCGCCTGTCATAAACAGGAACCAACACCAGATCACCTGAGGCATCCCACCCCTGCTTGTCAAGGACACGACCGACCATGACCGACACCGTAACGACACCCGACGCTGACGCCGATCTGACCCGTCACACCCTCAAGATGGCCAAGAAGAAGGCCGCACGCGACAAGATCATGGCGGGAAAGGCGGGCGAGAAGGGATTGATCATCGTCCACACCGGGGCAGGCAAGGGCAAATCGTCCAGCGGCTTTGGCATGATTCTGCGCTGCATCGCGCATGGGATGCCCTGTGCCGTGGTACAATTCATCAAAGGGGCCTGGGATACGGGGGAGCGGCGGCTGATCACCTCTAATTTCGCCGAAATGTGCCAATTCCACGCGATGGGCGAAGGCTTTACCTGGGAAACGCAGGACAAGACCCGCGACATTGCCGCAGCAAGGGCGGGCTGGGAAAAGGCGAAAGAGCTGATCCGCGATCCGTCAATCCGGCTGGTGCTGCTGGACGAGATCAATATCGCGCTGCGCTATGATTATCTGGATCTGGACGAGGTGCTGGCGTTTCTGGCCACTGAGAAGCCGCCGCTGACGCACGTGGTGCTGACCGGACGGAACGCGAAAGAGGCGCTGATCGAGGCGGCCGATCTGGTCACCGAAATGACCCTGATCAAGCATCCGTTCCGGGCGGGCATCAAGGCGCAAGCCGGGGTAGAGTTCTGACGCGACGACCATCGCCGGGGGCAATCTGCCGACCATGCCGATGATATTTGCAAATGCATCTATCCGGGACTAGCCTTCGGGTCAGGGACCGCGCCATCGCGATTGGGAGAGACAGACATGACATCGGCAAGCGTGCTACAGTCATTGGCGGGGATGCTGGCTTCGGGCGGCATCGAAGTGGTGGATTGCACCGGCGTTCTGGGGCCGGAAACGCCGCTGCTGAAATTGCCGCCGGACTTTGCCAAGGACACCCCGCCGATCAAGATCCACCGGATCAGCGAGTATGACAAGGACGGGCCGTTCTGGGCGTGGAACTGGCTGGAACTGGGCGAGCATTCGGGCACGCATTTCGACGCGCCGCACCACTGGATCACCGGCAAGGACTATGCCGACGGCTATACCGATACGCTGCCGGTGCAGCGGTTGGTGGCACCGGTCAACGTCATCGACTGTTCGCGCGAATGTGCGGCGAACCCGGATTTCCTGCTGACCGTCCAGCATGTACAGGATTGGGAATCGCGCAACGGCCCGATCAATGCGGGCGAATGGGTGGTGCTGCGATCGGACTGGGACAAGCGGTCGCATGACGAGGCGCTGTTCCTGAACGCCGATGCAACCGGCCCGCACACGCCGGGGCCGACCGCCGAAGTGATCGAATATCTGCTTGCCAAGGGCATCGTCGGCTGGGGCAGCCAGTGCATCGGCACCGATGCGGGGCAGGCCGGGGGGATGACCCCGCCCTATCCGGCGCACAACCTTTTGCACAAGAACAACCGCTTTGGGCTGGCGTCGCTGGCGAACCTGTCAAAGCTGCCGGCCAAGGGCGCGATCCTGATTGCCGCGCCGTTGAAGATCAAGGGTGGTACCGGGTCGCCGATCCGGGCGCTGGCGCTGGTGCCGAAGGGCTGACCGGTGCAGCCCGACCACGTCATCATCGGGTCCGGCATCAACGCGCTGGTCGCGGGCGGGATGCTGGCGCTGAAGGGTAACCGGGTGCTGCTGCTGGAGCGCGAGGCGGTTGCGGGGGGGTGCCTGCGGACCGAGGAAGTGACGCTGG
>JAYSYZ010000089.1:0-12430 GCA_043727195.1 Paracoccaceae bacterium
CCGGTCGACACCTCGGCCACCCAGGCGATGTCGGATGCGGCGGCTGCGGCGAACGTGCCGTTGGTCTACGTGAACCGCCAGCCGGTCAACATCGACACCCTGCCCGACAATCAGGCGTTCGTTGCGTCAAACGAAGTGGACAGCGGCACGCTGGAGACGATTGCGCTGTGCGACAACTGGGCCGCCGAGGGCAAGACCGAGGTCAAAGTCTACGTCATGCAGGGTCAGTTGTCCAACCAGGCCGCCGTGCAGCGTACGCAGGACATTTACGATGTGATCGAGGCCGGAAAGTGCAAGGTCAAGGTCAACGTGATCGACCAGCAGACCGCAAACTGGAGCCGGGATGAGGCGACCTCGCTGATGACCAACTGGCTGTCGTCGGGTGCGGCGTTCGACGGTGTGATTGCCAACAACGACGAGATGGCCATCGGTGCCATTCAGGCGATCAAGGCGGCGGGCATAGACATGACCACGGTGCAGGTGGGCGGCGTCGACGCAACGCAAGACGCGCTGGCGGCGATGCAGGCCGGCGATCTGGACGTGACGGTGTTCCAGAACGCGGCGGCGCAAGGGTCGGGCGCGCTGGATGCGGCGGTCAAGCTGGCCGCCGGTGAAGCGGTTGAACAGAAGGTCTGGGTGCCGTTCGAACTGGTGACCCCGGCGAACGTCGCGGATTATCTGGCGAAGAACTGATCCTTCGGGTGATACTGAACAGGGCGGCGCCCGGGTGCCGCCCTGTGTTGCACAGGTCTGCAACCTTGTGCAGGCGCTGACCGCTTTATCAGGGAAGGGCGATCCATGGCGAACACCTCTCACGGGATCGGCGGGCTGAGCTATGATCCGAAAAAGCGCACCCGGCCGCCGGAACTGAACGTGCTGGCAGCACTGGTTCTGATCGTTGTGGCCTTCGAATTGCTGGGCCGGCTGGTCGTCGGCGACAGCTTTCTGTTCAATACCCGCGACAATGTCGATACGCTGTTCAACGAGCAGCGGTTGCAGATCATCATTCTGCAGGTGGCCATCGTCGGCATCATCGCGCTGGGCGTGACGCAGGTGATCATTACCGGCGGGATCGACCTGTCGTCAGGCTCCATCGTCGGCATCACCGCCATGGTGGCGATGAGTTTCGCGCAGGTGGCCATCGTCAACGGCAACCCCAACCCCAAGGCCATCTTCGGCGCGGCCTGGATGGACCTGCCGGTGATCGTGCCGGTGCTGGTGGGGCTGGTCTGTGGTCTGTTCGCGGGGCTGATCAACGGCGCGCTGATCGCCTATACCCGCATCCCGCCGTTCATCGCCACGCTCGGCATGATGGTGTCGGCGCGGGGTTGTGCGAAATGGTGGTCGAAGGGCAACCCGATCTCGTTCCCGACGGAAAGCTATGCCACCATCGGCAAGGGGATGATGCCGGTCGTGATCTTTGTGGTGCTGGCGGTGCTGTTCCACCTGATCATGACGCAGACCAAGTATGGCAAGCATTGCTATGCCATCGGGTCGAACGAACAGGCCGCCCGGATGTCTGGCATCAATGTCACCGGCCACAAGGTGCTGGTCTACACCATTGCCGGGGCGCTGGCGGCGCTGGCGGCCATCGTGTTGTCATCCAAGAACCTGACGGCGCAGGCCGGCATGGGGGTGATGTACGAACTGGATGCCATCGCCATGGCGGTGATCGGCGGGGTGTCCCTGCAGGGCGGGCGCGGGTCGATCATCGGCACCTGCCTTGGCGCGCTGATCTTTGGGGTCATCATCTCGGGCTTCACGTTTCTGAAGCTCGACGCCTACTATCAGGAGATGGTCAAGGGCGTGATCATCGTCGGTGCCGTGGTGCTGGACCAGTGGCGCCAGACCAAGCGGGGGCGCAGCTGATGTCCGACATCATTCTGGAAACGCGTGGGCTGACCAAGCACTATGGCGGCGTCCACGCCCTGACCGACGCCGATTTCGCCCTGAAGCGCGGCGAACATGTGGCGATCATGGGCGACAACGGCGCAGGCAAATCCACCTTCGTGCGCCAGATCACCGGGGTGGAGCCGCCGACGCGCGGGCAGATCATCTTTGACGGGGTGGAACACATCTTCAACAGCCCGATCGAGGCGCGAGAGGCCGGGATTGAAACCGTGTTCCAGACGCTGGCGCTGGCCGATGATCTGGATGTGCCGTCAAACCTGTTTCTGGGCCGCGAAAAGATCCGCTTCAACCTGGGGCCGTTTTCCATCCTCGACAAGAAGGCGATGCGCGAGGCGGCACTGGCGGCGCTGGTCAAGACCGGGGTCAAGATCCCAAACCTGATGAACACCATCCGCAACATGTCGGGCGGCCAGCGGCAATGCGTGGCGATTGCGCGCACGGCGGCCTTCAAGTCGAAACTGGTGATCATGGACGAACCGACGGCGGCGCTGGGCGTGCAGGAAACCGCGCAGGTGGAAAACATCATTCGCACGTTGAAAGAGGCGGGCGAACCCCTGATCCTGATCAGTCACAACATGCGGCAGGTATTCGATCTGGTGGACCGGATCGTCGTGTTCCGCCGGGGCCGGATCGTCGCCAACCTGCGCAAGGAAGATACCAGCGGGCAGGACGTGGTGTCCTACATCACCGGGGCCAAGACCGGGGCCGAGTTCGAGGGCGCGGCTTGAACATGCATTCCGGGACGCATGCCCTGATCCTAGGCGGAACCCAGGGCTTGGGACTGGCCATCGCCGAGGCGCTGGTCGCGCAAGGCTGCACCCGGCTGGTGCTGGCTGCCCGCGATGCAACCAAGGGCAAGGCCGAGGCTGATAGGTTGGGCGCGACCTTTCAGCCGGTCGATCTGGGGGATGTGGCATCGGTTCAGGCCTGTGTCGATGCCGCAGCGAAAGCCATGGGCCGGATCGACGCGCTGTGCATCGCCGGGGCCTCGACGGACCGGGGCTCCATCCTTGACACCTCACCTGACGCCTTTGACCGGATGATTGCCGTCAACACGCGCGGCCCGTTCTTTGCCATCCAGCGCGTGGCGCAACTGGCCCGCGCGGCGGGGCATCCGGCCAGCATCGTTACCATCCTGTCGATGGTGGTACATTGCGGGCAAAGTTTTCTGGCCCCCTATTCCGCCTCGAAGGCAGCGCTGGCCAACGTCACGAAAAACGCCGCCAATGCCTTGCGGCATGACCGCATCCGGGTGAACGGCATCAATTGCGGCTGGATGGACACGCCGGGCGAAGATCAGGTGCAGCGCCAGCACCACGGCGCGACCGACGGCTGGCTGGCCAAGGCCGAGGCGCGCCAGCCTTTCGGAATGCTGGTGAAACCGGTGCATGTGGCGGGGCTTGCGGCCTATTTGCTGGGCGATGGCTCCGGGGTAATGACAGGCTCGATCATCGACTTTGACCAGAACATCGCGGGCGCGTACCCGGAATAAGGAAACAACCATGACGCTGAACTTTGCCATCCTCGGGGCCGGTCGCATCGGCCAAGTGCATGCCCGCGCCGTTGCCGGAACGCCGGGCGCGCGGCTGGTGGCCATCGCCGACCCGGTCACTGCCGCAGCCGAAGCCGTGAAGGCGACCTACGGCTGCGACATCCGCAGCATCGACGCGATCCTTGCGTCTAAGGACGTGGACGCCGTGGTGATCTGCACGCCCACCGACACGCATGCCGACCTGATCGAACGCTTTGCGCGCGCAGGCAAGGCGATCTTCTGCGAAAAGCCGGTCGATCTGTCGCTGGCGCGGGTGGCGGCCTGTCTGAAGGTGGTGAAGGCCGAAAAGGGCGTGCTGATGGTCGGCTTCAACCGCCGCTTTGACCCGGATTTCATGGCCGTCAAGGCCGCGATTGATGCGGGGCAGGTGGGCAAGGTGGAAATGGTGACGATCACCAGCCGCGATCCCGGCGCGCCGCCGCATGACTACATCACCCGGTCCGGCGGCATTTTCCGCGACATGACGATCCATGATTTCGACATGGCGCGCTGGCTGTTGGGCGAAGAGGTGGAAACCGTGCTGGCCGCCGCCTCGGTGCTGACCGATGCCAAGATCGGTACGCTGGGCGATTACGACAGCGTCAACGTCATCCTGCGCACCGCGTCTGGCCGTCAGGCGATCATCACCAACAGCCGCCGCGCCGCCTATGGCTATGACCAGCGGATCGAGGTTCTGGGGTCGACCGGCATGGTGGCCGCGCAGAACCACGGCGAAAACCGGATCACCTTTGCCGACAAGGCGGGTTTCCATGACGCGCCGCTGCTGAATTTCTTCATGACCCGCTACATCGCCGCCTATGCCAACGAAATCGCGGGCTTCATCGCGGCGGTGCAGTCGGGGACTGAGACTCCGACCACCGGCCATGACGGGCTGATGGCGCTGGCGTTGGCGGAAGCCGCGCTGAAATCGGTGGCCGAAGGCCGGGCGGTAAAGCTGGCCGAGGTGCTGTAAGGACCCGGCGCGCGGGTCACCCCGCGCGCCTGCGCCTTACAGCTTCAGCGACGGGATGATCTGTTTCTTGCGGCTCATGATGCCGGGCAGCACGACTGTATCGCCGGTGACGGTGCAGCCGAACGACGCCTCTGCCAACTGTTTGACCAGATCGTTCGGCACCAGCAGCGTCGCCTCTTCTTTCAGGATGTCGATCACGAACAGCAGCACCTGATCGGCACCATCCTCTTTCGCCACGTCCACCATCGAGGCCATCAGGCTGGCCTTGCGGTCCAGAACCACTTTCGGCGCGGTGGTTTCCAGCACCGAGACGCGCAATTCCTTGCCCGCCAGGCTATATTCTTTCGAATCCATCCGCAGCAGGGCGGCGTCCGAAAACGCCGACACATCCGACTTCGCCTCGAACATCTCCGCTGCAAGGTCCGGGATCGACACGCCCAGATCGGCGGCCAGCGCCTCGGCCACCGAACGGTCATGATCGGTGGTCGTGGGACTGCGGAATTCCAGCGTGTCCGACAGGATGCACGACAGCATCGCGCCCTTTATCTCATGCGGCAGGCCCGGCACATCCGCGCCCATGATGTCGTGCATCACGGTGGCGGTACAGGCCAGCGGGCGCATCACCACATTGATCGGGGTCTTCGTCTTCAGCCCGCCCACCAGCATGTGATGGTCGATGATCGCCATGATATTGGCGTCGTTGATCGAGGGCGGCAGTTCGGCGGGGTTGTTGGTATCGACGATCACCACGTCCTGCCCGGCGGCCACATCCGCGATGATCGCGGGCTTGGCAAAACCCCAGTGTTTCAGCACAAAGGCCGCCTCGGTGTTCGGCTCGCCCAGCAGGCGCGGTTCGGCGTCGCCGCCGCGCCGGTTGGTCAGATACCAGGCCCAGACGATGGCCGACAGGGTGGCGTCGGTGTCGGGGGATTTGTGGCCGAAAACGAGGGTGGTCATGCGCGGGAACCTTCAAGGATTGATCTGCCGCGCGGTATAGGCGACCGCGCGGCAGTTGTCACGCCGGGGTGACGGCGGTCAGTGCGCCGTTGTGGTGCCGTCGCCCCGGGTCTTCCAGAGAGAGTAAAAGATGCCGGAAGCGATGATTCCTACCGTAATTGCCAGTGACAGATACGGGTCGAACTTGCCGAAGAAGTAGCTGTAAAAGCCCTTCAACCCGATGAAGATCAGCACCACAGCCAGCGCATACTTCAGATAGTGAAAGCGGTGCACCAATGCTGCCAGCGCGAAGTACAGCGCCCGCAGGCCAAGGATCGCCATGATGTTCGCGGTGTAGACGATGAAGGTGTCGGTGGTGATCAGAAAGATCGCGGGCACCGAGTCGACGGCGAAGATCAGGTCGGCAAAGTTGATCACGATCAGCGCGACGAACAGGGGCGTGGCGAACATCACCAGCTTTCCGGTCACCGGGTGCGGCTGGCGGACAAAGAACTTCTGCCCGTGCAGATCCTTGGTCACATTCATGTACTTCGCGGTCAGCTTGACGACCGGGTTCTTCGACACGTCAGTGTCGCCTTCGGACACCAGCAGCATCTTTACGCCGGTAAAGGCCAGGAAAGCAGCAAAGACCAGCGTTACCCAAGCATAGTTCGAGATCAGCTCGGCCCCGATGGCGATCATGATGCCGCGCAGGATGATGACGCCGATGATGCCCCAGACCAGCGCGCGGTACTGGTACTTCCGCGGGATGGCGAAGTACCCGAAGATCAGCGAGATGACGAAGACGTTGTCAATCGAGAGCACCTTCTCGATGATGTAGCCTTGGAAATATGCGGCGACCGGATTGGTGCCGTCGCTGGTCACCAGCGTGCCGTTTGACCAGGCCCACCAGATATAGCCGCCGAACAGGGTGGCAATGAAGATGTAGAAGGCCGACAGCTTAAGGCTTTCGGCAACACCAAGCTCGTGATCTTCCTTGTGCAGAACGCCAAGGTCAAAGACCATCAGCGTAACCACGATCACGAGAAATACGAGCCACATCCAGATCGGCTTGCTCAAAAACAGTATGTACAGGAATTCCATTCCCCAAACCCTCAATTTGCGGCATCGAGAGGTCAGGCCTTGGAATAAGGTCGGTCCGGGCATGACATCGAGCACATTTCTCGATGCGGTCCGACATCACGCAAGCCATCAAGGCCAGCGCCAGAGGGGCCCGGTCCGCAGTTTCGTAAATGGGCGGGCAGGATCGGAAATCAACGGGCGGGCCCAAAAAAATTCACGGGCGCGTGACCTTGCGGGGTCAGGTCATCGCCTGCGGGGCCTTTGGCAGGCGCGGCCATTGTGATGGTTCGTGGCCGTAGATCAACAGTGCCCCGGCTGCCTCCAGCGTCAGCAGCCGCGTGGCAGAGGTACGGGCCGCTGCCGGATCATCGGCATCGGCAAAATCCTCCGCCGGTTCCGAGGCGCGGTTGATCGCATCGGCGGCAAGGATCACCCGGCCGGTATCGGGCAGGGTGACCAGCGCCGACAAATGGCCGGGCGTGTGGCCGGGGGTGGGGATCAGGGTCAGTCCGTCACACACCGGGGTGTCGGCGTCGATCAGCCGGTAAGTCGCCTCGGGCCAGGCCATCGGGCGGGCGGTGCCGAAATAGCTGGGCGTGGGGTCGGCGCGTTCGCGGGTGGTCATGACAATGGGCGCATGCGCGAACAGCGACAGCGAGCCTACATGGTCGATATGGCCGTGGCTGAGGATCACCATGTCGATGTCGGCGGGCGTCAGCCCCAGCAGTGCCAGTTGCCCCAACGCCGTCTGGCGCGGACCGTAGTCAACCAGCCGCCCGAACCGGGGCAAACCATCCCGCGCGGCGATACCCGGATCGCTGGCATAGGCGGGCGGAAAGCCGGTGTCGAACAGCACCCGTGCGCCCCGGTCGGTTTCCAGAAGGAAGCCGGGGATGCCGATCACCCTCTCGCCGTCCTGCACCTCGAACAGGCCGAAATCCAGCACGGTTAGCCGGACGATCGCCCCCGGCAGCATTCTACAACGACAGGGGTTCGATGGTGAAACCCTCGGCCTCCAGCAGGGCCAGAACCCCTTCGCGCCCCGACAGGTGCAGCGCGCCAAAGGCGGCAAACACCGGCCCATCTGCCGCCGCCTTTTCCAGAACCGGAATCCAGTTGCGGTTGCGGCTGGCCATCAGCGCCTCTTCCATGCGGGAAAACTCGATATCCACCTGCGCCCGCGTCGTCCCCGGCGTCTGGTAGGAAATCTGCCGCATCAGTTCCCACATCAAGCGGCTTTCGCCCGCGAAATAGCTGTCGGCAAGGGTGGCGGAAAAGTCTTCTGACCGGTCCTCCATCGCCAGCGTCGCCTCGATCATCGCCAGTTGATCTGCCTCGGTCATCATGTCGAAAACCTTGAACACGGTGTCGAAGGGTTCCAGTGCCGCCACCGGCACGCCTGCGGCTTCGGCGGTGTCTATCACCAGCCCGTCCAGCCCTTTCGGGTCCACCATCTGGGCCATGGCACAGGGCGGCACGGCCAACAGGACGTTGACATACCAGGGCTGCAGCTTGGCCGCCATGAAACCCGGAATCCCGCGCTGGGCCAGCGCCGCCGACAGGCGGTTCCACAGATCAGCTGGCATGCGCTGGATCAGTGACGGGCCATCGACGATCATCATCTTCGACGGATCGCGGGCCATCAGGTCCAGCAACTGCTTTTCCTCTTTCGGTCCGGCCTCGACCATCACCGTGGCGGCGGACCGGATCAACGGCGTCACCGCCGTCAGGGTCGGATCATGCCGGGGATCATCGAAATGGTAGGTCCCGATCACGGTGATAACCTCATCGCCCCGCGTTGCACGCCAGAAATTGCCCGTCGCAAACGGTGCGGCATCGGCTGCCGCTTCAAGCGCGGCCATGTCCTGCCGGGGCAGCGCATCAAACAGGTTCTGCCCGGCGCACTGGGCGAACAGCGGGGTGGCAAGAAAGGTCAGGGCGGCGAAACAGGTCAGAACGCGCGACATTGGGCCTCGGTGCGGTTGGTGCGCCGCCATCGTGGCAGCGGCTGCGCCAAAGGCAAGGCGAAAAGCCGGCAGGGGTGGGGGCGGGGTGTTGACTCCCGGCGGGCTATTGCCTAACTACCGCCGCGTTAGCACTCGTATCCGATGAGTGCTAATCGATTTCAAACCTGGAAACTCAAGGGAGTACACCCAGATGGCTTTCACACCGCTGCATGACCGTGTTCTGGTTCGTCGCATCGAAGGCGAAGACAAAACCAAGGGCGGCCTGATCATCCCCGACACCGCCAAGGAAAAGCCCGCCGAGGGCGAGATCGTGTCCGCCGGTCCGGGCGCACGCAAGGATTCGGGCGAACTGATCGCCCCGTCGGTCAAGGCCGGCGACCGCATCCTGTTCGGCAAGTGGTCGGGCACCGAAGTGAAACTGGACGGCGAAGATCTGCTGATCATGAAGGAAAGCGACATTCTCGGCATCATCGCCTGAGAACGGCCTTTTCCGATGGTGCGTCAGATCACGCATCCTACCGAAATCCTTTGAACTGGAGTCTGTAACATGGCTGCTAAAGACGTCAAATTCGACACCGATGCCCGCGACCGCATGCTGCGCGGCGTCAACATCCTCGCCGATGCAGTGAAAGTCACGCTGGGCCCGAAAGGCCGCAACGTGATTCTCGACAAGTCCTTCGGCGCGCCGCGCATCACCAAGGACGGCGTCACCGTCGCCAAAGAAATCGAGCTTTCCGACAAGTTCGAGAACATGGGCGCGCAGATGGTGAAGGAAGTCGCTTCCCGCACCAATGACGAAGCGGGCGATGGCACCACCACCGCAACCGTGCTGGCGCAAGCCATCATCAAGGAAGGCCTGAAGGCCGTTGCCGCCGGGATGAACCCGATGGACCTGAAGCGCGGCATCGACATGGCCGTGGTCAAGGTTGTGGCTGCGATCAAGGCAGCCTCGCGCCCGGTCAAGGACAGCGATGAAGTCGCTCAGGTCGGCACCATTTCGGCCAACGGCGAAACCGAGATCGGCCGCCAGATTGCCGATGCGATGCAGAAAGTCGGCAACGAGGGTGTCATTACCGTCGAAGAGAACAAGGGCCTCGAGACGGAAACCACCGTCGTCGAAGGCATGCAGTTCGACCGTGGCTACCTGTCGCCCTACTTTGTGACCAATGCCGACAAGATGGTCGCCGATCTGGAAGACTGCCTCGTGCTCTTGCACGAAAAGAAGCTGTCCTCGCTGCAGCCGATGGTGCCGTTGCTGGAAGCCGTGATCCAGTCGCAGCGCCCGCTTCTGATCATCTCGGAAGATGTCGAAGGCGAGGCTCTGGCCACGCTGGTCGTCAACAAGCTGCGCGGGGGCCTTAAGATCGCCGCCGTCAAGGCGCCGGGCTTCGGTGATCGCCGCAAGGCCATGCTGCAGGACATCGCCATTCTGACCGGTGGTCAGGTGATCAGCGATGACCTGGGGATGAAGCTGGAATCGGTGACCATCGAGATGCTTGGCAAAGCCAAGAAGATCTCGATCACCAAGGACAACACCACGATCATCGACGGCGGCGGCAACAAGGCCGAAATCGATGCCCGCGTGGCGCAAATCCGCACCCAGATCGAGGAAACCACCTCGGACTACGACCGTGAAAAGCTGCAGGAACGTGTCGCCAAGCTGGCGGGCGGGGTCGCGGTGATCAAGGTCGGCGGCATGACCGAAGTGGAAGTGAAAGAGCGCAAGGACCGCGTCGATGACGCACTGAACGCCACCCGCGCGGCCGTACAGGAAGGCATCGTGGTCGGCGGCGGCGTGGCGCTGATCCAGGCGGGCAAAGTGCTGGAAGGCATGATCGGGGCAAACTCCGACCAGACCAACGGCATCAACATCGTCCGCAAGGCGCTTGAATCGCCGCTGCGTCAGATCGCCCAGAACGCGGGCGTTGACGGATCGGTCGTCGCCGGCAAGGTGCGCGAAAGCACCGACAAGACCTTTGGCTTCAACGCGCAGACCGAAGAATATGGCGACATGTTCAAGTTCGGCGTGATCGATCCGGCCAAGGTCGTGCGGACCGCGCTGGAAGATGCGGCCTCGGTTGCATCGCTGCTGATCACCACCGAAGCCATGATCGCTGATCGTCCGGAGCCCAAGTCGGGCGGCGGCATGGGCGGTGGCGGCATGGGCGGCATGGGCGGCATGGACGGCATGATGTAATCCTGCCCCCAAAAGGCGGATCGGAACAGGGCGCACTCCGGTGCGCCCTTTTTCATCTGTGGCAACCCGTCGGACCCGTGGAAATCCGCAAGGCCCGGTGAAACAATTGCCCGCCGCCGGCGGAACGGCTAGGCAGGGGTCATGCGCCTGATCCTGCTTACAGCCGTCGCGATGTGCGCCTTTGCGGCCAATTCGGTGCTGAACCGGATGGCGGTCGGGCAGGGGCTGATCGATCCCTTGGGCTTTGCGCTGGTGCGGCTGTGTTCGGGTGCCATGGTGCTGCTGGCGGTTGTCATCCTCCGGCGGGTCGTCGTGGGGCATGCCGTCTGGCCGGGATGGGCGGGGCGGGTGCCGGGGGTGCTTGGCCTCCTGATCTATCTGATCGGCTTTTCGCTTGCCTATGCGCGGCTTGATGCCGGAACCGGGGCGCTGATCCTGTTCGGGGTGGTGCAGATCACCATGTTTGCCGGTGCGCTGACAGCGCGGGAAATGATCCCGGCACGGCGCTGGATCGGTGCCGGGCTGGCCTTTGGCGGGCTGGCCCTGCTGCTGTGGCCGGGCGGCGCGATGCAGGCAAGCCTGCCGCATGCCGGGCTGATGGCGGGCGCTGGCATCGGCTGGGGGGTCTATTCGCTGGCCGGTCGCCGCGCGCATGACCCGGTGGCGGCGACGGCGGCAAACTTCGTTTTGGCGGTGCCGGTGATGCTGTGCCTTCTGCCGTGGGTGCCACTGACGGCGACGGCGGGCGGGGTGGGGCTGGCCGTTGTGTCGGGCGCGGTAACCTCCGGGCTGGGTTATGCGCTGTGGTATGCGCTGGTGCCGGGTCTTGGTGCGGCGCGGGCGGGTGTGGCGCAGTTGACCGTGCCCGTGATCGCGGCGGCAGGCGGGCTGGTCTGGCTGGGCGAACCCTTGGGGTGGCGGGTCATTGCAGCGGCCGCGCTGGTGATGTTTGGTGTGGCGTTGGCAACCCTTCATGCCGCAGGTTCAGTGGCGACACGGGCGGGGCATGACGGCTAAGGTACGGCAGGTCAGGATGAGGGTTGGGAACGGTGTCACAGGATATTGCAAGCCAGACGCTGGCCACGTGGGCGGCGGAACTTTCGGGCTGCCGGTATCTCCTGGTCATGCCGGTGCCTTGGCATCAGGCGGCGGACGGTTCGGTCTGGCTTGACGATCTGTGGCACCGCGACCTGATGCGGCATCTTGACTATCTGGACGATCTGACCGTGCTGGCCCCGCGCCTGCCCCTGGGTGATCCGGCGGGCATGGTGCGGCTGGATCCCATGCGCGCCGGGCTGCGGTTCGTGGCTTTGCCCTGTGGGGCCAGCGCCCCGCAGGGGATGCTGCGCGCGCCCGCGACCCTGCTGGCCGCGCTGCGGGCGGTGCGGCGGGCCGACCTTGTTCACGCCGGGGTGGCGGGCTGGCCGCTGCCGCCCGGCCTGTTCGTCAACCCCCTGGCTGTATTGTGGCGCCGCCCGCTGATCGTGGTGGTGGAAAGCGCCTTCTGGCGGCTGGCCGGGCCGGGGCCGCACAGCCGCAAGGCACGCCTCCGCGCCGGTTTGACCGAAGCCTTCGCCCGCTGGTCGGTGCGGCGGGCGGCATTGTCGGTGTTCACCCATGACGGATACCGCGCCAGCCTTGCCAAAGGCTCCGAGGCGCGGGCGCTCGTCTCCCCGGCAAGCTGGATCGATGCCGGGGACGTGCTTGACCCGGCTGCCGCGAATGCGGCCTGGGCGGCAAAAGTCGGTCCGGCAAGGATCCTTCTGGCGGCGCGGTTGACCGAGGGGAAAGGCGTCGCCGTCCTGCTTCAGGCGCTGGCCAAGGCCGAAACG
>JAYSYZ010000090.1:0-4554 GCA_043727195.1 Paracoccaceae bacterium
AGCAAGGCGGCATTCAACTCGAACGAGGGGTTTTCCGTCGTGGCGCCCACCAGAACGACGGTGCCATCTTCCATATACGGCAGAAAGCCATCCTGCTGCGCCTTGTTGAACCGGTGAATCTCGTCAACGAAAAGCAGGGTTCCCTGACCGTTCTGTCGCCGGATCCGGGCGGTTTCGAACACTTTTCGCAGATCGGAAATGCCGGTGAAAATTGCCGAAATCTGAACGAAAACCATGTCCGTTTCGGCGGCCAGCAGCCGGGCGATCGTGGTCTTTCCCACGCCGGGCGGCCCCCACAAGATCAGCGACGACAGGCTTCTTGCCGCCAGCATCGCGCCAAGCGGGCCGTCCGCCGACATCACCTTGTCCTGCCCGATCACTTCGGACAACAGGCGGGGGCGCAAACGGTCGGCCAAGGGGCGCGGGCCGGTCGGCTGTGATGCGGCAGCATTGTCGAAAAGGTCGGCCATGGCGGCAGTCTAGGCGCGCTTCCTGCCAAGCAAAAGCCGGAAGCGTCGTCTGCCCGGTCAGGCCGACGCAACGACCACGCCCGTGACGCCGCAAAGAAACCTCGACCACCAGACAGATCGCAGCTTGACCGGGCATCAATGCAACTTGCTGGCCATGTTGATCGCCACGCAGACACAGTCGAGCCCGCCGATATCCATGATCGGGCCGACCGGTTCGCAATCAAGGCCGACCCGGCGGCCCAGGCGGCGCGAATTTTCAGGTATCAGACCCAGCACTGATGTCGCGCCAAGCGCCCGGGCAGAGATCACCATTTCATGACGCAATTGAAGCTGCACGCGCAGCCGCTGGTTGGCCGGAACCGATTCCGAAACAAACACCCGGCTGCTTTCCCAGATGTGATCGGCAACCGGCGCCTGATCATAAAGCAGATCGGTGGGAATGCTTTCAAGCAGCCCCTTTTGCGCATCCCGAATCATGTAGGTATAGATTCCACACCGGTGCACCGTTGGCGTCAGCCGGATACCAGCCAGCACTTCGCCATTTTCGTGAACGGCAACCCATCGGCTTGCAGGCGTGTCGTACTGGTCGAATTCCATGCCATTGGCTTGCGGCAAGTCCCACTTGTTCTGCAGGATGAATGCCTTGTGCCTGGCGCGGAACATGTTGGCAAAAAGCTCTCCGTGATTGTGCAGATTCTCGTAAGACAGTGTCGTCACTTCCATTTTCTACGTCTCCTTCTGGGGTAAGAAAAACCGGTCCGAGGGAAGCCGCACTTGCCTAGAGCATTCGGTACTCCCGCGCTTTCCTGAGCGCCTCGGAGGTTGTCCGCGCCTCCAGTCGGACGCGCGCAGAGTTCAGTCGGGCCTTGAAGGCGCTTTCCGAAATCCCCAATTTTGCTGCGGCGGCAGTGTGACGATCCCCATTTGCAATGCACTCCAGAGCTTCGATCTGCGCTCTGGTCAGTTCCGATGGCGGCTTGGCGGCGATATGCATACGCGCGGTGATATCGGCCAGCACTTCCATTTCTTCGTCTGCAAACTCCCGATCAGAACGGCATATGCCGGCCATTGATCGCGACGTTATGGGGCCGTATGAGGAGACCGCCCCGAAATTCATTCCATATCCAGCCGCCTTTTTTAGCAACCCGAACGGGTCGGGAAGCGGAATGTCGCTCCACCGCCGCGTACCAGTGGTACCAATTCCCCAGAATACCAGCGGATCGCGCAGGTAATACGAATTGGCATTGTAATATTCGACCCACTTGGCCGGATATCGACTGTGGTAGACGAGCGGCGTCGCAAAGCGAATGTGAAGCCCGACTGCAAACCCCTGCGGCGCAAGGGCGTTTAACTCTTCGTACAACTCGGTCAATCGTTTACCCTGTGACATCAACCTTAACAGTCCCATTAAAGGCCTGACACAACCCTAGCCAATTGTGCGTCAATCTACCAGAGGGTGGTTGAGATTCTCTTTTCAAACGATTTTCTCACAGGCGTTTGGCAGGCCAGAGCCCAAAAAACAGAAAACCCGCCGTCGGGCGGGTTTTCGAATTGGTGTTCCTGTCAGGCGAATCAGCGGTCGGCGAGTTCTCCTGCGGCGCTGCGCGCATGGTCGGCTGCACCTTTTGCCGCGGTGTCGCGGTCAACAAACTCGATGATCGCCATCGGCGCCATGTCACCATAACGGAACCCGGCCTTCAGAACGCGTACATAGCCGCCCTGACGATCCTTGTAGCGCGGGCCGAGGATCTCGAACAGCCGGGCGGTGTGCATGTCCTGCTTGAGGGCTGCATGCGCCTGACGGCGGGCGTGCAGATCGCCCCGCTTGGCCAGTGTGATCAGCTTTTCGATGATCGGACGCAATTCCTTGGCCTTTGGCAGGGTGGTCTTGATCTGTTCGTGTTCGATAAGGCTGCCGCACATGTTCGCGAACATCGCCTTGCGGTGTTCATGGGTCCGGTTCAGCTTGCGATAGCCGCTTGAGTGACGCATTGGAATCTCCTGATTCGCGTGTTTTGCTTTGTCCGGCGGGGCCTACGTGTGGCCCCGCTCACCTTGGGGTTTCTTCAACCCGTGCTTTTCCCCGGCATTCCGGGCATTTATTATCCGGGCAACTTGCCCATCGCCCCGTCAGAACTGGTCTTCGAAACGCTTGGCCAGATCTTCGATGTTCTCCGGCGGCCAATCCTCGACGTCCATGCCCAGATGCAGCCCCATTCCCGACAGCACTTCCTTGATCTCGTTCAAGGATTTGCGGCCAAAGTTCGGGGTGCGCAGCATCTCGGCTTCGGTTTTCTGGATCAGATCGCCGATATAGACGATGTTGTCGTTCTTCAGGCAATTGGCCGAGCGGACAGACAGTTCCAGCTCATCTACCTTCTTCAGCAGCAGCGGGTTGAACTCAAGCCCGGCGTCAATCTCGCCCAGTTTCGCCGATTCAGGTTCGTCGAAATTGACGAAGATCGACAACTGGTCCTGCAGGATGCGGGCGGCATAAGCCACCGCGTCATCGGGGGTCAGGCTGCCATCGGTCTCGACCTTCATGGTCAGCTTGTCATAGTCCAGCACCTGACCCTCGCGGGTCGGGGTGACTTCGTAGGACACTTTCTTGACCGGCGAATAGATCGCGTCGATCGGGATCAGACCGATCGGCGCATCTTCCGGGCGGTTCTTGTCGGCCGCGACATAGCCCTTGCCGGTGTTGACCGTCAGTTCCATGAACACGTCCGCGCCATCATCCAGGTGGCAGATCACGTGATCCTTGTTCAGAACCTCGATCCCGTTCGATTCGGAAATGTCGCCAGCGGTCACAACGCCCGGACCCTTGGCCGAAATCGACAGGCGCTTCGGCCCTTCAACCTCCATCTTGATGCTGACGCCCTTGAGGTTCAGCACGATGTCCGTCACGTCTTCGCGCACCCCGGCCACGGATGAAAATTCGTGCAGCACGTTGTCAATCTGGATCGACGTGATGGCCGCGCCCTGCAAGCTCGACATCAGCACCCGGCGCAGCGCATTGCCGAGGGTCAGGCCAAAGCCCCGCTCCAACGGTTCGGCGATCACTGTCGCGGTGCGGGCGGCATCTGCCCCCGCCTTTACGACAAGTTGCATCGGCTTGATAAGTTCCTGCCAGTTTTTATGGATCATGCTGAAGCCCCTATACTTGTCCGCTGCCGATGTCCGAAGCAGCAGGACGCCCGAGGATCGTAAACGACGAAAACCGGGCCGCAGGGATGCACCCCGCGACCCGGCAGAAAAGCCTGTATCAGACGCGGCGGCGCTTTGGCGGACGGCAGCCGTTGTGCGCCAGCGGCGTCACGTCGCGGATGGACGTGATGTTGAAGCCGACGGCAGCCAGCGCACGCAATGCGCTTTCACGGCCCGAACCGGGGCCCTGCACTTCGACTTCCAGCGTTTTCACGCCATGTTCCTGCGCCTTGCGGCCGGCATCCTCGGCAGCCATCTGGGCGGCATAGGGCGTCGACTTGCGTGATCCCTTGAAGCCCATGGTCCCCGACGAGGACCACGCGATGGCATTGCCCTGAACGTCAGAGATCAGGATCTTGGTGTTGTTGAACGAAGAATTCACATGCGCCACGCCAGCGGCGATGTTCTTGCGCTCTTTCTTCTTCGTGCGGGCGGCTTTGGTATCGCGTGCCATATCTCGGCCCCCTTATTTCTTCTTGCCGGCAATGGCCTTTGCGGGGCCTTTGCGGGTACGGGCGTTGGTATGGGTCCGCTGGCCGCGCACCGGCAGGCCCTTGCGGTGACGCAGGCCACGGTAGCACCCAAGGTCCATCAGACGCTTGATATTCATCGAGGTTTCACGACGCAGGTCACCCTCGACGGTGAGGTTTGCGTCGATATATTCGCGGATCGCCAGCACTTCGCCGTCGCTCAACTGGTTGATGCGGCGGGCGCGGTCGATGTTCAGCGAAGCGCAGATCGCCTCGGCAATATGCGGGCCGATGCCGGTGATATAAGTCAGCGCGATCGGAACCCGTTTCGCGGTCGGAATGTTGACGCCAGCAATACGTGCCAAACGTGTCGTCCTTCTAGGTTGCGGTTCCGTAGTGCCAGAACC
>JAYSYZ010000091.1:0-12425 GCA_043727195.1 Paracoccaceae bacterium
ACGGTGGGGTAAAAGCCCACCGCGGGACGGGCAACCGGACCGGCACGGCAAGCCCCACCCGGAGCAATGCCAAATAGGGGCCTCGCGCGGGGCTGGTCCGGGCGCAAGCCACAGGATACCGCCCGCAGGGACGCCGTCGCCCGAGAGGCCCGGGTTGGCAGCTTGACCCCCTTGGTAACAAGGCGGGCAGAGGAATGGTCATCCAGCCCAGGATCACGGTCCGGGGTGGACAAAATCCGGCTTACAGGCCATCCGCGCATGTCTTTCCGCCTGTCGGTTCGGCCGACATCCCCCGCAGGCCGCCCGCTGGCCCCGAGCGCGCATGCGTGCCGGTGAAGGCGGGTCTTTTTGCGCATCGCGCGCTCATTTTGACCTGCGGCGGCGGGCTTTGGTTGTTGACTCTGCCCCGCGCGCAGGTACAAGGCGGGCTTCAAGATTTTCGCAGGGGACCGCAGTTTCCCTGACGCAGGAGAAACGACCATGGCCAAACCGGCGACCATCAAGATCCGCCTGAACTCCACGGCGGGGACCGGGCACTTTTATGTGACCAAGAAGAATGCCCGCACCATGACCGAAAAGATGGTCGTCAAGAAGTATGATCCGGTCAAGCGCGAGCATGTCGAATACAAGGAAGGCAAGATCAAGTAGGGTCTCTGCCAGCCGACGGATCGGGGCCGCGCCGCAAGGTGCGGCCCTTTGCATTGGCAGGTCTTGTGGCGGAGCTGACCTTTTCTTTTGTCGCGACCACGCCATTTGACACAAAATGGAACGAACCCTCACGCTCAGGCGCGCAAGCCCTGCGGATCTGGCGGCAGTCGACCGGTTGCTGTCGCGCAGCTATCCCCGATTGCTGGCGGCGGACTACCCGCCTTCAATGATGGTGCTGGCGGTGCCGATCATCGCGCGGGCGCGGCCGGAACTGCTGGCCTCGCGACGTTATTTTCTGGCGATGGATACGGCTGGCCGGGTGCTGGCAGCAGGCGGGTGGAGCGTGGCCGCCCCCGGCGCGGCGGCGGGCACCCAGGATACCGGTCAAGTGCGCCACGTCGCGACCGACCCCGAGGTTGCGCGGCAGGGGATCGGGCGGGCGCTGATGACAGCGGTGATGCAGGATGCGGCAGCGGCGGGAATGCAATGGCTCGACTGTCTGTCGACCCGGACGGCGGTGCCGTTTTACGCCGCACTGGGGTTTCGGGTGCTGTATCCGACCGAGGTGCCGTTCGGGCCGGGCATTGCCTTTCCGGCGGTGCGGATGCTGGCGGAACTGAGCACCAAATGACAAAGGGCCGGTCTTGCGACCGGCCCCTGGTTTCGTGATCTTGCCGCAGCTTATTCGCGGTTGCCCATGAACTGCAGCAGGAACATGAACATGTTGATGAAGTCGAGGTACAGGTTCAGCGCCCCCATGATTGCGGATTTGCCAAGCCATTCCTTATCCATCGCCTGCGCGTGCTGGATATAGTCTGCCTTGATCTTCTGCGTGTCATAGGCCGTCAGCCCCGCAAAGATCAGCAGGCCGATCACCGAGATCGCAAAGGCCAGTGCCGACGAGGCGAGGAAGATGTTGACCACCATGGCCACGATCAGGCCGATCAGGCCCATCATCAGAAAGGTGCCCATGCCGCTCAGGTCACGCTTGGTAAGGTAGCCGTACAGCGACAGCCCCGCAAAGGCGATCGAGGTGATCAGAAAGGTCTGCGCGATCGAGGTGTCGGTGAACACCTTGAAGATCCAGGCCAGCGACAGGCCCATCACCGCTGCGAAGGCGTAGAAGAACAGTTGCGCCGCCGCCGCCGACATCCGGTTGATCAGCGCACCGAATGCGAAAACCATCGCCAGCGGTGCGAACATGATCGCCCAGCCCAGGATCGTCATGCCGCCGGTTTCCGGATTGCGCAGGAAACTGAACAGCGCGTCCGAGGTCCCGACCGCCCATGCGACACCTGCAGTCACCAGCATCGCCACGGACATCAGCCCGTAGACCTTGTTCATGTGGGCGCGCAGCCCTTCGTCGATCGCGGCACGGGCGCCTACGCCAGCGGTGCGGATCGTGTCATATTCAGCCATGTGAAGCCTCCGATGTTGTCCCTAAGGGCAACGCCGGGAAACCGGCGTGACCACATGCGATGAATATCGGGGGTGTCGCGGCATTTTTCAAGCACTTCGGTCTGAAAACGGTGAATGCTGCGGCACCTCTTCTGTCTATCGGCGCCAGTGGCGCGGCACGTCCCACAGCGGCAATGCCGCTTCGGCCCTGGCATCCTCGCGGCTGAGGCCGATATCGGTCAGGAGATGGTCATCAAGCGCTGCAAGATGTGCCCGCTCGCGCCGGGTGCGCAAGGCCGCGAACAGCCTGGCAAATCGGGGTGCGCCGCGGTGGCGGGCCGTCTTGGCGGCAGTTTCGGTCGGGGTGAATGCAGATGTCATCGCAACCTCTTTCATCATGTTGTGTGATCGAATGCTCAGCTTCGATCAGCATCCTTGAAATATGCGACAGTTTGGTACACAATGAAAACGAATGATTGTGGCGCAACCCATCACGGAGATTGATGATGCCCCGGACGCTTGATCTGAATGCCCTGCGCAGTTTCGTGGCGGTAGCCGAGGCGGGCGGCGTGACGCGGGCCGCCGGTTTCCTGAACCTGACCCAATCGGCGGTGTCGATGCAGATCAAGCGGCTGGAGGAGGCGCTGGGACTGACACTGTTCATCCGGGCCGCGCGGCGGATGGCGTTGTCACCCGAGGGCGAACAATTGGTGGCCTATGCAAGACGGATGCTCGCGCTGAACGACGAGGTGATGACGCGGCTGACCTGCGCGTCGTTCGAGGGCGAAATTCGGCTTGGCGTGCCGCATGACATCGTCTACCCGGCGATCCCTGGCATCCTGAAGCGGCTTGCGGCGCAATTTCCAAGGGTCCGGATCAATCTGGTTTCGTCCTTCACCCTGCTGATGAAGGCCAGTTTTGCCCGTGGTGGTCTGGATGTCATCGTAACCACGGAAACCCAGCCCGACGCGGGCGGCGAAATTCTGGCCTGGCGCGAACTGGTCTGGATCGGGTCGGTCGGTGGTACGGCCTGGCAGCGGCGGCCGTTGCGGCTGGGGTTCAAGGATACCTGCATTTTCCGGCCCACCGTTCAGGCGGCGCTGGAAAAGATGGGTTTGCCGTGGGAGATTGCCTTTGACGGTGAAAGCGAACAGGCAATCGAGGCGACGGTCGCCGCCGATCTTGCCATTTCCGCGCGGCTGGGCGGGACGATGCCGGTTGGCACCGAAGTGATTGACGGGCGCGGCGCGCTGCCCGATCTGGGGCGGCTGGCGATCTGCCTGTATGCCGCCCCCACCCTGCACGGCCCGGCAGCCGAGGCGCTGTTGGCCGAACTGCGCCGGGCCTTGGTCGAAGGGTCGATGGCCCTCGCGGCGGAATAGCCGTCATTCCAGCGTGACCACAACCTTGCCGGTGGCGGCCCGGCTGCGCAGCAGCTCAAGCGCCTGAGGATAGCTGTCGAATGCCATGACATGCGAGATATGCGGCCGCAGGCCGCCATCGGCGTGCCAGCCCAGAAGCGTGGTCAGGCTGTGCGAGACGAGGGCGGGCGCACTGGCCTGATAGCCGCCAAGCCACAAGCCCGAGACGGTCAGGTTCTTGACCAGCAGCAGGTTGGCGGCGACCTGCGGCACCTGACCGGACGCAAAGCCAATTGCCAGAAGGCGCCCGTCCGGCCGGGTGGCCCGCAGTGCGGCATCAAAAGCCGGGCCGCCGACCACATCGAAAACAACATCGACGCCGCCCAGTGCGCGCAAAGTGTCTTTCAGGCCGGGGGCATCGCTGTCGATCAAATGATCGGCCCCGGCGGCGCGTGCCACTGCCAGCTTTGCGTCCCCCCGTGCCGAGGCGATGACCCGCGCGCCCAGCCGCTTGCCAATTTCCACCGCCGTCAGGCCCACACCGCCGGCTGCCCCGGTGACGAACAGCGTTTCCCCGGGGCCCAGCCGCGCCTTGTGGGTCAGCGCCAGATGGGCGGTGGCGTAAGCGATGGGAAAAGCCGCAGCATCAGTCATCGACATGCCGTCAGGCAAGTCCGCAAGACTGTCGGCAGCAATGCAGATCCGGTCGGCAAGTGCGCCAGTGCCCGAGATGCCCAGCACCCGGGTACCGGGGGCAGGGCCGGTGCCGCCGGGGGCGACGGCGATGACGGTTCCGGAAAACTCCATCCCCGGGATGAACGGCAGGGCCGGCCGGGTCTGATAACGGCCCGCGGCCATCAAGAGGTCGGCGAAGTTCAGGCCAACCGCCGAAACGCGGACCAGCACCTCGCCTTCTGCGGGAACCGGATCGGCAAGTCGGGTCTGTACGGGATCGCTGTCAAGGGACGTGACTTGCCATGCGCGCATGGGTTTCCTCTTTGTGTATTATGACAGTTTGATTGCAGGATTAGCGCTTTTTTGCATCTAGCGACAGTCTGACACCGTCGAAATGACCGATCAGACGCAATATGCAAAGTAGTTATCCGAAATTCGCAAAATGCAATGCGAAATGAATTTCGCGTTAAAGGCGAACTGCCTTCACCCGAGGCGCGCCATGGGTGTTAACCCAAACAACCCCGCCGTGTTTTGCACTTCTGTATAATTGGACATATCCAAAAGGATAGGTTTTGCCAGCGTTTCAAAAAAATCCTCTGAACGCACTGAACTGACCAGTACTGGCACGATAATTGCTTGTATATCCATGAGGGGCCCAGACACCTAGTGGAGTATAAAATGAAGCACCCAGTTGATGCACATGTCGGCAAACGTATCCGCCACCGCCGTTGGATGGTGGGGATGACGCAACAGCAACTCGCCGACAAGGTGGGGATCAAGTTCCAGCAGATCCAGAAATACGAGACCGGGATGAACCGGGTCAGCGCGTCACGGCTCTGGGATGTATCGGATGCGCTGGGCGTGTCGATATCTTTCTTCTTCGAAGGGCTCAGCGAAAGCCAGGCTGTCGGAATTCTGGCGCAAGGCGACATGATGGCCGACAAGGAAGCGCTGGAACTGGTACGCTCCTATTATGCGATCCCCGAAGCGCAGCGGCGCCGGCTGTTCGATCTGGCCCGCGTTCTGTCGGAAGCTGCCTGAAAGCCGGTGCCTTGACCTGATCCCTGCGAGCGGTTAGCGCCGCAGGGGATAGTCTGGGGACAGGGTCAGGGTGGAACGCAGGATGCGGCTGAGCGACAGGGTGGCGGCAGAACTGGTGGCCACCGCGCATGAACTGGCAGATGTGGCCCGTGTGGCCACGCTGGCACATTTCCGCAAGCCCGGTTTGTCGGCGGAAACCAAGGAAGCTGAACGGTTCGATCCGGTGACAATTGCCGATCGACTGGCCGAGGAACAGATGCGCGCCGTGCTGGCGCGGCGGCGGCCCGACGACGGCATTCTCGGCGAAGAATACGGGCCGGTGCAGGGGTCTTCGGGGCTCACATGGGTGCTCGACCCGATTGATGGCACGCGCGGCTATCTGTCCGGCACGCCGACCTGGGGGGTGCTGATCTCCGTCCGCGACGATCAGGGCCCGCTGTACGGGATCATCGACCAGCCCTATATCGGCGAGAGGTTCGAGGGCGGCCTCGGTCTGGCGCAGGTGACCGGGCCAATGGGCACAGCGCCGCTTTCGGCGCGCCCGCCACGCCCTTTGGGTGAAGCGATCCTGTTTTCCACCTTTCCAGAAGTCGGCACCGCCGAAGAGGGCCTTGCTTTCCGCCGGGTTGCTGCCGCGACGCGGCTGGTGCGCTATGGCACCGACTGTTACGCCTATGCGCTGATCGCGGCGGGGCAGATCGATCTGGTGATCGAGGCGGGGCTGCAGGCCTATGACGTGCAGGCCCCCATCGCCGTGATCGAGGCTGCGGGCGGCATGGTGACCGACTGGCAGGGCCGCCCGTGCCATGGCGGCGGGCAAGTTCTGGCGGCGGCGAACGCCGGGGTGCATGCCGCCGCGATGACGCTGCTGAACGGCTGATTCAGGCGCGCGCAAAAGTTGATTGTCGCAGCGGCGGAGTTTCGATAAACCGCTGTCTGCGGTGCCCCGAGTCCTTCCCCCTTCTGTCGGCCCGCCTGGTGACAACCGAAGGGTGCTGGGGGAGGCACCATGTCTGACATCCTGATCCGGAATGCCGATGCCGTCGTGACGATGGATGCCACCCGCCAAGAGATTGCGGGCGGCGATGTGCTGATCCGGGGCGGGGTGATTGCCGCCGTCGGGCAGGGCATCGCGGCACCCGGGGCCACGATGATCGACGCGCGCGGCTGTGTGGTGACGCCGGGTCTGGTCAACACGCACCACCATCTTTACCAGACGCTGACGCGGGCAGTGCCGGGTGGGCAGGACGCGCTGCTGTTTGGCTGGCTGAACGCGCTTTACCCGATCTGGGCGCGTTTCGGGCCCGAGGAAATGTTCGTCTCGGCGCAGGTCGGGCTGGCCGAACTGGCGCTTTCGGGCTGCACGCTGACCGCGGATCATCTGTATCTCTATCCGGGCGGGGCGCGGCTTGAGGATACGATTTCGGCCGCCAGCGAAGTGGGTCTGCGCTTTCATCCGACGCGCGGCGCGATCAGCATTGGCACCAGCGCAGGCGGTCTGCCGCCTGACAGCCTGGTGGAAAGTGAGGCGGCGATTCTCGAAGACATGATCCGGGTCGTCGATGCCTTTCACGACGCAGGCGAAGGGTCGATGTGCCGGGTGGGCCTGGCACCCTGTTCCCCCTTTTCAGTCAGCCGCGACCTGATGCGCCAGACCGCCTTGCTGGCCCGCGACAAGCGGGTGATGCTGCACACCCACCTGGCCGAGAATGCCGAAGATATCGCCTATTCGCAGGCCCGGTTCGGCTGCCGCCCGGGGCAATATGCCGAAGATCTGGGCTGGACAGGCGCGGATGTCTGGCACGCGCATTGCGTCAAGCTGGATAGTTCGGAAATTGCACTATTTGCGGCCTCCAACACCGGTATTTCCCATTGCCCATGTTCGAATTGTAGATTGGGGTCTGGGATCGCCCCGGTGCGTGCGATGCGGGATGCGGGGGTTAATGTTGGGTTGGGGGTGGATGGGTCGGCGTCGAACGATGCGGGAAACCTGATCGTTGAGGCGCGCATGGCGCTGTTGTTGCAGCGCGTTGTCCACGGTGCCGACGCGATGGCCGCACGCGAGGCGCTGGAGATTGCAACGCTGGGCGGGGCACGGGTGCTGGGGCGCAGTGATCTGGGGTCGCTGGAACCCGGCAAGCGCGCCGATATCGCCATCTGGGATATGCGCGGCATCGAGGCCGCAGGCGCGTGGGATCCGGTGGCGGCACTGGTTCTGTGCGGGCCGACCCGGGTAAGGGAGTTGTTTGTCGAGGGGCGGCAGGTGGTACGGGGCGGCCGGATCGTCACCATCGACCTGCCCCGCGTGCTGGAACGCCAGCGCGCATTGGCGCGGCGACTGGCCGCTTAGGGTCCGAATTTCGGGCCTTGATCTTCGCTTTGGCAGCATGGGATGACTTAACCATCGGATGTTGCCGCCAATTGGGCCGCCGCCTCGAACCAGGGCTTCTGTTTCCCTGCGATGTATGCCGCTGACAGCCCGACCGCGATTGCGCGGCCGGCCCGTGTCAGCGCCGCTGACGAATGCGAGAGACGCTGCAGGCATTCGCCTGGGGCGGCGACCGGGGCTATTGCCCTCGACTTGGCCAAGCGGTGGCGGTGGCACGTCCGACAGGCTTGCGCTAGAAGAACGCGAGGAGGCCCCCGATGGACCACAATTTCGAGACGCAGCGGCGCGAGACCTATGACACCTTCCGTCAGTCGAAAGGGGTCAGCCTGCCCAAGACTGCCGTCGTCGATTATGCCTTTTTCATCGAGGAGACAGATGCAAGCTGGCCTGCGCTGGAACGGGCGCTGCGGCTGGAGGGGTTCCGCACGCGGCGGGCAACTGATGGCGAGACTCTGATCGCCTCGATCGGGCCGATCCCGGTCACGCCGGAGGATATCTGGAATTACGAACGGATCGCCACCAGCATCGCGCTGAAGCATGATTTCTATCCCGATGGGTGGGAACTGGCCGATTAGCGCCAACGCGCCGGGGCGAAAGCGCCTAGGAACTTGTCCCAAAAGTCGTCGGCCTGCCGCCCACCCAGACCGCCTCGACCGCGCGGTCATCCCCCATCATGATTGTCGGGAACAGCGCCTGCCACAGGTCATTCGCCCGCACAGCGGCCTGCGCGATGGCCGGGGTAGAGGCAAGGTTGATCACCGCAAGGTCGGCCTCCATCCCCACGGCGATGTTGCCGATCTGCGCTTCGGCATGCAGCGCGCGGGCAGAGCCCTGGGTGGCCAGCCACCACAGTTGGGCGGGGTGCAGCGACTGGCCGCGCAGTTGCGCCACCTCATAAGCCGCCGCCATTGTGCGCAGCATCGAAAACGACGATCCGCCGCCGGTATCAGTCGCCAAGCCGACCCGCAGGTGCTGCTGCAGGCGCATGTCGAACAGCCCTGAACCGATGAAGGTGTTGGAGGTGGGGCAGTGGATCAGGCTGGCCCCCGCCTCGATCAGCCGCGCCTTTTCGCGCTCGGTCAGGTGGATCGCGTGGCCATAAACGGCGCCCTTGCCCAGCAGGCCCTGCGCTTCGTAAGTATCCAGATAATCGCGTGACTGGGGGAACAGATCCCTGACCCAGGCGATTTCGTCGGGCTGTTCAGACAGGTGGGTCTGCATCAGACACCCCGGGTATTCGCGCCAAAGCGCGCCGAGGGCCGCAAGTTGCTCGGGCGTGGAGGTGGGCGAAAACCGCGGCGTGATGACATAGGACAGCCGGTCCACCCCGTGCCACCGGTTCAACAGCCGCTTCGAATCGTCATAGGCCGATTGCGCCGTGTCCCGCAGGCCGTCGGGGGCGTTGCGGTCCATGCAGGTCTTGCCGGCAAAGACGCGCATCCCCCGCACCTGCGCGGCGGCAAAGATCGCGTTGACGCTTTCGGGGTGGATCGTGGCATAGCTGCACACCGTGGTGGTGCCGCGCGCCAGCACCAGATCAAGGTAGCGGCCTGCAATCGCATCCGCATAGCTGCGGTCGGCAAAGCGCATCTCTTCGGGGAAGGTATAGGTGTTCAGCCAGTCGATCAGCCGCTTGCCCCAAGAAGCGATGATTGCCGTCTGCGGGTAGTGCACATGCGCGTCGATGAAGCCCGCCGAAATCAGCGCGCGGCCATAATCATGCACCCGCGCCGCAGGCGCCTCGGCGCGCAAGGTGGTGGCGTCGCCGACGGCGGCGATCCGGCCTGCATCCACCAGCACTGCCCCCGCCGCCAGATGCTGCGCTGCGTCAAGGTTGTCGAACGGGTCGCCGCGAAAGCGGATCACCTGCCCCAGAAGTAGATCGGCCATGCGCTGTCCCTTTTCTTGCCGATGCAGCCTATCGCCTTTCGACCCAAGGGTAAATTTGCCGTTCGCCCCCTGTTTCATTGAAACAGCTTTCGCTAAGGTCCGGGTGATCGGCGTGGAGGCAGTATGGCGGAACATCTGGCAGACCCGGAGGACGAAACGCTGGACCAGAGCCGCTTCGACGCGGTGCTGCGGGCGGTCGAGGCCGAAGATCGGGCCGGGCTGGATGCGTTGCTGGAACCGCTGCACGCCGCCGATATCGCCGACCTTCTGGAACAGATCGGCGGGGCAGACCGCCGCGCGCTGCTGGCGCTGTGGTCGCATGAGATCGACGGCGAGATCTTGTCGGAAATCTCGGACGCGATCCGCGAAGAGGTGATCGAGAGCCTGCCACCCGAAGTGCTGGCCGAGGCAGTGCGCGATCTGGAATCCGACGATGTGGTCGACATTCTGGAAGACCTCGATCTGCCGCAGCAGGGCCTGATCCTGAACGCACTGGAAGACGCCGACAGGGTGGCCGTGGAACAGGCGATGGCCTTTCCGGAATATTCTGCCGGCCGGTTGATGCAGCGCGAAACGGTGGTTGCCCCCGAACACTGGACGGTTGGGGAAGCGATTGATTTCTTGCGGAAATCAGAACATTTGCCGGATCAGTTCTATCATGTGATTCTGGTCAACCCTGCAATGCACCCGGTGGGCTATGCCACGCTGGGGCGGATCCTTTCGGCGGCGCGCGACGTGCGGCTGGCCGATATTGTCGAAGACAGTTTCCGCACCATCGAGGCGACGGATGCCGAGGCGGATGTCGCCTATATCTTCAACCAGTATCACCTGATTTCCTGCCCCGTGGTCGATGCGGGCGGGCGGCTGGTCGGGGTGATCACCATCGACGACGCGATGAACGTGCTGGACGAAGAACATGGCGAAGACATGCTGCGTCTGGCCGGCGTGGGTGACGAAAGCTCTATCTCTGACCGGGTGTTGGAAACCACGCGACAGCGGCTGCCCTGGCTGTTCGTGAACCTGCTGACCGCGATTCTGGCAAGTCTGGTGATCGCGCTGTTCGAGGATGCAATTTCAAGGCTGGTCGCGCTGGCCGTGCTGATGCCCATCGTGGCGTCGATGGGTGGCAACGCGGCGACACAGTCGTTGACCGTGGCGGTCAGGGCGCTGGCGACACGCGACCTGACCGGCGCGAACGTGGCCCGCGTCATCTGGCGCGAGACGGTTGTCGGCCTCGTGAACGGGCTTTTCTTTGCCGTGCTGATGGGGCTGGTCAGCTGGTTCTGGTTCGGCGATCTGGCGCTGGGGCTGGTGATCGCAGCGGCGATGGTGGTCAATCTGGTGGTGGCGGGGATGGCGGGCATCATGGTGCCGGTGATGATGGAACGTGCGGGGGTGGACCCGGCGCTTGCCTCCGGAACGTTTGTGACGACGGTGACGGATGTGGTCGGGTTCTTTGCCTTTCTGGGGCTGGCGGCAATGGTTCTGATATGAAGGATATCAAAGCCTTGGCGCGCGAGGCCGCAGTCGTGGCGCGCAAGGCGGCCTTTGCGGCGGGGCAGGGGCAGGCGGCCGAGATTCTGGCCGACTATCTGGCCGCGCAGGCGGGCCGCGTGCTGTCGGGCTACATGCCGATGCGGACCGAGATTGATCCCCTGCCCGCGATGGCCGCACATCAGGGGCCGGTGGGCGTGCCGGTGATCATCGGCCAGGGGATGCCGCTGCGGTTCCGGGAATGGACGCCGGGGGCCGCGATGGTTGAAGGGGCGTTCAAGGCGCTGATCCCTGCCGAAGGGGGCTGGCTGGACCCGGACGTCCTGATTGTCCCCATGCTGGCGTTTGACGCGCGCGGCTACCGTCTCGGCTATGGCGGCGGGTTCTATGACCGGACGCTGCAAGGGTTGCGGGCGCGCGGTCCGGTGCTGGCGGTAGGCTTTGCCTTCGCGGCGCAGGAGGTGGCAGCGGTGCCGACGGATGCGACCGATCAGCGTCTGGATGCAGTGGTGACGGAAACGGGCGTCACTGTCTTTGGGTGACGCGCCAACTTAAGAAATTTGCAGATCTTTTCGAAAAGATCTGCGCTTGCCCCGCCGTCAGTGCGCAACCTCTTCCTGCCGGACGAACATGTTGGCCCAGGCGCGGTCGATCAGTTCCGGGGTCATCTGGTAGGGGATATTCTCGAACTCGCACACCGCGATCATCTGGTCGATCAGGAACACCGGCTGGTAATTGGCATAATTGTTGTCGATGGTCGGGAACTTGACCTTCATCAGATGCATCAGCGCAGTTTCATCCAGCGGCATCTTCTTTTTCCGGGCCACCATCGCGAAGATCTTCAGAAAGTTTTCCTGGCTTGGGCCGTCGATCTTGATCTTGAAAAAGATCCGGCGCAGGGCGGCGCCGTCGAAAATCTGGTTGGGGTGGAAGTTGGTGGAAAAGATCACCAGCGTGTCGAAGGGCACGGTGAACTTTTCGCCCGACTGCAGGGCAAGGATATCGCGGCTTTCCTCCAGCGGCACGATCCAGCGGTTGACGATCTTTTGCGGCGGCTCGGCCTGACGGCCAAGGTCGTCGATGATGAAGATGCCGCCGGTGGCTTTCAGCTGCAACGAGGCCTGATAGGTCCGCGCGGTTGGATTGTATTTAAGGTCCAGCATGTCCAGCGACAATTCACCGCCGGTGATCACCGAGGGGCGCTCGCACAGCACATAGCGATTGTCGAACTTGTTCGAACTGCGGCGGAGGCTGTTGGGGTCATCCACTGCGGCCTCGGCGGCGGAATGCACGATCGGGTCATAGACCGTGATGATCTGGCCGGCATATTCGATGGCGCGCGGGACAAAGACCTTGTCGCCAAGCGCTGCACGGATGCCGTGCGAGATCGAGGATTTGCCGTTTCCGGGCGGGCCATACAAAAGGATCGACCGCCCCGAAGTCACGGCAAATCCTCGATCTCGCACGGCATCCGTGCAGCGCTTGGCGACAAGGTCTTTGTCCCGCGCGCCATCGAATATGCCGGCCAG
>JAYSYZ010000092.1:0-12373 GCA_043727195.1 Paracoccaceae bacterium
GGAACCTCGCGATCCCTACTAGGCCGATATGCTGCGATCAGACGCCGATGCGCCCAAACCGCCCGCATATCCCTTCATTACCAGTCAGTCTCAAAGAGCACGGACAAAAAACACCCGGCGCGCCAGAACTTCTGGCGTACCTGCCGTCTTGCCTCCAGATTTTCACTGCGGCGTTATCATTGCCGCTTCCGAACCGTCGGTTTTGCGTTTCCGCTTTCCTTCCGCTTCGGTGAGGCGGCTTTTACGTCCGGCTTTCCAAGGTCGCAAGTGGAAAATGACAGCAAGATGACGAATTTTCATCCGGCCCGAACAACCCTCGGAAATTTGTCGACTTTCTGCCGTCTCCGCCGCCTGACCCGGGTATGGCAGAGGTGATTTCCCTGCCGCAGACTGACATAGCGATGCCGGCGGCCCCGATGTCAGTGGCGGGAATCGCTTCGTTGTCGCCGTTGATGGGCACCAGGTCAGCCGCCAAACCGGTCCGCCGCATCGACACAACCGTCACCCGCCAGCGGGCAAGGGCCAAAGGCGCGACATGGTTGGCAAGTCTCTTGCAATGCCAGTTGCGCGCGGCAGTGCCCCCGCCGTGACGCTGGGGCTGGCCCCCTAACCCTTCACCCGCTCAGCCATCACGCACAACATCTCGAACATCAGGCTGATCCCCAGCCAGGCGGTACCGCCACCCGGGTCGAACGGCGGCGACACCTCCACAAGGTCCGCCCCGACCACATTGACCCCGCGCAGGCCCCGTGCCACCTGCAGGGCTTGCCAGGATGTCGGGCCCCCCACCTCGGGCGTCCCGGTGCCGGGCGCAAAGGTCGGGTCCACAAAGTCGATGTCATAGGTCACATAGGTGTCCCCCGTGCCCACGATCGCGCGGGCTTCGGCCATTACATCCTCCGCCCCGCGCGCGTGAAATTCGGCAATCGGAATGATCCGGATACCGGCGCGGGCGGCAAAATCCCAATCCTCGCGCCCATAAGCGGTGCCCCTGACCCCGATGATCACATAGCGCTTGGGGTCCAGCAGCCCCTCTTCCACCGCGCGCCGGAACGGGGTGCCGTGGGTGTAGCGGCTGGTGCCGAAATAGACGTCGTTCAGATCGGTGTGGCTGTCGAACTGGATCATCCCCACCGGGCGCGCTTTGGCGACCGCACGCAGGATCGGCAGCGTGCACAGATGATCGCCGCCCCCAGTCAATGGCCGGATGCCCGCCGCGACCACCCGGTCGTAAAACGCCTCCATCCGCGCCAGACTGTCCATCAGATCGCCCGGGTTCGGGGCCACGTCGCCAAGGTCGGCACAACGCGCCATTTCGAACGGGGCAACCCAGGTCGCGCCATTTTGCGCCCGGATCATCGTGGACAGATCGCGCAACTGGCGCGGCCCGTGCCGGGGGCCGGGGCGGTTGGTCGTGCCGCCATCCCAGGGCGCGCCGATCAGGCCGATTTCCACCTCGGCAAAGCGCGGATGGTCGAACGGCACATGGGGCAGCCGCATGAACGTGGCGATCCCGGCGAATCGCGGCAGGTCTATCCCCGACACAGGCGTGAAAAACCCATCGCTGCCTGCTTCGTCGGTCATGCCCGGCGGTCCTTTTAACGATCCCCGCTGGCATCTGACCACCCTGTTCCGCACTTGTCAGGTCTGCAAGCGACATACCATCGGCGGGAAACCCGCCACCCACTGACAGCGGCCCTTGACCGCCCCCCTCGGTTCCCGCCTTATCACGGGTAACAGATCAAGGATGGACGCGATGTTTTCCAAGACCGCCGACCTCAACGCCGCTCCCACCGCCGCCCCGACGGGCACCACGACCGCTGTCACGCCGCGCTCCGGTGGTGCGGGCTCCAACACCACGCGCTCCGTCCTCGGTGCCGACCTCAGAATTACCGGCGAGATTTCGTCGACCGGCCTGGTGGAGGTTCTTGGCGAAATTGACGGCAACATCACCGCCCAGGGACTGATCATCGGTCAGGAAGGCCGCGTGACCGGCTCGGTCCAGGCCGACACGGTCGAGGTGAAGGGCCGCCTCGATGGCAAGGTCACCTCCGACAGCTTCACCCTGCGCGCCAGTGCCCTGGTCAAGGCCGATGTGACGACCGGTACCATCGTCATCGAAAGCGGTGCCTCGATGGAAGGTCGTTTCCTCAAACCAAAGGCCTAGGACGGTTCAGGGTTTGCCGGCAGCTTATCCTGAGTTGGGGCGGTAGTTTTGGCATTGTTGAGGTGCAACCTGTGCGCACAGTTCGGCGATCTTGCGCCGGCGGCCCGCATGGCGGGGCCCCTGCGGCTGCCGAGGTTGTCCGGGATCACGATGTCGCCAGGATGCAAGGTAGGACCGGAACCTGACCCCCTCTCCCTTGATCGGGCCGTCTGACACCTGAGGGCGCGTCGATCCGGTCCTGATCACCGGCCAGCACGCCGATCTTGAAGGGGAGGCCGAGTCGGCTGGCGATCCCACCCGTCCGGCGGAGAACCACTCCTCCCCTCCGCGCCTCAATCTGCGTCCACTTCCACGCGCAAGGCCGCAACCCCGAACCCTTTCACCAGAACCCGGTAGGTAAGCGATCAATCCGCACGCGCTTCCGAAGATCCGCCGCAGAAGCTTGCGTGATCCGCGCCCCCCCCCACACCACTGCGCGGAAACGGGACCATCCCCGGCGAACCAGCCTGCGCTCGCCGCCGCCATCAATGCGTGGCGAAAAAGCTGATCGTGGCCGCAACCATCTCGTCCAGCGTTTCGGGCGAGGTGAACACGTTGAATACATGGTCCATCTCGCGGGTAAAGGCCACCTCCTCGCCCTCATGCGCGGCCAGCAGCTGGTCTTGCGAAACCGGCGGCACCACGGTGTCCAGCGTGCCCTGCGCCACGAATAACGGGCCCGCGTACGAGGCGATCTCCTCCGTCGGCTTGAACGTCGCCACCCCATCGAAATAGCCCTGCTTCAGCGATGTCTCCGCCCCCCATGGCAACTTGATCAGCATCGGCGTGGTCCCGGTGGACTGGCCTTTCGCCATCACCTCTGGCCCCAGCAGGCCGCTGAACGTCGCCTTAGGATCGGCTACCGCCGCCCACAGCGCCACCGCCTTTGGGGCATCGCTGCGCCCGGCCACCGCTGTGGCCACCAGCCCGCCCTGACTCCAGCCGATGATGTGCACCGCGTCGCCCTGCACCCGCGCATCGCCCTGCGCAAAGGCAAGTGCCGCCAGCCCGTCGGCCACCTGCCCCTCATAGGTCGTGTCGGCGAAATCCCCCTCGCTTTCGCCCGATCCGATGAAATCCACCCGCAGGCTGGCATATCCGGCCTCCGCCAGCAGCCGCGCCGTGCGCGAAAACACCCCGTCCTCAGTGCCGGGGATCGGCAATTCATCCCGCGTCCCGGTAAAGCCGTGGAACAGCAGTACCACCGGCGCTGGCTCCCCCTCGGGCAGGGCCAGCGTGCCCACCATGGTCTTGCCCTGCGACGGGATGGTGACCCGCTCTTGCACCATCTCGGCCTGCGCCACGCCTGCCAGCAGCATCCACGCCATCATCCACCGCATCGTCGCCTCCCCCTTGACCGCAAGCCGAACCCTGCACCCGCCCCCGCGCCGCGTCAACGCTCAGCGATCCGGCGGGATCGAATAGGTCAAACCGGCGCGTGCCACCGGCTCGGCCAGCCCGTCACTGAACACCATGACATCCCCCACCGCCAGAACCCGCCCCAGTTTCAGCACCCGCGCCTCGGCGCGCAGATCCCGCCCCGCCACAGGCTTGCGCATGAAATCGATGGCGCAGTTGGTGGTGACGGTCAGCGCTTGTGGTCCGATGCGTGCCAGGATCGCCAGATACATGGCCACATCGACCAGCCCGAATATTGCGGGGCCCGACACCGTGCCGCCCGGCCGCAGATGCCGCTCCGCCACCGCCAGCCGCAGGGTGACACCGCCATCGACGGCCTTCTCCACCACGAAATCCGCCGCCACCTGCCCGAACTCCCGCGCCAGAAACATCTGCAACTCTGCCGCCGTCATCGCCACGCTCATCGCTTTCCTCCATCCGGTTCACCGCCTAAGCTGGCGCAAAACCGGAAGGACCGCCATGGCCGACCAGATCCTGCTGCGCGACGATGCCGATCACATCGCCACCCTGACTTTGAACGCTCCAGCCAGCCTCAACGCCCTGTCAGACGCGATGCTGACCGCGCTCTCCGGCGAATTCACCCGCCTCGCCGCCGACCCCCTGATCCGGGTGGTTATCCTGCAAGGTGCCGGCCGCGCCTTCTGCGCCGGCCACGACCTCAAGGAACTGCAGGCCGCCCGCGCCGCCCCCGACAAGGGCGCCTATTTCTACACCGGCCTTTTCGCCCGCTGTGCCACCGTGATGCAGATGATTCCCGCCCTGCCTCAGCCGGTCATCGCCCAGGTTCATGGTCTGGCTACCGCCGCCGGGTGCCAGCTTGCCGCATCCTGCGACCTCGTCACCGCCGCCGATAGCGCCCGCTTTGGCGTGAACGGCGTCAACATCGGCCTGTTCTGCGCCACCCCGATGGTCGCACTGACCCGCAAAATCCCCCCCGCCACCGCGTTCGAGATGCTGACCACCGGCGAATTCCTGACCGCCGCCCGCGCCCGCGAGGTTGGGCTGGTCAACCGCATCGCCGCGCCCGAAGACTTGGCCGACGCAACCCGCGCCCTTGCCCGCACCATCGCCAACAAACTCACGGCCGCCGTCAAAATCGGCAAACGTGCGTTCTACGATCAGGCCGGCCTGCCCCTGGCCGACGCCTATGCCCTCACCGGCGCGGTCATGCAGCAGAATCTGCTCTGGCGCGATACCGACGAAGGCATTGCCGCCTTCCTCTCAAAACGCCCCCCCGACTGGACAGCCTGAAAACAAGCGCGTGACAGATTCGCGGTTTTCCCGTAAGCTGCTGCAAAATAACAAACGATTGAGGCATATCATGAGCAGACTTCTTACCGCCGCTTTGGCGCTTTTTCCGGCTATCGCATCCGCCCAAGGCTATGAAGGCGCGGTTGTCGACCTTCAGTACCAAAGCTACGAAGACAATTCCGGCTACGATTATGACAGTATTGAAGGCACGCTGGATGCCAGCTGGCGGTTTGGCGGGTTCGGCGTTCAGGCTGGCCTTGCCCTTGGCAAAGTCATCAACAATTCCGCCGATATCGACTTCAGCCAATACAATGGTCTTGCCGTTCACCTGACAACCGACGTGGGTGACGCGCTCCGCCTTGGCGCGATGGTTGCCGCCGACAACAATTCCGACGGCATTTATCTCTACGCTGCCGAAGCGCTTTACCTCAACGGTCCGCTCAAGGTTGAAGGGCGCATCGGCGACAGCCTTGATAACGACAATCCCTACGCTCTGGCCGAACTGCAAGGCTCATACGGGCTTGGCTCCGCCTTCTCTCTCAAGGCCGGCGTGCATTACAGTGACTATGGCGATGATGGATACTACCGCGTGTTCAGCCTCGGGGCGGGCTACAAACTGTCCCCGGGGACCGAGGTGTATGCCGGTATCGGCCGTCATGCCAATGACTTCGGCGCAGGCTCGCCCGCGCTGAATGGCTCGCTGGTCAACCTCGGGGTTCGCTTCGATCTGGGTGGCGGCGGATCGGACAAGATGTTCACGTATCAGCCGCTGAACTGACCAGGGCGCTGCGCCAGCAGCACCGTCACCAGCGCCAGACCAAGACCGCCAAGCATCAGGCAGGCCGCATACACCATCTGCGGCCCGCCCACCGCCAGCAGCCCCGCGCCAACCGACGGGGCCGCCGCTGACGCAAGGATCGGGGCCACCGCCACTGCGCCGGAAATCACGCCAAAGCCGCTGCGCCCCAGCACCTCGGCAACCAGAACCGGGCGCAGGATCGACATCAGCCCCGCCCCCGCACCCTGCGCCAGCGCAAAGGCAAAGATCATCACCGGGGCCACACCCGCCGCCCAAAGGACAGCACTTGCCACCACCACCGTGCCCGCCGCCGCCCGCGTGGCCTGCCCGGTTGACACCCGCGCGCCCGCCAGCAACAGCACCAGCCGCCCGATCACCTGCGCCGGTCCGATCGACGCCGCCGCCAGCGCCGCCAGCCCCGCCCCGGCCCCCCGGTCGGCAAACAGTACCAGCACATAGGTGATCAGGATCCCGTGGTTCAGGTAGATCGCGGTGAATGCCGCCGCGATGATCCAGAACGCCGGTTTTCGAAGCGCCGCCTGCAGTACGCCAGCCGGTGTCGGCAGCACCGCGAACTCTGCCCGCTCGCGGCGGCGTAACCACCGTACCGCCACCGCATTCAACGGAATGACCACCAGCATCAGCACTGAAAAGGCCAGCATCGCGCCCTGCCCGCCCATCGCCTGCCCCAGCCAGTGGCCAATCGGAAAGGCCAGTGTCCCCGCGAACCCCGCCACCAGCGTCACCTTGGTGATCGCCCCTCGCGCCTCAAGGCCCATTCGCCGGGTCAGAAACGCAAAGCACGTCTCATACAGGCACCCCGCCTGCGCCACCCCGATCACCGCCCATGAGATCAGCCATCCCGCCAGACTGTCCACCACCCCAAGCGCCGCCACCCCCAGCGCCGCCAGCCCCGGCAGCCAGACCAGCATCTCGCCCCCATGCCCCGGTCCACCAGCCGCCCGGTGAACGTGGCCAACCCCGCCATGATCAGAAAGGCCAGCGTCGGGCCCAAGGCAAGCTCGGCCTTGGTCCAGCCGGTCGCCGCCTCCAGATCCGGCAACAGCGCCGGAAAGGAATAGTAGCACCCCGCGTAAATCAGCGTCTGACCAACTGCCAGCAGCCAGACCGCAGGGCTGTCGGTCCCGCTCACAATCGGTAGATTTCCCCGAACTTCGCTTCAAGGTAATCCAGGAACGGCCCTTCCGACGGCGCGAACCCGCAAGCCTGCGCCACCGTCTCGCGCGGGGTCATCAGCGACCCGTGCCGCTGCAGGTTCGCCCGCAGCCAGCCCGTCGCCGCGCTGACATCGCCGCGCGCCATGTCGGCATCAAGGCCCGGCAGCGCCCCCCGCATCGCCTGATGCAGGCAGCCTGCATAGACATTGCCCAAGGTATAAGTCGGGAAATACCCGAACAACCCGCACGACCAGTGCACATCCTGCAGCATCCCGTTCGACGGCTGGTCCACCGCCACGCCAAAGTCTGCCCGGAACCGGTCATTCCACGCGCCTTCCAGATCGGCCACCTGCAACTCCCCCCGGATCAGCGCACGTTCCAGATCGAACCGCATCATCACATGCAGGTTGTAATGCACCTCATCCGCCTCGGTGCGGATATAGCCCGAGTGCACCCGGTTCACCGCGCGGTAGAACCCTTCCGCATCCGCAATCCCGATATCCCCGAAATGCGCCTGCATCCGCCCGAACAGCCACCCGGTAAAGGCCCGGCTTCGCCCCAGCTGGTTCTCGTAACTCCGGCTCTGGCTTTCATGCACCCCCATGGATGCCCCCTGCCCGATCGGCGTCAGCGCGTAGCCTGCGTCAATCCCCTGCTCATACGCCGCGTGCCCCACCTCGTGGATCGTCGAATAAAAACAGTTGAACGGATCGCTCTCGCTGATCCGCGTCGTGATCCGCACATCATGCCCCGACCCGGACGAGAACGGATGCACCGCCTGATCCAGCCGCCCCCGCCCCCAGTCATAGCCGAACACCGTCGCCAGTTCCCGCGTCAGCGCCAGTTGCGCCTCGCCGCCGAACACACCCTCCAGCGCTTGCGGCGCCGCAGCCCCCAACACCGCCGCCCGCAAGGCCACCAACCGTGGCCGCATCGCCGCAAACATCGCAGCGATCCCCGCCCCGGTCATCCCCGGTTCGTAATCATCCACCAGCGCATCATAAAGATCCCCGCCTTCAGCCAGCGCCGCCGCCTCCTCGCGCTTCAGCGCCACCACGCGTTCCAGCGTCGGCAGGAATCCCGCCACATCCTCGCGCGCGCGGCATCCCGCCCAGATGCCCTGCGCCAGCGAGGTCAGCCCCGCCAATTCCTCGGCCAGCCGCACCGGTACCTTCACCGTGCGGCGGTACATCCGCCCGATCTGGCGCAGCTGTGCCGTCCCCACCGCATCCGGCGCCACCGCCGCCACCAGCCACTCGCCCAGCCGCGCCTCCGTCCGCCGCGCGTGCAGCACCCCTTCCAGCGCCGCCATCTCCTCGGCCCGCTGTTCCGCCGCGCCCGCGGGCATCACCGTCTCCTGATCCCAGCCAAGCCGCCCGGCCACCTGCGCCAAAGCTTCGGTCTGGCGCTGATAGGCCATCAGATCGTCATAGGCGCTCATGCCGTGCCTTTCCGGATTGATCCCGCCACCGGGTATTGCGCCAGATGCCGCGCCCGGATGATCAGCACCCACAGGATCACCGCACCAATCTGATGGGTGATTGCCACATGCACCTGCGCCGCCGTCACCGCCGCCGCAATGCCGATGGCCACCTGCGCCAGCATCATCGCCATTACCGCATGGAACGCGCCTTGGGTCGCCCGGTAGGCCGACCGCCGCCCCCGCAGCCAGACGACCACGGCAAAGCCGAACAACAGATACCCTGACATCCGGTGGATGAACTGCACCAGCCCCGGGTTCTCAAAGAACGCATGCCAGACCGGCAGACTGCCGCCCGCCCCATCCGGCACATAAAACGCATCCGCCGGAAAGAACTGCCCGTTCATCAGCGGCCAGGTCGGAAACGCCCGCCCCGCGTCGATCCCCGCCACCAGCGCCCCCAGCAGGATCTGCAGAAACGCGAAATGCATCAACCCGGTCGCCAGCCCGAACAACCGCGCCTCCCGCCCCCGCCGCGCCGTCATCAACTCTGCCTCGCTGCGACCGAGCAGGAACACATACCACGCGATGAATCCCAGGATCACAAAGGCCAGTCCCAGATGCGTAGCCAGCCGGTAAGACGCTACATCCACCCTGTCACCGGCTAGCCCCGAAGACACCATCCACCAGCCAATCGCCCCCTGCGCCGCCCCCAGCGCGCCGATCAGCAGCAACCGCCCCGTCCACCCCGGCGGGATCGCCCTTGCCAGTGCAAAGCCCACAAACCCCAGCGCCCAGACCACCCCGATCACCCGGCCCAATTGCCGGTGCCCCCATTCCCACCAGTAGATGGTCTTGAAAGACTCCAGCGTCATCCCGTTGTTCTGCAACTGGTATTCCGGGCTTGCCCGGTATTTGGCAAATTCCTCCGCCCAAGCCGCCTCGCCAAGCGGTGGCAAGGCCCCGGTCACCGGCTTCCACTCGGTGATCGACAGGCCAGAATCCGTCAACCGCGTCACCCCCCCCACCGCGATCATCGTGCAGACCAGCAGGAACAGCGCCACCAGCCACAACCGGATGCCCGCGCGCGCGCCCTTTGGCCGCGCGTCGATGCCGCCGCCAACCGGCGCTACCGGCCCTGCTTGCCCCGTGCCCACCTCTTCGAAAATGCTGCGCTTGCCCGCCATCATCCGCCCCTATCCGTCGCGCCGGACACTAGGCCCCGCCCCCGCCTCCTTCAAGGCCCTGCGACCGAAAGGCATTTCACATTGGCCCAAATATCCCCGCCGGAGGCTCCAGTCTCACCCCAGCCGCGCGCCGCACAGAATGGGCAGCCTCACCGCAACCGGCGCAACAACTCCAATGACGGCTCGCCGGTCGCCGGCAACCCGGCGCTTGCCTGATACCCCCGGATCGCGGCCTTCGTCTTGGCCCCGATCACCCCGTCCGACCCGCCGGTGTCAAACCCGGCCGCCGTAAGCCGCCGCTGCAAATCCTGCCGGTCGGCAATCGTCATCCCCGTCGCATCCGGCCCGAAACTCGCCCGGATCGCCCCCCGCCCCAGCAACCGGTCCGACAGATGCCCGACGCCGATCGCGTAATTCTCGGCGTTGTTATAGCGCAGGATCACGTTGAAATTCTGCGTCAGCAGAAATGCCGGTCCACCGCCCGCGATGATCGACCCGCCCGCAGGCAGCGCGCCGCCCCCCGCCGCCGTCACACCCAAAGCTGACCATTCGCCCGCCGATTTTCCCTTGCCGCGTCCCAAAAGCCCGCTGTTGAACCCCGCAGGCAGCGACACCTCCGCCCCCCAGGGCAGACCCTTCGTCCAGCCCGACCGGTTCAGATAGGCCGCCGTCGAGGCCAGCGCATCCGACGGGTCCTCGCTCCAGATATCGCGCCGCCCGTCACCGGTAAAATCCACCGCGAACTCCAGATAGGACGTCGGGATGAACTGGGTATGCCCCATGGCCCCGGCCCAACTGCCGGTCATCCCCGAAACCCCAATGTCGCCGTTTTGCAGAATGCGCAGTGCTGCGATCAACTGGCCTTCAAAGAACTCCCCGCGCCGACCGTCATAGGCCAGCGTCGACAGGGCCGCGATCACCGGCACATTGCCGCGCCGGGTGCCGAAAAAGCTTTCCAGCCCCCAGACCGCCGCCACGACATGCGCCTCAACGCCATAGCGCCGCTCAATCGAGGCCAGAACCCCTCCATACTGGCTCAGCTTCTGCTGCCCCAATGACACCCGCTCTGCCGAGGCGGCAATCGCCAGATAATCCTCCAGCGACCGCTTGAACTCCGTCTGGTTGCGGTCCTTCTCGATCACCTCCGGCAAAAATCCCGCCCCCCGGAACGCCGTATCCAGCGTGCCGCTTGCGATTCCCCTTCCCGCCGCGCGGCCCCTGAACGCTTCCACCCACGCATCATAACCCGCATTCGGCACCGGTCGCGGCGCCGGGTCCGGCGCACGGAACCCCCCACCTCCGGACCGCCCGCCCGAGGACACACAAGCCGAAAGGGCCGCCGCCGCCCCGGTCATCAGCGCCCCCCGGCGCGTCATGCCGCCCAAAATCCCTGTCGTTACCCATTCATTCCGCATGGTCCTGCCGCCTCTCATTTTTTCGTTTTGCAGCCATTATAGCGGAGAGCCGCCCGCAAGGCCAAGCCCGACATGCTGCGGCTCATCACGGCGGTTTAGGTGCCGGGGACGCCGGTGGAGGCGTTTTTCCGGACGGAGGCCCTGACGCTGCCGTCCTACCTTCTGAACGTTAAACCAGCATGCTCCAGTGACAAAGTGCGGTGAATATGTTACAATTAAATCAAGAAAAGACTCGGAATTTATTTGGCGCTTATATTGACAACATTGGAGACCAAAAAATGCATAGCAGCTTCCGACTGGGAGAATTTTCCACGATGGCGCTGATGGCTTCCGGCGTCGCATGGGGTGTCCCAGCCCCAGCGAGTGCCGAAATAACCGGTGTCACCGTCGCCGATTCCAAGGAGATCGGACCGTTCCAAGGCAAACATTATGTAGAAATCAATGCCCGAATGGAGGGCACGGCGCCCGGCGGTGCCTATTCTGTCCCGATTACCCTTGCCTTGCCAAAGAACGCGGCGGATCACAACGGCTTCGTGGTGGTCGATGTCGTGAACACGATTACGATCTACTTCGACAATTGGGTGCTGGGCGGGCAACCGCTACCGCTCGCGCGGGGCCACATGGGAGATGAATTTTTGTTTGGACGTGGCCACGCCTACGTCAGCGTCATCTGGGACAAGACGGCGATCGAAGCGCTCAAGAATGGCACCATCTCGGTCGCCGCAGACGGATATACGATCCTGCGCGACACGGCGGCACTGGCGCGAAATCCGGGTGGGCATCTACCAGCCGACGCAGGCCTCGCCGAGATGGTTGGGTCCGACAGGCTGATCGCTTATGGATATTCGCAAACCGGCGCCCTGCTGAGGGGATGGTACTTCGATCATCTCAATTCCGCGGAGGGAGACCCGACTTTCGACGGCGCCTTGATCGGCGGCACAAGCGGCGGGTGCCTCGATCTGGCATCCGGCGGATTCAAGGGTTGCGCCGGCCCAGTCTCGGACGGGGGCAAGGTCATCGCCTTCATGGCCGAGACCGACGCTGAGTGGGGCGGCTTTGACGAGCGCGGCGAGAGCCCGGACTTTCGGCTGATCGAAATTGCGGGCGTGTCGCATATTCCCGCCACGGCTGCCGATTTTCGCAAGCACGGCATGCCCGAACAGAACCCCATCGGTTTCGAACCAGTCGTGCGTGCGGCGCTCGTGAATCTCGAAGCCTGGATCGACGGGCAGGAACCGCCGCCGAGCATCCACCTCACACTTTCCGACACGGCACCCACGGAGTTTGAGGGCGTGCCGCTGCGAGCCGCAGAGCGCGACGGCGATGGCAACGCTTTGGGAGGACTGCGCTTGCCGCACATGCCAACGCTTCTCGACGGCGGGGAAAAGATCGGGGCTCCGCTTGGGCACTACACCGGGTTGGCTGTCGACCATCTTGGCAAGAACTCCTACTTCCTGATCAGCGGCACATTCGAGCCGTTCTCGCCGGAGAAACTGGC